>JAYVEG010000215.1:0-3280 GCA_043748985.1 Rhodospirillales bacterium
GGCTGTCCATCCTGGCGGCCTTCATGGCCTTCGGCGCCATCGGCGCAACCCTGGCCATGATCGGGCTGGGCGTCCCGTTGTTCTTCGCCGCCATCCTCGCAGCAATCCTCGCCGGCCTCGGGCAACGCGCGGCATTTCGCGCCCAACCGGCAACCGAGCCGCCCGAACGCAGCGAGGCCGCCGCCCTCCGCACACGGCTAGAGTCCTATCGCACCCATACCGCCGCCCTCCGCCACGACCTCCGGGGCGTGCTCTCGCCCGCCCTGATGATGTCGGACCGCCTCACCAACCACGCCGATCCCGCCGTTCAGCGTGCCGGCACCGCCGTCGTCCGCTCCATCGACCGCGCGACGAGCCTGCTCACCGGCAGCCGCGAGCTCATGGCCCTGGAAACGGAAACACCCCCGCCCCCTTAAGGCCCTCTCCCGCTGGCGGGAGAGGGTGGGTGAGGGTGGAGCGCCTACCCCGCCGCCTGCGTCACGAACTTGATGTTCAGATAACTCTCGATCGCCTCCGATCCACCCTCGGAGCCGCTACCGCTATCCTTGATCCCGCCAAACGGAACCTCCGGCAGCGCCAGACCGATGTGGTTGATCGTCATCATCCCCGCCTCCACCCCAGCCGAGATCGCCGCAGCGCTCTTCGTCGACCGCGTGAACGCATAGCTGGCAAGCCCGAACGGCAGACGGTTCGCCTCCTCCAGCACGTCCTCCATCCCACGGAACGGCAAAATCACCGCCAGCGGCCCGAACGGCTCCTCGTTCATCACCCGCATCTCCCTGTTTACACCGGTCATTACCGTCGGCTCGAAGAAGTTGCCCTTGTTGCCGATCCGCTTGCCTCCGGTTTTCACCTCCGCCCCCTTCTGCACGGCATCGGCGATCAGCGTCTCCATCGCCGTGATCCGCCGCGGATTGGCCAACGGACCCATCTGCGTCCCCGCCTCCATCCCGTCGCCAACCTTCAGCCCCTTCGCATAGGTGATGAACCCCTCCACGAACTGGTCGAACACCTTCTCCTGCACCAGGAACCGCGTGGGGCTCACGCACACCTGACCCGCATTCCGGAACTTCGCCGCAGCCAGTTGCTTGGTTGCCGCCACCACATCGGCATCGTCGAACACGATCGCCGGCGCATGCCCGCCCAGCTCCATCGTCGCCCGCTTCATGTGCAGTCCGGCCAACGCCGCCAGCTGCTTGCCAACCGGAGTCGACCCCGTGAACGAAATCTTCCGGATCACCGGATGCGGGATCAAATACTCCGAGATCTCCGCCGGTGTCCCGAACACCAGCTGCACCACCCCTGCCGGCAACCCCGCATCGATATAGCACCGCACCAGCGCCGCACACGACGCCGGCGTCTCCTCCGGCCCCTTCACGATGATGCTGCAGCCGGCCGCAAGCGCGATCGCGATCTTCCGGTTCGCCTGGTTGATCGGAAAGTTCCACGGTGTGAACGCCGCAACCGGCCCGACCGGCTCCCGCATGCTCATCTGGTACACGCCCTCGGCCCGCGCCGGAATCAACCGCCCATAGACCCGGCGCGCCTCCTCCGCGAACCAGTCGATCACGTCAGCCCCGGCCATCGCCTCCATCTTGGCCTCGCCCACCGGCTTGCCCTGCTCCAGCGTCATCAGCGTCGCGATCTCGCCCGCCCGACTCCGCAGCAGGTCCGCTGCCTTCCGCAACAGCTTCGACCGCTCGAACGCCGAAACCTTGCGCCATTGCGCAAACCCCTTCGTCGTCGCCGCCAGCGCCCGATCCAGGTCCGCGATCCCCGCATGCGACAGCTTGCCGTTCACCTCCCCCGTGGCCGGGTTCATCACATCCAGCGTGGCGCCGGACGCACTCGGGACCCACGCGCCGTCGATATGAAGCAGGACATCTGGATACATGGCGTTTTCTTCCCTTTGAGCGTTGCCGCTATCATGCCCCCGCCGGCCATCCCGGTCGAGCCACCCCCTCAAGCCACATCCGGAGACGCCCCGTTGCCCCGCGTGAACCCCCTCGTCGCCGCGATCGAAACCCCGCCCATCCCCGCCGCCCACGCCTGGGCCGCCCGCTACGGCGGCCGCCACGGCCCCCTCTTGGACCTATGCCAGGCCGTCCCCGGCTATGCCCCGCACCCCGAGCTCCTGGCCCGCGCCGCCACCGCCGCATCCGACCCGGCCCACGCCCGCTACGGCCTCATCAACGGCGACCTTCCTCTGCGCGAGGCCTACGCCGCCGACCTCGCCACAACCTACGGCGGCACGATAGGCCCCGACCAGGTCGCCATCACAGCAGGCTGCAACCAGGCCTTCTTTCTCGCCATGACCACGCTCGCCGAACGCGGCGACAACGTGATCCTCCCGCTCCCGTGGTTCTGGAATCACCAGCAGACCTGCGCCATGCTGGGCATAGAGCCGCGCGCCCTCCCCTGCCGTGCCGATGCAGGCTTCGTACCGGACCCCGCCGCGGCGGCCGCCCTCATCGACGACCGCACCCGTGCCATCGTTCTCATCACCCCCAACAACCCCACCGGCGCCGTCTACCCGCCCGCCACCATCGCCGCCTTTCACGCGCTCTGCACGGCCCGCGGCATCCCCCTCATCCTCGATGAAACCTACCGCGACTTCCTGCCCCAGGACCAAACCCGCGCCCACGACCTGTTCACCAACCCGGATTGGCCCGGCCACCTCATCCAGCTCTACAGCTTCAGCAAGGCCTACTGCATTCCGGGTCACCGCCTCGGCGCCATCACGGCGGACGCCACGCTGATCGCTGCCTTCACGAAGGTGCTCGACTGCTTGCACATCTGCCCCCAACGCGGCGGACAGACAGTGCTCGGCTGGGCCATCCCCGCCCTGGGCGAATGGCGCGCCGCCAACCGAGCCACCATCAACCGCCGCGCCGACACGGTCCAACACAGCTTCCAGCAACTCGCCGGCTGGCAAGTCGAATCTCTGGGCAGCTATTTCGCCTACGTCCGCCACCCCTTCCCCGGCATCCCCTCCACCCAGGTCGCCGAAAGAGTCGCAACCGAACTCGGCGCCGTCGGCCTGCCTGGCAGCGCGTTCGGCCCTTGGCAGGAAAACCACCTGCGCCTTGCCTTCGCCAACGTGGAACCCGACGGGATCATCGACCTCGTCCGCCGCCTTCGTCTGATCGAAATCTGAACTCGCCCGACGCGACACCAGGAAGCCACCCTTATAAGTGGCGTTGTCCGCCGCGACTTTCTTCTGCAAATAGTCGGTTCCATGTTAACCAAACGGGATAAACGGCCTGCTCGCACCCATATC
>JAYVEG010000216.1:0-3280 GCA_043748985.1 Rhodospirillales bacterium
GTATCGGGGGTGGGTCCAGGAAGGTCGTGTCGACTGCCCCGCGCAGCAGCCGGTTCAGCTCGTGCAGCTTGCCGCGTTTGCGCTCCCATCCGATCCAGCACGCCTCCCCGGCATTCCACACCCGGCGCCGATGCAGCAGCAGGAAGCGGTCGCCACCCGGCGCCTTGCCATACAGGCGGTTCAGACGAGCGATGCCCGACGCGGCGACCGCCAACAGTGCTGCATCGCGATCGGCGTGCTCCGTCGTGCAGTCGGTCCAGTCGGACAGCAGGGCGAAGTGCACCTCGCCATCTATGCTGGCGAGGTGGTGGATCTCCAATCCCGCCACCTGGTCGGCCACAGCGGCTTCGGTGGTGAGCAAGACCGGGACGGCAACCAGGGTTCGCAGCTGTGCGGGGATACCCGCCTCGAGCGCAAGCGCGGGCAGCGCCGTCGCGCCGAACGCCCAGGTCGCCAGCCGGTTTATGCACGCGACTGCCGCATCAGAGGCCAGCACGAAGCCGGTGGCCGCAAGAACGACAAGCCAGAGTGCGCCAACCCCGGCATCCGCCGCGAGCCGCAGCGGGCCGGCGACGAAGGCAAGCGCGAGTGTCACGACGGCGATGCCGTAGCCTCCGATACCCAGCCGGCGGCATCTCCGCTCCAACCAGGCACGCGGCGTCGGGCGGTAAGCCATGGCCACCTCGAACCCTGGCCGACCGCCGCCGATCAGGTAATAGCCCGGGTCGCCCTGGCGCGCGCCGGTATGGCCCGATGCCGCCGCGACCGCGGCCCGGGCGATGTCGAGTTCGGATTGTTCAGAGCCGCGCGACAGCACCTCGATGGCGGTGCGGTACAGGTTGCGCGTTGGGAAATCCAGGTCGGCGAAGGGCATCGCGCCCGCCAGAATGGAGTCGACCTGGGAGACTGTCTCGAACACCGCCGTCCAGTCCATGCCGGCGATCGTCCGCAGGCTGGTGATGACATTGCGGACCGTGGCATTGGCCATGCCTTGCTTGTGCAACTCGTCGTGGACCACGGCCTCGACCGTCTTGCCCCGTGCCGCGAGGCAGCGGTCGAGCCAGGCGAGGGCCGGGTTCGTGTTGGGATCGTGGCCGCGCAGCCGATGCGCGAGCTGGACCGCAAACGGGTCCGTCACGCTCATGCGGTTTGGCCAGTGGTCCGGCAACTCGGATGACAGGTTTGCAGCGTCGCTGACCGCATCTTCCGCCCGCTCCGCCAGGTCGTCCGCTGCCCCCCGGGCCGCCGCGTCGGTCTTGACCAGTTCCGCGATGCGCCGCAGATTTTCGATCAGCACGATCCGCAGGATGATCGGCACGGCCCAAAGCTCGCCGATGGTCAGCGGCTGCACCGCCTGGTAGGCGACGAGGTAGCGTTGGAAGGCTTCAAGGCGAAAATCGCTATCCGTGTGCGCAACCAGCGACCACGCGGCACCGAACACCCGGGGCAGGCCAGTAAATGGACCCGTGGCCAGTTTCGGCAGCTGCGCGTAGAAGCCAGGGGGCAGGTCGACGCCGATCTCGCGGACCTGCATGTCCACGAGGTGATAGTTGTCGGACAGCCACTCGGCAGCCGGGGTCGCGTGATGGCCGTCCTCGGCCGACTTTGCCAAAGCACGATTGGTTTGCAACAGGAACGCGGCATTCTCGGCGAGACGGTCGGCCAGACGGCTGTCCCGAGCCTGGCTTGTCGTCACGGGCTGTGCGGCGGCGAGGCTCCGGGCAAGCTGCTCCAGCCGCTCCGTGCCAAAGAGCTCGGCCCGTAGCGGCGTCAGATCCCATGGCAGTAGGGGCGCCGGGAACTGGAAGAGACGGCCGAGGATCACCGGCCGGCGCTATGGAACCGGAGCTGCGTCATCTTGGCCGTATCAGCGCCGGAACAGGCTTCTGCGACCTTGTGGCGCGGGCGGGCAGAACAGCGACTTTTGCCTGCCCATGTCGGCATCGGCGTCGGCGTCCATCATGGCTTCGCCGACCGGCTCGCCGTCAGCCTCCGATCCCGCGCCATAGGCTCGGTGGGGCGCAGGCCTTACGGATCGAGGCCCGACATCATCGGCGGGCGTGCTGTTTTCTGGTTTGGCCATGCGATCCTCCGCTGCTAATGATGAAGTGCCATTTGAGGCGGAATCGCTGCCGAGTGGGAGCCTCGGAAACTACTCACGGCCCGCGGTCCATGGCGTCGCAGCAGGGACAGTTCATGTGCTTCGTGGACAAACCGATGGCCGCGGATATCGTCAGGGTTGCCGATCGCGCGCGAGGGGCGTTGGGCGCGAACGGGATCGCGCCCAACGGGCGTTGGGCGCGAACGGGATCGCGCCCAACGCTGAACCGGCTACAGGTCTTTGACCGACTTGATCACCCGATGGCACAGACCGTAGGCGATCGCCTCGTCGGCGTTCATCCAGTAGTTGCGGTCGGTGTCGGTCACGACCTTTTCCAGCGGCTGGCCTGTCTCGTGCGCGATGATGCGGTTGATGCGTTCGCGCATCTTGACGATCTCCCGCGCCTCGATATCGATGTCGGTCGCCGGGCCACGGACGCCGCCCATGGGCTGGTGCAGCAGGAACCGCGTGTTCGGCAGGCACATGCGGTGCTTTTTGCGGCCTGCGAGGAAGATCAGCGCCCCGGCGCTCGCGACCCAGCCGGTGCCTATGATGCGGACCGGCGCCACGCCATCGACGAAGCGGATCATGTCGTGGATCGTGTCTCCGCTTTCCACATGGCCGCCTGGTGAGTTCACATAGACGTCGATGGGTTCGTCGCCCTCGCTGGCCAGGGTCAGCAGCCGCGCCGTCACGTCACGCGCGACCTTGTCGTTGATCGCCCCGAAGATCAGCACCTTGCGCTGCTTCAGCAGCCGGCTTTCCAGTTCGTTGATCGGCGCGTTCAGCGTGCGGTTGTCGCCGGGTTCTTTCGTGTCGGGGCCGAGCGGCTCCGGCACGTCCGGGTCGGTCGGGTTTTCGGGGTCGTTCGGCGTCTCGGGGTCGTCGTCGAGAGTTATGAGATGGGACATGAAGGCTCCGAACAGGGTTCACGACGCCGAGGGTTCGGCGATCGTTTGAAGGAAGGCGTGCGGTCCGATCGTCGCGGCAGGCGCATCGTCGACGGTCTCGAGCCACAGGAAACGCAATTGGGCGCGGGCGCTAGCCGGTATGTCGTCCAGGTCCCGGCGATTGCGCGCCAGCAGCATCACGGTGTCGATGCCTGCCCGAGCGGCTGCGATGACGTTCTCGCGAACGTCGCCAACCGGCCGAGCCGGGCCGCGCAGGCTGATTTCACCG
>JAYVEG010000217.1:0-10725 GCA_043748985.1 Rhodospirillales bacterium
ATGCCGACCGTCAGCTGGGTCATGATCCCCGTTGTGCCGTAGGCGTGGTTCACCCCCGCCGTCGCGTCTCCGATCAGGATGACGATGCGGGGTTCGGCCTCGCACGACACGACGCGGGTGGCGACCAGGTTGCCGCGGTCGCGCAGGCCACCCCAGGTGACCGACCCGGCCCCGCCGCTGCCCCCGGCGATGAAGCCGCCAATCGTGGTCGTGCGTTTCGTGCTGGGGTGCATCCGCAGCTCCCATCCCAGAGGACGGCAATGGGCATCGATGTCGATGAGTTTCGCCCCGGGCTGGACGGTCAGCAGGCCGGGTTCCAGGCTGATGATCGCGTCCAGCGCCGTCATGTCCAGCACGACGCCACCTTCCAGAGGCACGGCCTGGCAATAATTTCCGGTGCCTCCGCCACGCACCGTCAACGGCACGCGGTGGCGGGCGCACAGGGCGGCGGTCGCGACCACCTCTGCCTCGGTGCGGGGGCAGACGACGATGTCGGCGGTCTTGTGATCGACCTGCGCCTTCAGGATGGGGCTGTACCAGAAGAAGTCGCGGCTTTTCTGACGCACCAGCGCGGGCTCGGTGATGACGGGGATGTCGCCCAACTCCACGGCAAAAGCAGTCCAGTCGGTCATGCCTAGTTCTCCCGCCGGGTCGCGCTCTCGTGCCAGCGATGCAGCAGGAGCCAGGACAAGCCGCTGAAGGCGACGAAGATAAGGATCCCGGTCAGCGACAGCAGCACGAGTGCTGCATACATCCTGGCGATGTCGAGTCGATAGCCGCTCTCCAGGATGCGATAGGCCAGTCCGGTGCCGGCGGTGGCCGTGCCTGCAGTGAATTCTGCGACGACGGCGCCGATCAGGCTCAGCCCGCCGGCGATGCGGAGCCCGCCGAGGAAGTAGGGCATCGCACCCGGCAGACGCAGATACCACAGCACTTGGCTGCGCCGGGCGCGGTACAGCTGCATCAGGTCCAGGAAGTTGTGATCGACGGAGTTCAGCCCCAGCGTGGTGTTGGACAGGATCGGGAAGAACGCCACCAGCCAGGCGCAGAACAGCAGTGCCAACTGCGTGTTGTGGATATAGATCAAAATCAGCGGCGCGATGGCGACGACCGGCGTCACCTGCAGGATGATGGCATAGGGAAACAGACTCGCCTCGATCCAGCGCGACTGGGCGAACAAGATCGCAAGCCCGCCGCCGCCGATCACCGCCGCCACGATGGCCATGGCCGTGACCTGCAGCGTCACCAGCAGCGAGCCGGACAGGGTGCCCCAATCCTCGACCAGCTTGGTGGCGATGCGGATGGGGCCGGGCAAGACGTAGACCGGGATCTCCTGGATGCGGACCACGGCCTCCCATGCACACAGAAAGATCAGGCCGACGATGAAGGGCAGGGCGGCAAGCAGGACCCGGCGACCCAAGCTGTCGGGCGCGCCGTCAGACATGCGCCATGTCCCCCCCCGGCTGACTCATGGCGGATTTCAGCGCACCGGACACAACGCGGCAGTCCCGGTTGTAGGTCGCGGTCGTGCGATAGAGGTCGTCGCGCCCGGTCGGCGACTCGACCGCCAGATCGGCAACGATCCGGCCCGGCCGTGGCGCCATCACCACGATGCGGCTGCTGAGATAAACGCTCTCGTAGACGCTGTGGGTGACGAACACGATCGTCAACCCCTGCTGCTCCCACAGCCGCAGCAGGTCGTCGTTCAGCCGCGCCCGGGTGATCTCGTCCAATGCTGCGAAGGGCTCGTCCATCAGCAGGATGTCGGGTCGGGTCGTCAGCGCCCGGGCAATGGAGACGCGCATCTTCATGCCGCCCGAAAGCTGGCGCGGATAGGACCCTTCGAACCCGGTCAGCCCCACCCGGGCCAGGCTGTCGGCAATGCGCGGCGCCGCCTCGGCCCGCGACATGCCCTGCACCTGCAGCGGCAGCCGGACATTTGCCTCCACGGTCCGCCACGGCATCAGCGTGGGCTCCTGGAACACGAAGCCCAGGTTCGGGGTGCCCCCCGCCCAGGCGACCCGCCCGGCGCTGGGACGGGTAAGGCCGGCGATCAGCCGCAGCGCGGTCGACTTGCCGCAGCCTGACGGACCCAGCAGACTGACGAACTCCCCGCGGCGAACAGTAAGATCGACGCCGTCCAGCGCCAGCGTCCCGTTGGAAAACGCCTTGCGGACGCCGCTCAGGCTGACGATTGGCTCGGTCATGGAACACGCTGCGGCATCATGGCGATCTGGTCGTAGCATGCGCCGTGCCAAGCGTCCGTTCGGCATGGGCGGCGCCGTGGCGGCATAACAGCCTGAAGCCGCTTTCGCGGAGTCCATCCCGCGTCCCACAAGGACCCCTTCGACCGATGGGAGCGTGTCTGGCATGACCACCTGCAAAAGATCGGCCGCTGCGTCACCTACGGCCAGACGGGCTGGAGGGCTGCGCTGATGGGCGATTACCCGCGCAAGCTGGTGCGGCGCTACATCCGCAAAAGCATGGGCCTCCACAAGCCAGCCGTCTTCCTGGCGCACTACGCGATGAATGTGTCCACGCCGCAGACACGGGCCCGGTTCCTGGCCCGGGTCAGTGCAGGCTATTCAAGGTTCTGATCAGCGTAGGGCGGATGCAATCCACCAAGCCGCCCGATCGAAAGCAAAGAAGGCAGATCTCATACGCCCTACTCCATCCCATACTTTTTGTTCACGAATTCAAGCGTGAACGCCTTCCTGTAATCCAACTCCGGCTTATACAACCCAGCCGCCACCATCGTCTCGAAGATCGACTTCCACCGCGCATCCGTCATCGCGCCCAGGCCCATCGTCTTCGACTCCCCGCTGTCGACGATCCCGTACTCCGCCATCGTCTTCACCGCCGCATCCAGCACGTCCTGCGTCATGTCCGGATTGTCCCTGCGGATCAGCGCGTTCCCCGCCGAAGGATCCTTCATGTAGTCCCGCCAGCCCTCGATGCTGGCCTCGACGAAGGCGCGCACCAACTCGGGCTTGTCCCGCACCGTCTTGCTCTGCGCCAGGATCACGTTCGAATAGCTGGCAAAGCCGTTATCGGCCAGCAGGGTCACGACCGGCTTCTTGCCCGTCGCCTTCTCGATCTGGAACGGCTCCGACGACACGAACCCCTGCTGAATGGCCTTCGGGTCCTGCAGGAACGGCGCGAGGCTGAATGTGTAGGGGCGCACCTGGTCATCGGTGAAGCCGAACTTTGCCTTCAGGAACAGCCAGTAGCCGTTGCGCGCTGCCGTCGAGATCATGATCGGCTTGCCCTTCATGGCGGCCAGCGTGTCGCTGCCGGCGCCGGCATGGCTGATCAAGACCTGCGGGTCCTTCTGGAAGAACGCCGCCACGGCCACCACCGGGATTTCCTGCTGTGCCATCGACAGCGCGGCGAAGCTGCCGGACGATATCTGGAAATCCACAACGCCAGCCGCGATCTGCTGCGGCGGATTGTTCTGCGGCCCGCCCATCCGGATCGTCACATCCAGGCCATGCTTCTTGTACAGCCCCGTGGCGAGCGCCTGGTAGAAGCCGCCATGCTCGGCCTCGGCCAGCCAGTCGGTGCCGAAAGTCACCTTCGTCTGCGCGCTGGCAGCAACGCTCCCCAGGACCAAAACGGCGGCGAGGATCGATCTCAACATCGGTAGGGCTCCAGCGTGTGGCGCTGCATCATGGCCGATCGTTGCGCCCGGAGGGAAGACCCGGCACGCTTCCGCCATGACCGCACTCTGGCTGAAAAACCCGCTCGCGATCCTGAACGACGAGGCGGCCGGGGGCGTCGTCGTCGAAGCCGGCCGAATCACCCAACTGCTGCCAGCGGGCGGCAGCCCGGCCAGCGAGGCGGTGGTGTTCGACGCGTCGCGCCACGTGGTGCTGCCCGGCCTGGTGAACACGCACCATCATTTCTACCAGACCCTCACCCGCTGTCACCCCGCCGCCATGGACCGCACCCTGTTCGGCTGGTTGCAGGCGCTGTACCCCGTCTGGGCCCGCCTGACGCCGGAATCGTTCGATACCGCAGTGACCCTCGCGATGGTCGAACTGCTGCTGTCCGGCTGCACCACGACCACGGACCATCACTACGTGTTCCCGCCGGGCCTGGAGAACGCGATCGAGATCGAGGCCACCGCGGCCACCCGGCTGGGCATCCGCGCGGTGATGACCCGCGGCTCCATGGATCTGTCGCAGCGCGACGGCGGCCTGCCGCCCGACAGCGTCGTGCAAACCGCTGACACCATACTGGCCGACAGCGAACGCCTCATCGACGCCCTGCATGACCCGGCACCCCACGCCATGCTGCAGATCGCGCTGGCACCCTGCTCGCCCTTCTCCGTCACCACCCGCCTGATGCGCGAAACCGCCGACCTCGCCGAACGCCGCGGCGTCGGCCTGCACACGCACCTGGCCGAAACCCAGGACGAGGCGGCGTTCTGCCTGGCGAGGTTCGGCAAGTCGCCGCTGGATTACCTCGAAGATTGCAACTGGATGAGACCCGGCACCTGGCTCGCCCACGGTATCCACTTCTCGCCGCCCGAGATCGCCCGCCTCGGCCGCGCCCGCGTCGGCGTTACGCACTGCCCCTGCAGTAACCAGATCCTCGCATCCGGCACCTGCCCGGCCTGCGCACTCGAATCAGCGGGCGCGCCGCTCGGCCTGGGCGTGGACGGCTCCGCATCCAATGACGGCTCGAACCTTATTCAGGAGGTGCGGGCCGCCTTCCTGGTGCAGCGTAACGCCAACGGGATCGAGGCCGTCAGCCATCGCGACGCGCTGCGCTGGGCGACCCAGGGCTCCGCGGACTGCCTGGGTCGGCCAGAGCTGGGCCGGATCGCGGTGGGCGCCGCGGCGGACCTTGCTTTGTTCACGCTCGACGAGTTGCGCTTCTCCGGTGCCGGCGACCCGCTCGCCGCCCTGGTGCTGTGCGGCGCAACGCGGGCCGATCGGGTGATGGTGGCCGGGCGCTGGGTGGTGGAGGACGGCCGCATCCCGGGGCTGGACACGGCCGGCCTGATGCGGCGTCATGCGGCGGCGGCGCGAGACTTGACCTGCGCCTGACCTGACCCACGAAGAAGAGCCCAGTTCATGCGCCTGATGATTCCTGCCGCCGTTTGCACCTTGTTATCGGCCTGCGCACCCTATCCCGCCGGCGAATACTACGAAGGCGACGGGCCGCGCCGCCCCGTGGTGCAGTCGTATCGCGGCGACGACCGCCGCTACGACGACCGCCGCTACGACGAGCGCCGAAGCAACGACCGCCGCGACGACCGCCGCGACGACCGGGCGCGCAACCAGGACAGTGCGCGCCGACAGGACCAGTACAACAGCCATGTCCGCGACATCCAGACGCAGCACAACCAGCGCGTCACCGCCCTGCAACAACAATTCAACCAGGGCCGCCTCAACCGCAGCCAGCTCGATGCCGGCTACCGCGATGCCGAGCGCGACATGAACAGCCGCATCGCCAACGAGCAGCGCGCTCTGCCCCGCTAACAACAACCGGGACCACCCAGCGGCAGGAACCGCAGCAGGCGCGTACGGAAAAGCGTTGCAACCGGCGTCGCCGCGCCCATGATTTGCGCATGGAAGCTCCAATCCCCTTCGCCACCTACATTAACGGCTTGCAGCCGCAGCCGCCGCTGCGCGCTGCCATCACCGCCCATTATCGCGCCGCCGAACCCGTCTGCGTGCAGGCGTTGCTGCCCGAGGCCACCTTGCCGCCCGAAACCGCCCGCCAGGCAGAGACCACCGCCCGCCGCCTGGTCGCCGCATTGCGGGCGAAGGGCACCAGCGGCGCGGTGCAGCAACTCGTGCGCGAATACGACCTCTCCAGCCAGGAGGGCGTCGCCCTCATGTGCCTGGCCGAGGCGCTGCTGCGCATCCCCGATGCCGCCACCCGCGACGCCCTGATCCGCGACAAGATCGGCCCCGGCGACTGGCGCGCGCATCTGGGCCACGCCGGCTCCCTGTTCGTCAACGCCGCCACCTGGGGCCTCGTGGTAACCGGCCGCCTCGTCTCTCCGGTGGACGAGGGCGGTCTGTCCTCGGCCCTGGGCCGACTGATCGCCCGCAGCGGCGAGCCCATCATCCGCAAGGGCGTCGACATGGCGATGCGCATGATGGGCGAGCAGTTCGTCGCCGGCCAGACCATCGACGAGGCCCTGCGCCACGCTCGCCGGCTGGAGGCGAAGGGCTTTCGCTACTCCTACGACATGCTGGGCGAGGCCGCCGTCACCCAAGCCGACGCCGACCGCTATCACGCCGACTACGAGACCGCGATCCACGCCATCGGCCGCGCGGCCGGCGGCGCAGGGCCATACGCGGGCCCCGGCATTTCCGTCAAGCTCTCGGCGCTGCATCCGCGCTATTCCCGGCTACAGCGCGGGCGCGTCATCGCGGAACTGCTGCCGCGCCTGGCCGGCCTCGCGCGCCTGTCGAGCGGCTACGGCATCGGCTTCAACATCGATGCGGAGGAGTCGGAACGGCTCGACCTCTCGCTCGACCTGATCGAGGCTCTCTGCGCCGACCCGACCCTCGCCGGCTGGAACGGCCTCGGATTCGTCGTCCAGGCCTACCAGAAGCGCGCCCCCTTCGTGATCGATTGGCTCATTGATCTCGCCCGCCGCAGCAACCATCGCCTGATGGTCCGCCTGGTGAAGGGCGCCTACTGGGACAGCGAGATCAAGCGCGCACAGCAGGACGGCCTCGACGATTTCCCGGTCTTCACCCGCAAGGCCCATACCGACGTCAGCTTCATCGCCTGCGCCCAGCGCCTGCTGGCCGCCCCCGACGCCGTCTTTCCGCAATTCGCCACCCACAACGCTCATACCGTGGCCGCCATCCACGCCTGCGCCGGCGACGCCTTCGCGGTCGGCCAGTACGAGTTCCAGTGCCTGCACGGCATGGGCGAGCCGCTCTATGACGAGGTCGTCGGGCACAACCGCCTGAACCGCCCGGCCCGGATCTACGCCCCGGTCGGCACGCACGAGACGCTGCTGGCCTACCTCGTGCGGCGCCTGCTGGAGAACGGCGCCAACTCCTCCTTCGTCAACCGTATCCAGAACCCGGCCGTCACGATCGATGACCTTGTCGCGGACCCCGTGGCTCAGGTTGCGGCCTCCCACCCTGTCGGCGCGCCGCACCCTCGCATCCGGCTCCCGCGGGACCTGTTTGCGCCGGACCGGCCGAACTCACGCGGGTTGGACCTGAGCAACGAGAACCAGCTGCATGCCCTGGCCACGCCGCTGCGCACGGCCGATCTGGGCTGCGTGGGTGCGCCGGGCGGCCGCGAGATCCGCAACCCCGCGCAGCACGCCGACCTCGTCGGCACCGCCTACGACGCCGAACCGGCGGAGATCGAGGCGGCGCTGGCAGCGGCTGCCGGGTCAAAATGGGCCAGCACATTGCCCGCCGATCGGGCTGCCGTGCTGCACCGGGCGGCGGATGCGATGGAGGCAGCCACGCCGGAACTGCTGGGCCCGATCGTGCGTGAGGCCGGCAAGTCGCTGTCCAACGCCGTGGCGGAGGTGCGAGAGGCCGTCGACTTCCTCCGCTACTACGCGGCCCAGGTCGCGGCCGGCTTCGACAACGCGACCCACCTGCCACTCGGCCCGGTGGTGTGCATCAGCCCCTGGAACTTTCCGCTGGCGATTTTCACGGGCCAGGTGGCGGCAGCGCTGGCCGCAGGCAACCCGGTGCTGGCCAAGCCCGCGGAGGAGACCCCGCTTATCGCAGCCCGCGCCGTCGCAATCCTGCACGCCGCCGGTGTACCCGCGGATGCCCTGCACCTGCTGCCCGGCGGCGGCGGAGTCGGTGCAGCACTTGTCGCCGACCCCCGCGTATGCGGCGTGCTGTTCACAGGCTCGACCGAGGTGGCCCGGCTGATCCAGCGCCAATTGGCCGCCCGCCTGTCGCCGCACCGCACCCCCGTCGTGCTGGTGGCAGAGACCGGCGGACAGAACGCGCTGGTGGTCGACAGCTCCGCCCTGGCCGAGCAGGTGGTCGCCGACGTCCTGCTATCCGCCTTCGACAGCGCTGGTCAGCGCTGCAGCGCGCTGCGGGTGCTCTGCCTGCAGGACGAAATCGCCGACCGCACCCTGGCAATGCTGAAGGGCGCATTGGCCGAGCTGTCGGTGGGCAACCCAGACCGGCTGGAAACCGATATCGGACCCGTGATCTCGCCGGACGCGCGCGACGGGATCAACGCGCATATCGGGCGGATGCGCGCCGCGGGCCACGCGGTCCATCAGATGGCGCTCCCGCCGGACTGCGCGGCAGGGACGTTCGTCGCGCCGACGATCATCGAGATCGCGGCGCTCTCGGATCTTCAGCGCGAGGTCTTCGGACCGGTGCTGCACGTGCTGCGCTTCGCCCGCGGTGGGCTGGACCCGCTACTCGATGCCATCGATGCGACCGGCTATGCCCTGACCTTCGGTATCCATACCCGCATCGGCGACACGGCCGACCGCGTTGTGGCGCGGGCCGGAGCAGGGAACATCTACGTCAATCGCAACCTGGTAGGCGCCGTCGTCGGCGTGCAGCCGTTCGGCGGCCATGGCCTGTCGGGGACCGGGCCGAAGGCGGGCGGCCCCCTCTATCTGCGCCGCCTGCTGGCCTCGTGCGCGGTGGATGCAGACCTGCCGGCCGGGACGCTCGGCGCCGGCTATGCGGCATGGACGGCATGGGGCGGGTCTGCGCCATCTCATATGCCCCCCGCCGGTGTCGATCTGATGCTGCCCGGCCCGGTCGGCGAGGACAACCGCTACCAAACGGTGCCGCGCGGGCGGGTTCTCTGCGTGGCCGCGACCCAGGCAGAGTTGCGTGACCAGGTGGGCGCGGCGCTGGCCGCCGGCAACCGCGCCGTCGTGCCGGCGGGCGCGTTGCCAGGCCTGCCCAGGGTACTGGACCCGTGGATCGAGCAAACCGACGCCGCGGTGGCTGTCGACGCGGCACTCTACGCCGGCCTGCCCGAAGGCCTGCTGGCCCTGTTGCACGACCTGGCCGGCCGCGACGGGGCCATCGTGCCGGTCCACGTCGCAACTGCCCGATGCTATCCCATCGAGTGGCTGGTGCATGAACGTGCGATCAGCACCAACACCACGGCTGCAGGGGGAAATGCGAATCTGATGATGCTCGCATGATCGATCCCGGCCGCCGCTGCGTTGGGTGACGAGGTGGAGGTTCGAACTATGTGTTTTGTCGTCGATGGCCAGGGTGGGACCTGATGGGGCCGCTTGCGGTGTCGAACCTGGCATGGCCGGGTGATGCGCTCGATGCAGGACTGGCGTTGCTGGCGCGTCTCGGCTGCACCGCGGTGGAGTTGGCGCCGTTCGCGGTGTTCGGACGCTGGGATGGCATCGCCGACGACGCGCGCCGCCTGCGCGATCGGCTGGACGGCATGGGGCTCGAATGCTGCGCCTTGCAGGGTGTGCTGTTTGGCGCCGATGACGTCTCGCTGTTCGGAACCGGTGGGCAGCAGGTCCGGCTCGAGTCGCATCTGGACCGGGTGGCGGGCCTGGCCGGAATTCTGGGTGCCCGCGCCTGCGTCTTCGGGGCGCCGGCCCAGCGCGATCCGGGCGAAATCGGCGCTGACGAGGCCTGGCACCGCGCCCTCGGCGGGATGCGCCGGATCGCGCCGGCCTTTGCCGCCGTCGACAGCGCCATCGCCTTCGAAGCGGTGCCGGCCCGCTACGGCTGCCGGTTCGTGACCTCGACCGCAGAGGCCGTGCGCTTCGTATCCGAGGCGGCGGCCCCGGGCATCGGGCTGTTGATCGACACCGGGATGATGTTCGTCGGACAGGAAGACCCGGCGGTCCTGCTGGATGCAGCGCCCCTCGCTGTCCACATGCACATCAGCGAACCCGACATGGCACCGTTAGGGCAGGGGGACTTCGACCACATGGCCATCGCCGCCGCATTGCTGAAGGGCGGCTACGAGGGCCCGATCTCGATCGAGATGCAACCCGTCCCCGCCTGGGACGCCGCCATTACCCATGCCGTGGCGATGGTACGGGACGTCTATCTCTGACCCACCCGTCCGGGGTGGGTTGCGGCGCCCGAGGTTGCGGCGGTCGGGGTGGGCTCGCATATTCCGTCCATGGACACCGTCGCAGCGATCGATCTCACCGTGAACGGCGACCCTCTCCGGGTCGTGGATGGCATGAGCGTGGCCGGCTTGCTCGCGCAGCTGCGCCTGGACCGGCGCAAGGTGGCGGTGGAGCGCAACGAAGAGATCGTCGTGCGCTCGACCTACGAAGACACGGTCCTGCTGGCGGATGACCGGCTGGAAATCGTGCATTTTATCGGGGGGGGCTGAGCCCATGGACGGATATACCCAGGCCGACGCCGATCCCGACACCTGGACCGTGGCCGGCCGCACCTTCCGCAGCCGCCTGATCGTGGGCACCGGGAAATACAAAAGCCTGGAGGAAACGGCGGCCGCCATTGAGGCGTCGGGCGCTGAGATGGTGACCGTCGCCGTGCGGCGGGTGAACCTGTCCGACCCGGCCGCCCCGATGCTGCAGGATTTCGTCGATCCCAAGCGATACACCTACCTGCCGAATACCGCCGGGTGCTTCACCGCGAACGAGGCGGTCCGCACGCTTCGTCTGGCGCGCGAGGCTGGCGGCTGGAACCTGGTGAAGCTGGAAGTGCTGGGGCCGCCCCCACATCTATACCCCGACATGGTCGGCACGCTGGAGGCGGCACAGGTGCTGATCGCCGACGGGTT
>JAYVEG010000218.1:0-10715 GCA_043748985.1 Rhodospirillales bacterium
CCGACGCCGGCCTGGCCAACGGCTTCACCTGCCGCATGGTCATCCAGAACCAGCCCGTCTACCAGACGATGGCCCTGGTTGCCCGTGCGACCCTGGCCAGGCCGGCGTCGGCAAGCAGCTTCTTGGCAGCGGCGACGTCGCGCCGGGTCTTCGGCGCGTCGGGCCAGTGGCCGAGAACCTGCGGCATCACGATGCCGGCAGCACGGGGCGCCTTGCCGTTGTAACCGGCGAGCAGCATCTGATCGATGTCGAGCGCCAGGCGGAAGGCCTTGCGGACCCGGATGTCGTCGAACGGTTTCTTCTCGGTGTTGAGGCCAATCCAGACGTTGGCAATGCCGGGATGTTCGGTGACTTCGAGGCCCGGGGCCCTGCGAAGCGGCTCCGCGGCCTGCGGAGGAAGGATGGCGAAGTCGAGCTCGCCGGACCGCAGGCCAAGTTCCGTGGTTTTCGGATCCTGCACATAGCGGACGTCCACCTCCTCGAACCCGGCACGCGCACCAGTGTAGGTGGCGCTGCGCTTGAGCGTCACGCCACGCTGCTTCTCGAAGCTGATGACCTGCAGCGGACCAGACCCGACAGGGTGGATGTTATGGTCTGCACCACGCTGCTCGACCGCCCTCTTGCAGACGATACTGCCGCTGACGTCCCCGATGGCAACGGCCATCAGGGCCGCGCGTGGCTTGTCCAGCACGATGCGGCCACTGTACTTGCCGGTGACCTCGACCGTCTTCAGGCTGGCCCAGTCGCCCTTGTAGGGGCTCTCCTTGCCGGCAATTGGGGCAACGGCAAAGCGCTCGAACGAGAATTTGACGTCGTCGGCCGTCATCTCGCCGAACCCGTCGGTGAACATCTGCCCGGGCTTGAGCGTGAATTCGACGGTGGTGGGGGAGGTCTGCTTCAGGTCGGAAGCGGCATCGGGCACCATCTCGCCGGACGGGGCCACGGTATACAGCCGCTGGAAGATCGCACGGATGATGTTGCCATCCTGAAGGCCGGATCGGAAGGCGGGGTCGATGACCTCGACATCGCGGTCGATGCGAATGGCATATTTGGGATGGGCCTGCGCCCGGGCCGTACCGCTCGCAGCGAGGGTGGCGGCGGCACCGAGAAGGGTAGCGCGGCGGGAGACGGTCGGGGTCATTGGATGGCTCCGGTAGATGGGGGGCGTGCGATGGTCCGCAGCCAGGCGGCAACGGCAACGGCGGCTGCGGACGTGGTGCGTGGTGCAAGCAACGGCAGTCGCTCCGTGCTCGCCGCTGCGGGGACGTCAAGCTCGACGCCGTTGATCTTGAGGAACAACACGCAGGCCGACCAAGCCGTCCGCTTGTTGCCGCCGTCGAAGGCGTGGTTTGTCGCAAGGTCAAAGGCGTACGCCGCAGCCAGATCGAAGCGGTCGAGCATGGTGCACTCGGAGTAGATGAGCTTGTTCTGCGGACGGTCGAAACCGCTGGGCAGCATGCCATAACCCTTGGGACCGGGGATGCTGCAATACTTTGCCAACGCGCGATCGTGCAAGCGTCGCACGCCCTCAGGCTCCAGAAACTCAGGGCCGATCACAGGTCGGCAAGGACCTTCAAGGCATCGGCCTGTTCCATCAGAACCTCGTCGCCCAGCGCAGGTTGGCGACCAAGCCTCGCCTCTCGGGTGACGATCTCAAAGCCGGCGCCTGTTCACTCGGACCAAGCTCCTGCCCGGCATGAACGCCCAACCGTTCTATCGTCTCGGCCAGAATGGTCATGTTGAGCGCGTCGCCTTGCTGCTGTAGCTTGATGGTGGACATTCGGCCCTCGTCTGCGCCGCCATGATATGGGTTTGTGGAACGGATGTGTCCAGTTCATTCCCATTTCGCGTGGCCGCTGCCGCCGCGGCTCTGCCGACGATAAGGTCGTCAGCAGAAACGCAGCCGCTGCCCAACCCCAAGCTGCTTGGCCTTTTCGAGCATGGCGTGGCCCAACGCGATGTCGGAAAGCGAAAGCCCGCGATGCCAGAACAGGATCCTCTCGGCCTCGGTTTCGCGGCCCGGTTTGACCCCGGCAACGACCTGGCCCATCTCGGCATAAAGCGTGGCCTCGCTAAGCCGGCCAGTGTTGACATGCTCCCGCAGCGCGCCCCATTTGCTGTTGGCGCACTGCCCCCAGTCATCGACGATGAGTTTGGACATCACGTCGGTCAGGCTGAGTTCGACGGCAGATTGGGTGCCATAGGGCATGACAAGGGCGCCAGGCTTGACCCACTCGGTCTTGAGCAGCGGCTCGGGGGAGATCAGGCGGGACGCTTCGACGATGATGTCCGCACCTTCCAGGGCGGATTGCCAGTCCTCCGTAACGATAATCTTACGCCCGAGGTCCTGTTCCAGCTGGGCGCCGAACGCGTCGCGCGACTCCCTGCGGCGTGAATGAACCCGGATCTCGTCGAAGTCGAACAGCGAGGCGAGCAGGCGGACGTTCCAATACGAGCTGCCACGCGCGCCGATGTGGCCGAGGATCTTGCTGTCCTTGCGGGCAAGGTATTTGGCGCCGACAGCAGTGACCGCGCCCGTCCGCATGTCGGTGATCCCCGAGGCTTCGATGATGGCCTTGGGCGCGCCCATGATGGGGTCGAGCAACAGCAGCGTGGCCAATTCGCTGGGATAGCCGAGCTTGTAGTTGTCCACGAAGTCGCCGACGACCTTCACCCCGGCCCGGTTGATGTCGCCCGCAATGGCGCCGCGCAGCACGTTGAAGTGGCCGTTGGAGTTGTTGGCGCCGCTCTCGCCGGGTTCGAGGAAGACCCGGGGTGCGATGACCGTCTGGCCGCTGCCCTGCAGGCGGAGCTGGTTCTCGATGGCACCGATGATCTCGGCGTCGGTAAGATGAAGCTCCTCGACATCGAACCGGTTGAGGAAGTCGATGTACACGGGCGGCATGGGGTGGCTGGTCATATTACCTCTATGCCGTGAAATACGTGTTCAGGTTGGCGCGGATGCGGGCGAGCACGTCCGTGTTCGGCGGCGGCGGGGCGAAGGTTTCGCCGGTGATGATCTCGTAGGCCTCGATGTACACGCGTGCAGTGGCGTCGATCAGGTCCTGGGGAATTTCGGGGATAGGGTCGTTGTAGGGGTCGCAACGGGCGGCGACCCAATTGCGGACAAAGTCCTTGTCGAAGGATTCGGGGCGTTCGCCGGCGCCAAAGCGGGATTCATAGGTGCTGGCGCGCCAGTAACGGCTGCTGTCGGGGGTATGGATCTCGTCGGCCAGGATGATGCGGCCGTCGTCGTCGATGCCGAACTCGTACTTCGTATCGGCAAGGATCAGGCCGCGTTCGGCGGCAAGGGTGGCACCCCTGGCATACAGCGCGCGACTGAGCGCAGAGACCTCGTCCCATTGAGACTTCGTTAAGAGTTTGTTCCCGATAATGTCCTCGGGCGTGAGGGGGGCGTCGTGGGCGCCATCGAGGGCCTTGCTGGTAGGGGTGATGATCGGGGTGGGAAGAAGCTGGTTGTCGCGGAGGCCATCGGGGAAAATGTGGCCATACATGGCGCGTACGCCGGCTTTATATAGCGTCAGGACGGAGGTGCCGGTCGTGCCCGCCATATAGCCCCGGATGACCATCTCGACGGGCAGGATGGTGAGGGTCCGGCCGATGACGGCGTTGGGATCAGGGTAGGACTCGACCCAGTTGGGGCAGATGTCCGCGGTCCGCTCGAACCAGTGCCGGGCCGTGGCGGTAAGAACCTGGCCCTTGGCGGGGATGCTGGCCAGAATAATGTCGAAGGCCGACAAACGGTCGGTCGCAATAAGGATGCGGCGGCCGTCGGCAAGGTCGTAATTGTCGCGGACCTTGCCGCGATAGTGGTTCGGCAATTCGGGGATGGTGGCATCCGTAAGCGGCGGCGGCAGCGGGGCGGCGTTCATGCTGCAGCCTGGTCCCAGTATTGGTTGGTCCAGAAGGCAGAGTGCGGATCAATCCCGGCGGCGGCGTCACCGGCATAGGCAAGCAGTGCGCCAATCCCGGCGGGGTCGAAACGGCCACGCGTGGCAATGCCGTCCTTCAGGCTCTCGATGGCGGCCGTCATGACCTGCGGTTTCAGCCGGGGATACAGCTTCTCCTGGATGGTCTTGGCGGCGGCGGCGGGGTCGGCGAGCAGCCTGGCGGAAGCGCCCTGCAGCACCTTGCAGGTGGCGACGAGCAACTCGGCCGTCTCCTTCGAGACAGGGGTTTTGACCGCGAGGACAAGGGAGGGGACGGATTTCAGGGCGGCGAACTCGTCGCCCATGCGGATGAGAACCTGGCCCGCGCGGGAATCTTCAGCCAGAAGGCCCTCAGGCGGACTGAGGATGAAGGCGTCGATCCGCCCGCCCTCGAGCGCAGCCTGGATGGACGGAGGCGGACCGGCCATGGCCACCTGAATGTCGGTACGGGGGTTAAGGCCGGCTTGACGGGCAAGCCAGCGCGCGGCCCGGTCCTGCGTGCCCCCGATGGCGGAAACGCCGATAATCGCCCCCTTGAGGACGGCAAGACGCTTTTCGAGCGCGTCGTCGGCGACGGAGATGCCGCTTTTCTCGATAAGCTTGTTGCTGACCACCAGCTCCAGCGACACCTTGGACATCAGCGACGCCACCATCTGGAAGGGCTGGCCCTTCGAGATGGCGTTGAGGAGGGTTTCAGACCCGACGGCCGCGAACTCGATGTCGCCGCTGTCCAGCGCCGCAAGACAGGCCGGGTCGCCGCCCGGGATCGCAGCCCAGAACAGGTCGAGCCCGGCGGCGCGGAACGAGGCGAGCGCGCGGGCGGCCTGGAGGGGAAGGAAGCTGACCGCAGGGGTAGCCTGGCCGATGTGGACTTTCTTCGTCGCCTCGGCGTGCACGGGCGTCGCAAGCGCGAGGATTGGAGCAGCGAGGATGGCGCGGCGACGAAGCATGACTAGACGTTAGAGGGCAGCGTTCGGGATGGCCAGGGCGGTTCGGCTATTCCAGCCAGGACTCGACTGCAAGACCGCGGAAGCGGCGGAATTCGACGAGGTCGTGGCTGATGAGGGTCATGCCAAGACTACGGGCATGGGCGGCAATCCAACGATCGTCAGCGCCGATCGAACTGCCCGCTTTTTCAGGCTTGCCCTCAGACTGGCATAGTCGACGGCCACCGGCGTCTGGATGGGCCGAAGCGCGACTTTCGTCGATTTGCCGATGCCGGCGGGCGTTGCCACGGTTTGTAGCACCAAAGCGGATGTCACCGGCTCGATCACCAACCGCTCGCCCTCTCGGCGCATGATGGCCGTGATGCCTTGGAGCTCGAACTCCACGGGGATACGAACCGCCTGGTTACGGCCGTTGCGCGATATGCCGACCTTGCGCACATCTGTGCCGGGACATGGGCCACGGAGGCGCGCTTTCCAATCAGGTTCCCTCCCCTGGCGCGCCCGGAAGCGGGGGACGCCAGCGCAGCAGGCGGCGCTCGACGCGGGTGGCCAACGCCCCGGCTACCAGGACGAAGACAAGCAGCAGCGCGATCCCCGCGAACACGCCCGCGGGGTCGTAGGTGCTGCTGGCCTGGTTGATGAACAGGCCGAGCCCCTTTGTGGAGCTGGTGAACTCGCCGGCGATGACGCCGATGACGCTGTACGGGATGGCCATGCGCATGCCGAGCAGAACGGCAGGAGAGGCTGCAGGAAGGTAGACGTGGCGGGTCAGCTGCGCGGGGGTGGCGCCCATGACGCGGGCCAGGTTGACCATGTCGGCATCGACCGCGCGCACCCCGGCATAGACGCTGTAGAACACCAGGAAGAAGACCATGGTGCCGGCAAGCGCGACCTTGCTCCAGATGGCGATGCCGAACCAGATGATGAACAGCGGGGCCAGCGCGATCTTGGGGATGCCGTAGAACGCCATGAGGTAGGGTTCCAGAATGGCGGCGGCCCGGGGCGAGCGGCCGAGCGCATAGCCCGCCGCGATGCCGGCGCTGACGCCGAAGGTATAGCCGAGCAACAACTCCTGCAGCGTGGTCCAAAGGTGCGGCTGGATTTCGTTGGTGGCGAACATCTCGACGAGGCGGGCCGCGACGTCGGTGGGCCGGCTGACATAGATCGGCCGGATCAGCGTGCCCGAGGCAAGCTGCCAAATGGCGAGGAGGATGGCGCCAGGAAGAAGCCGGAGCAGGAGTGTTCTCATGGATCCGTCCTGGCCTGGGAACCCTCACCCGACCTCCTCCCCGGGCCAGAGGGCTTTTCGACCTCGGCTCGGAAGCTCTGCCACACCCGGGCATAGGTTTCGGTGAAGCCCGGGTTGGTGTGGGGTTCGAACGGGTCCCGCGGGCGCGCCAGATCGACCGCGTGGATGGCCAGCAGGCGGGCGGGGCGGCGGCTCAACACGATGATCTCATCGGCCAGGATGACGGCCTCGGTGATGTCGTGGGTGACCAGAAGGACGGCGGCGCCAGTGCGGGCGACAAGGGCTTGCAGGTCGCGCTGCATGACCATGCGCGTCTGCGCGTCCAGCGCGCCGAAGGGCTCGTCCATGAGGATGAGCGTGGGATTGTAGATGAGCGTCCGGGCGATGGCGCCGCGCTTCTGCATGCCGCCACTGAGTTGGCGGGGATAGTGGTCGCCGAAGCCCTCGAGGCCGACGTCCAGCAGCGCCTGGTCCACCCGGCGAGCACGTTCGGCAGACGCGACGCCTTGCAGTTCGAGCTTCAGGCCGACGTTCTCGGCGAGTGTCTTCCAGGGAAAAAGAAGCGCCTGCTGCGGCACCAGGCCGACATCGGCCTTGCCAGGGCCGGGGATGCCGCCAACGGGGATGCCGTCGCGCCACACGCTGCCCGCAGCGGGGCGGAGCAGGCCCGTGGCCATCTGCAGCAGGGTGGATTTGCCGCAGCCGCTGGGGCCGATGACGGCGACGAAGCGGCCAGGTGGGACGGCGAAGTCGATGCCGTCCAGGACTGGCGTCGGGCCGAAGTGATGATGGATGCCGGTGAAGGCAAGGCGGGGGTCAGGCAAGCGGAATCCTTGGGCTCCAGGTGGCAGCGTTCATGGCTCCATCTATGCCAGGCGATCGCGACGGTTCGCGACCATGCTCGGCATCCGGTCTCGACATCTTCGTTGATCGGAAGTGCAGCCAGGTCGCATAGGCTTCCTGAAGATCGACTCTCCCAAGGCGAACCCGCCGCTCGGCCATCAGCAACTCGTTTGCGCCTTCGAGGCGCCACAGTGTCGGGACGATCGCACCCTCACGCTCAATTCCTCCCATCCACCTCTACACGATCTGGCCGCCCACAACCCTGGTTTCCAGCCGGGCCGGGCCAATGCTGTAGGCCAGTTCGCTCGGGTGGCCGATGCGCCAGAATACCAGGTCGGCGCGCTGCCCGGCGGCGATAGTGCCGCGGTCGGGAAGGCCGAGCGCGGTGGCAGCGTGACGGGTGAACCCGGCCAGCGCCTCCTCGGGCGTGAGGCGGAACAGCGTGCAAGCAAGGTTCATGACGGTAAGCGGGGAATAGATGGGGCAGCTGCCGGGATTGGCGTCGGTGGCCAGCGCCATGGAAACGCCTCCGGCGCGCAGCCCGGCGACAGGCGGGTGCTGCCTCTCGCGCAGGAAGTAGGTGGCGCCGGGCAGCAGGACGGCGACGGTGCCAGCAGCGGCCATCGCCTCGATGCCGGCCTGGTCGAGGTGTTCGAGGTGATCCGCGGACAGGCCGTGGAACCGAGCCACCAGCGCGGCGCCGTGCTGGTTGGTCAGCTGTTCGGCATGCAGCTTCACGGGCAGCCCAAGGGTGGTGGCGGCCTGGAACAGGCGCTCGGTCTGGGCGAGGCTGAAGCCGATCTCGTCGCAGAAGGCGTCGACCGCGTCGCTGAAGGGCGCGGCAGCGGGGAGCATATCGGCGATGACATGGTCCATGTAGGCCTCCGCGCTGATGCCCGGCGGCACCGCGTGGGCACCAAGGAAGCTCGTCCGGACCGTAACGGCCCGGTAGTCGGAGAGCGCGCGGGCGGCACGGAGCATGCGGAGCTCGGTATCGAGGTCCAGCCCATAGCCGGACTTGATCTCGACCGTGGTGACGCCCTCGGCCAGCAGCGCATCCAGCCGGGGCAGGCTGGCGGCAACCAGCGCAGCCTCGTCCAGCGCGCGCGTGGCGCGCACGGTGGATAGGATGCCGCCGCCGGCTCGGGACAACTCCTCGTAGGTCGCACCCCCCAGCCGCAACTCGAACTCGCGGGCCCGGTTGCCGCCATGGACCAAATGGGTGTGGCAGTCGATGAGGCCAGGTGTGACCCACGCGCCGCCGGCATCGCGGCTTGCGTCCGCCGGCGGGGCGTCGGCAGAAGGGCCGACCCAGGCGATCATGCCGTCGGCAATGAGGATCGCCGCCTTCTCGATAACGCCGTACGGCACCGGGCCCGGCGCCATCGTGGCTGCGTGGAGATTGGTCCAGAGTTGCCGCATGCACACGACCTTATTAGACCCATGGTCATGCGCAACTTTCATTTTCAGACCGCCCTGCTGCCCGAGGGCTGGGCCGACGACGTGGTGATCGCGGTCGAGGACGGCGTCATCGTCGACATGGGCGTGGGCGGCCCATGCCCACCCTTTACCGATCGGCTGGCCGGCGTGGCGGTGCCCGGCTTCGCAAACCTCCACAGCCACGCCCACCAACGAGCGATGGCCGGTCTCACCGAACGATCCGGTTCCGGCGAGGACAGCTTCTGGACCTGGCGGGAAACGATGTACCGGGCAGTCATGGCCATCTCGCCGGACGACCTGCAGGTCATCGCAACGCAGGCCTTCATCGAGATGCTGCAGGGCGGCTACACCCACGTGGCCGAGTTCCACTACCTGCATCATGCCCCCGACGGCCGCCCCTATGCAGACCCGGCGGAAATGTCCAAGCGCCTGATCGCAGCGGCCCACGCCACAGGCATCGGGCTGACACTGCTGCCGGTGCTGTACGCAGCCAGCGGCTTCGACGGCGCGCCCCCAAACGCGGGCCAACGCCGGTTCGCCTGCGACCTGGACGGGTTCGCGGCGATCCGCGCCGGGCTGCCGGACAGCACCGGTATCGCGCCGCACAGCCTGCGGGCCGTGCCGGCCAAGGTGTTGGCACGTGCGCTCGAAGGCGTGACCGGCCCGGTGCACATCCACATCGCGGAGCAGCGGCGGGAGGTCGAGGAGTGTCTCGCCGCCTGGGGCGCGCGCCCCGTGGCGTGGTTGCTGGACCATGCCGCCATCGATGCGCGCTGGTGCCTGGTGCACGCGACCCATGTGGACCCGGCCGAAGTGGCAGGCATGGCCGCGTCAGGCGTGACGGTGGGGCTGTGCCCGACGACCGAGGCCGATCTGGGCGACGGGGTGTTCCCGGCAGCAGCGTTCCAGCAGGCCGGAGGGCGGTTCGGCGTGGGCTCGGACAGCCAGGTGTCAGCGTCGCCCTTCGAGGAGCTGCGGCTGCTGGAATGGGGCCAGCGGCTGATCAGCGGCCGACGCACGGTGCTGGCCGGGGGACCGGACCGGAGCACCGGCCGCACCTTGGTGGAGGCCGCCGCCACCGGCGGGGCCATTGCCTGCGGGGTGCAGACCGGCGCAATCGAGGTGGGAATGCGCGCAGACGTCACGGTGCTGGCCCGAGGCGCGGGAGATGCCGCGATCGACAGCGCCGTCTTCGCCCCGCGGGGCAACCCGGTGCAGCACGTCCTCTCGTGCGGCGAATGCGTGGTCCGCGACGGCCAGCACCGGCTCGGCGCGGTGGCGGCGGCACAGTTCGAACGGGTGATGCAGCGCCTGCGGGGAACGGTATGAACCCACGCGTCACGCAAGGGCTGTCCATCGCGCTATCCACGCTGGCGGGGTTCGTGGACGCCCAGGGCTACCTGGCGCTGGGCGGCCTGTTCGTCGCATTCATGAGCGGCAACTCGACCGTGCTGGGCGTGGCCGTGGTGGAGGGCTCGACCGGACGCGTGGCGCTCTCAGCGACGCTGGTGGCGGCATTCGTGCTGGGCGTGATGATCGGCACATGGGTGGGGCGCCCGTTCCATGACCGCCGTGCGCCCGTGGTGCTGCTGCTGATGGGATGCCTGTTGGCGGTCGCGGCCAGCCTGTATCGGCTGGGATTCGCGGTGCCGTGCTGCATCATGGTGTCATTGGCGCTGGGGGCGGAAAATACCGTGTTCCAGCGCGACGGGACCCCGGGCATCGGGCTGACCTACATGACGGGAACGCTGGTGCGGCTGGGGCAGCGGATCGCAGAGGCTTTGACCGGGGGGGCATGGCGACAGGTGGTGCCGGACACGCTGCTCTGGGTGGGGATGGCCGCCGGGGCCGGACTCGGCACGCGGGCGTATCAGGAGCTGGGACTGGATGGGCTTTGGATCGCGGTGGCGGTCGCGGGCGTCATGGCGGTAACGGCCCGGCTCGGGCTGAGCACAACCTCCTGAAGGGTGGGCGTTGCATCCGCCTTCGCACCTGCGGTATCGAAAGGCATGTCGAACCTTAATACCGAAACCGTGACGGACGTGCGTCACTGGACCCCGTCGCTGTTCAGCTTCCGCACGACGCGCGACCCGGCGTTCCGGTTCATGTCGGGCCAGTTCACCATGATAGGTCTGCACGTGGACGGAAAACCGCTGCTGCGCGCCTACAGCATGGCCAGCGCCAACTACGATGACGAGCTCGAGTTCTTCAGCATCAAGGTCGCCAACGGACCGCTGACGTCGCGGCTGCAGCATCTGCAGGTCGGCGACACGGTGCTGGTCGGGC
>JAYVEG010000219.1:0-3253 GCA_043748985.1 Rhodospirillales bacterium
TTCCAATCATGCCGCCGTCGGCTGGCGGATCGTGCTCGACGACGGCGCGGTGATCGAGGCCGACCTTCTGCTCGCCGGTATCGGCATCAGCGCCGACACGCAGCTCGCGGCCGAGGCCGGGCTGGACTGCCCCGATGGCATCGCCGTCGATGAACATTACGTCACGGCCGACCCGGCGATCCTGGCCATCGGCGACGTGGCGCAACCGCCGGGCGGCCGGCACGAGAGCTGGGGCCACGCGCAGAGCAGTGCCGCCGTCGCGTCCCGCACCATCCTGGGGCTGGATGCCAAGCCGCTGGCGGTGAACTGGTTCTGGACGGTGCAGCACGGCCACACGCTGCAGATTGCAGGCGACCCGATGAACGCCACCGTGGTCGACCGCGGCGCGCTATCGCTCTACCTGGATGGCACCACCGTCGCGGGCGTCGCCGCACTGGACGCACCGCGTGAGTTCGGCGCGGCGCGGCGGCTGGTCAACCGGACTGTGGACCCGGCGCGCGCGGCCGACCCGGCATCCGATCTGCGTAAACTGGCGGTCTGACGGGCCACCGACCGCCGAGCGATTCCGTCAACTGTCGGCAGGAATCGATCAGCGCGTGTTCCATGCGGGCGTCGGCCGCCGGGTCGGGAGTACCATTGGCGATCGCGGCCGCCGCCAGCACCAAGGCGCCTTGCAGGTCGAACACGGGTGCTGCGACGACGCGCAGGCCGGGGATGAGGTCGCCGGTCACCCACGCGGCCGCCAACTGGCGAATGCGGTCGCGCAGGCCCGGGGGTGCCGCGCCATTGGCGCGGGCGTCCATCGTCGCCGGGTCGCCGAAGGCATAGAACACCCGGCCCGTCGCCGAGGACAGAAGTGGCAGCACGGAGCCTACGGCGAGCGATGTGATCACTGGTGGGTTGCCGGCGAACCAGCGCACGATGATCGGACCCATCTCGCCCCATACTGCCAGCATGCAGGTGTGCCCTGTCTCTCGTGCGAAGCGACGGAATGTGGTGTCCGCGCTGGTGAACAGATCGAGCCGCGCCAGGGCCGCCAGACCGAGCCGGATGGCCCCGGCATCCATGTCGTAAAGCCCCGTGCCCGGTTCTTGGCGTGCCATTCCCGCGGCGATCAGGCTGCTGAGGTAGCGGTGTGCCTGGCTGGCCGACAACCCGGAGTCCTGGGCCAGCGCCGACAAGCTGGCGGGCCCCGTGTTGGCGGCCAGCGCCGACAGCACGCGCATGCCGATCTCGACGGATTGGATCCCGCGGCGGCGGGGCGGTGAGGGCTCGGTCATGCCGGGGCATACCACCGCTCCGGTAGTGGACCAAAGCCCATCACCACCCTGGCGGTGGACGAAAGCCTCGCAGCCCGTGCATGATTGAGCCCGTCCATGGGAGCCCCGCAATGACCCTTCGCCGCCTCGCCTTGCCGATTATTCTGCTGATGGCCGCCGGGTCCGCGCATGCGCAGACGAAGGTCACGTTCGGCACCGACTGGCTGGCCGAGGCCGAGCATGGCGGGTTCTATCAGGCGGTGGCCGCCGGCTTCTATAAGAAGCACGGCCTGGATGTGACGATCCGCATGGGTGGGCCGCGGGTGAATCCGGGGCAGCAGGTGGCGGCCGGCGTGGTGGACATGCAGTTAACGTCCGACAGCTTCGCCGCGCTGAACCTGGCGCAGCAGGACATCCCCGTCGTCGCCGTCGCGGCGTTCTTCCAGAAGGACCCGCAGGTTCTGATCAGCCACCCCGGCACCGGCAGCGATTCACTCGCGGAGATGCGGGGCAAGCCGATCATGGTCTCAACGGCCGCGCGGAACGGATTCTGGTTGTTCCTCCGCACGAAGTTCGGCTTCACGGACGACCAGGTGAGGCCTTATACTTTCGCCCTGGCGCCGTTCCTGACCAACCCGACGGCGATCCAGCAGGGCTTCGTCTCGTCCGAGCCGTTCCAGATCGAGAAGGCGACAGGCGTTAAGCCCGTGGTGAACCTGCTGGCCGATAACGGCTACGCCGGCTACTCGGACGTGGTATTGGTGCCGGCCAAGATGGTTCGCGAACATCCAGAAATCGTCAAGGCGTTCGTCGAGGCGTCTATCGAGGGGTGGGAGGCCTACATGAAGGATCCGGCCGCCGGCAACGCCCTGATCCGCCACGACAACCCGGACATGACGCAGGAGATCCTGGACAGCGCGCACGCGACGATCGCGCGGTATGGGCTAGTGGACGGCGGAGACGCCAAGTCCCTGGGGCTGGGCGCGATGACGGATGCACGCTGGCAGTCGTTCTTCGACACGATGGTGGCGGCGGGATTGTACCCGGCGACGATGGATTTCAAACGGGCCTATACGCCGCAGTTCGTGGATCAGCGGTATGGGCTGTGAGGTAGAGATCAGGGCTTTGCCCCGAACCCCACCAGAGGACAGTCGTCCTCTGGACACCTCATTGAGGGGTAAAGGGGATGACCATCCCCTTTCGGGTGCAGGGCAGAGCCCTGCTGGCTTACTTATCAGTCGTTCTAGACCAATCGGTTAGAACAGTGAGGCTCGACCGAGTGCGCCGCCTTGGTCATCAGAACCGCCCCATCTCCGCCGCCACCTGCTTCAGGAAACGACCGCGAGTGTCCGGTGTCGACGCGTTCATCGCGTAATGCCCCAGGAACACCGCCGGCTTGTGCAGGCCGATGTTGCGCCGCAGGTATCGCCGCACCAGCCGGCGCGGATAGTCACCCATCAGGAACGCCCGTAACCGGGTCTGCCCGTAAGTCACCACGCCGCACAGTTTGCGCAGGTGCGTGAGCCCGCCGCGTACCCGGCCGTCCGGCTCGATATGGAACGACACCCCCGGCAGCAGCACGCGGTCCAGCCAGCCCTTCAGGATCGCTGGCGGGCCGAAGCTCCACGCCGGGGAGCACAACACCAGAGCCTCGGCCCGCATCAGCCGGTCCACCTCCGTCTGCACCGGAACGATGTTGTCGCCGAGTTCGTGATACCCAAGCCACTCGGCGCGCGACATCACTGGATCGAAGCCCTCGGCATACAAATCCGCCAGCTCCACCTCGTGCCGCGGCGACAGCGACGCCACGATGCAGTCCTTCAATGCAGCGCCGTAGCTCGTCTCCGTGGGGTGTGCGAAGACAACCAGCACCCGCATGGCTCAGCCGCCGAGGCGGCCCAGCACCGCCAGATCCTCGTCGTCCAGCTCCGCCCGCACGCCGTCGCGGATCAGGGCGGCGAAGTGGTCGTCCGGCACCATGATCGTCAGGCAAT
>JAYVEG010000220.1:0-3237 GCA_043748985.1 Rhodospirillales bacterium
CCGATGGCTGCGGCCTCGGTGCGGGTGGCACCGTCGTAGATCGCGGCCAGTGCCAGCAGACGCCGGGTCTGACCGGCATGCTTGCTGGACCGGGCGACAACGCGAAGGTGCGTGGCACTGTAATCGGTCGTGAGTTGGATCGGTATCGGGACCTCCGTGGTGAGGACCCATCGAATCAGAAATGTCCAGCGTTGGGCAACACCCTACGAGTCAGTTCAAATCAGGCTTGGTATTAGGTCCTGACCTGCGACGGCGTCAGGGCGTGCGCGCTGCCGGATGCCGAGAGAAAGAGCATGCCGATCGCTGCGTAAATTGCGTGTGCGTTTTTCATGGGAAGCTCCAATCGCTTGCTCTGCGGCATCCGGGACGTCACGCTGGAAAGGTCTTCACATGCACTGGAATGTCGGGGTGTCGTTCCGGTTGATGCACTGCGTGGCCATCTTGTCGACGGGAAGCTCCATCGTCTTGGCCGTGTCATGGTAGCCGCATCGGATCCATACCCAGGTCTTTTCCCGGTTCCACGACCACTTTCCCGTTAACGTGCGCTCCGGATCGACGCCGTTGTTGACGATCTTCCAGCTTGAAAGCTTGTGGCCATCGAGCGTGGCCGGGCAGGAGATGTCGGTCGCGACCTTCGTGGCGTACGGCACAATGCCCTGCTGTTGCGCCGGCCGGGCCTGCGCAGCCTGCTGGCCTGCCGCAGAGAGGACGACCGGCGCATACGGCAGCCCGATGCTAGCCGCCTCCACGCGCATGACGGTGGCTATCCACCCGGCGGCAACCGCGACGGCGAGCCCCGCCCAGGGCCAGACGCCCTGGCGGGGGCGGGCTTTCGCAAGGCTGCCGACACCCGCCCTCAGGGACGCCCGCGCCCGGTGCCCGGCGACGAACCATGCGACCGCCAAGATGGGGATGGCCACGGCCGCCTGGGCGATCAGGAAGCCGACAACGGCCGCCCCCGTGTAGCCGGCGGACCCTGGCCAGACCGCCAGGAACGCCCGCAGGGGCAGGTGGTAGGCGTTCGCCAGCGCCATCAGGGCCGCGACGGGGACGGCCGCCAGTAGCCAGGCCCGCCGCACGGACGACCGCCCTGCATGGGCGTACGCCCGCCGCAGCCGGACCTCCAACTTCGTGACGAACCCCGTGGAGATGGCCCCCTTCCACTTCGTGGACACGGCCTCGGCGTCTACGGCGCTCCCGCCACCGACCAGCCCGAGAATGTCCGTCGTCACACGGGCCTGCGTGGCCTCGGCGAGCCGGGCGGCCGGGTTGGACCGCGCCGCCTTCTCCGACACGACCGTCAGGTGGCCTAGGCCGCCGAAGTCGAGCAGGTCGTCTATGAAGGTGGGCATCAGCGGAATGGCCAGCCGGGGTCCGACGGCGTCCACCGTGACGTCGATGTCCTTCACCAGCATGGATGCGTGGACGTGGCGGACCTCGCAGTGCAGGTAGGCGACGGCCTCGGCAGGCCCCGAGGTGGCCTCCACCCGGCGAAGGATCCCGTTGCCGTCCGCCATGGAGAGGGTGGACAGCGCGAGGCAGGACGCCCGGAAGCCTTCCGGGACGCCCTCTTCGAACGCCAGCGTCCGCGCGATCTTTCCCTCCAGGTGCGCCCGATACAGATGGGTGAACGAGCCGTGACCGCCGCATGCCTTGTGCTGGATCTTGGCGCGGCCGCCGCAATGGTTGCAGTTCACCCACCCCGAACCGGCACAGGTGTAGCAATTGCCGTGCCTCCCTGACCCGTAACACCCGCCGCACCGGACGGCATCGCCCCTGTGGTCCCTGGTTGTGCCGACCCCGCCACAGTTGTTGCAGCGCGCCGTCCCCGTCCGGCCGCAGGTATTGCAGGCAATTTGGCCGTTCCCGCACGTGCAGTTCATGCTGCCGCTGCCCCGGCACGGACCGCACTTTTCGTAGTGGTGCGCCGGGTCAGGCAAGTCGGCGATCTTATGGCCATCCTTCCAGTCGGCGTATGCTGCCACCGGGGCCTTCCGCATGCGCTCAGCGACCCCGGCCGACACCGCCAGGTCGCGGCACGCCGCGCCGCAAGCCTTGCCGAGGTGTCGGTTTACGGAGTCGAGGCAGTCGCATTGCAGGGATCCCTGGACTGCCGCGCGCCCGTAGCGGGTCTCCTTGGTCGACGACCAGCCGATTTTGACGGTCATTCCCAGGCGCACCGGACGCGTCGCAGCCACGCCGCCGACCAGGCGCACGTCGCTAGCCGTCGCCCGGTTACCGTCGGCGAGCTTCGATATCGTCGCAACCACGGCCCCGACGTCCTTCGCGTCCTCTGCGGCCTGCGGGACGGCCGAGGCGGGGGCGGCCGCCATGGACTGGATCACGATCCCCGGGGGAGCTGGGGCGGAGTCATTTTGAACCGGCTCCGACTGCCGCGCCCGTTGCTCCTCCTCGCGGAGATGGTCGGCCAGGAGCTCTTCCGCCCTCGAGAGAGGCTTGCGCTGCTCGGACAATCCCCGGCCGCCTAGGTCGGCGACGTGAAGAGCCGGGACATGTCGACGGTTTCCGGTTCCCGTGTGTCAGACGCAACCCCGGAAAACACGACCATGCACGCACCCCTGAACACGCTGGTGTGAATATTCCGGACTATTGATGTTCTTGCAAGCGGGTTCGTTTCTTGCGCCGCGGTCCCGGGTTCCGGCAAGCCGCCACGCGACAATGCGGGACCGAAACGGGAGCACGCCCCATGAACCGGAAAGTCCACGCCGCCCAAATAGCCGCCGTTTCCGCGCTCGCCTTCGCCGCCGCCGCCGCGCATTCCGTTGCCGGGAACGATGTCCTCACGGCGGCTGTGGCGTTCGCCATTTTGGCCAACCTAATGCCCACCAGGAAGACCTGAAGCCATGGCGACCGCGAAGAGGGGGCCGCATAAGCCCCGCAAGCCCACCGTCACCGACTAGACGCCCGAGCTGGACGCCCGCATCAGGAGGCACGCCGCGTCGGGCATGGTGGCCTCCGCGATGTCGGAGGCGACCGGCATCCCGCCGCGGTCCATCGTCAGCCGCCTGCGTGTCCTGCGGGAGGGCGGGGTGGCCGAGGTGCGCCGCAAGCACGAGGATCCCTACGGCCTTCGGACGCCTGCCGCCCGAAGCGCCGAGGCGGCCATCGAGGCGTGGATGCTCGAGGCCGCCCGTGACGACACCCTCGAATGGCGGGCCTGGGAGCTGGTCCACCTCGCGAAGGTTCCCGCAAAGCAGGCCGCCCGGAAGCTCGGGA
>JAYVEG010000221.1:0-3223 GCA_043748985.1 Rhodospirillales bacterium
GTCCAGGCTCGCGGCTTCGGTCTGACCAGGGCGGTAGCGGTGGTATTCGGCGTAGTAGTCGGTGGCGATGTTTTCGATGTAGCCGTGCAGGCCCTGGGCAAGCAGGGGCGCCATGGCGGCGGGAGCGTCTATCTGGACTGGATCGGTGCGGCTGCCGAACAGCATGGCGCCGGTGAGGCCGATGGTGTTTAGAGCGTGCAGCTGAGCTGGGGTGCGGGACTGGAAGATCATGGTCTGCCAGTCGGTCCAGGGATCAATGCGGGGCGGGGCGATTAGACTGGCGGTCAGGGTGGGGCTGCCGGGCAGGCGAGCGATCAGCGTGTTGCCGGGGACGACGGCGCGTGCGAAATCGAAGTCGATGCCGATGGTGCCGGCGCGGGAGACGGGCCGGGTCTGGCGGTCGACCAGACGGCCGGCGGTGTCGGTCCAGTCGAGGGTCAGCGTGGCGGGCTTGGGGAGGTCCTGGTCGAGCCGGTAGGTCGCGTGCGCGCCGTCGACCGTGAGCTGGTCCGCATGGGCAGGCAGGGCGAGGATGAAGGCCAACAGGAGCGCGAGCCGGATCATCGGCCGAGCTGGGTCAGGACGGAGCGGGTCAGCGCCAGCAGATCGCCGCCGGCGAAGTGGTGCGCGGCGATGCCGGCGGCGGCGGCGGCGGCGGCGTCCGACGGCTGGTCGCCGATGAGAGCGCAGCGGGCCGGCTCAAGCTCCCAGTGATGGATCAGGTCGAGCAGCATGCCGGGTTCGGGCTTGCGCCAGGGGCTGGCCTGGCGGAAGGCGTCGAGCGGGGCGTCGGGGTGGAAGGGGCAGTGGCGCATGTCGTCGATCGTGCCTCCGGCGGCGCGTATTTCGTTGGTCATCCAGGCGGAGAGCGCGGTGAATTCGGCCTCGGTATAGTGGCCGCGGGCGATACCGGACTGATTGGTGACGACGAAGACGTGGACCCCGGCGTCGGAGGCGGCGGCGATGGATTCGCGGACGCCGGGAACCCATTCGAAGCGGTCACGCGTGCCGACCCAGCCGTGATCGACGTTGATGACGCCGTCGCGGTCGAGGAACAGAGCAGGACGGCGAAGGTGGTGCGGGAGTTCGGTTTGCGCGCGGGCAAGGTCGGCGGGGATGCCGATGTCGATGAACCAGCCGCGGGCGGTGGTGCCGCGTAGCGACCCGGCGGCGGCCAGGCGCGGCATGATTTCCGCCTCGAGCGAGCAGGACGGGGTGACATGGTCGAGGATCGTGCGGCGGAAGAGATAGATGCCAGCGTTGATGGTGCCCGGCGTGCCGGGGGCTGGGCGCTCGGCGAATTGGAAGATGTGATCGCCATCGAGTTGGACGACGCCGTAGCGGGAGGCGTCGGCCAGTTGGCGCAGTATGATGCGGCCCGTGACGTCTGCGCCGTCCTGCGCCGCGGCGGCGAGGAGGCGGGCAAGGTTCGAGTCGATCATCGAGTCGCCGTTACAGAGCAGAAATCGTTCGGCGAGGTGGTCGCGGGCGTGGAATAGGGCGCCGCCGGTTCCGGCGCGGACGGGGTCGCGACAGCAGGTGGTGCGGACATGGATCGGCAGGGCGGCGCGCAGGGCAGGGAGGGAGGCCTCGACCATGTCCGCGAGGTGTCCGGTGAGGAGGACGAAGTCGTCGACCCCAAAGCGGATGAACTCGCGCATCAGCCAGGCGAGGAACGGGCGGCCACCGCAGTCCAGCAGCGGCTTCGGCGTGGCGGCCGCGAGGTCGCCCAGGCGGGTGCCGAGGCCGCCCATGAGGATGGCGCATTGGCGGATGGTGGCGTCGGTCATCCGGGTGCGAGGTCGGGAAACATGGCGCGTTCGACGAGAGCGCAGACGATGTGGGCGGCGGTGATGTGGATCTGCTGGACGATGGCGGTGCGTTCGGAGGGGGCTTCCAGCAGCAGCGCGCAATGCTCACGCATGCCGCGTGCGTGCTGGCCGGCGAACCCGGCACAGACTAGGCCGCGGGCGCTAGCGGCGGACAGGGCGCGCAGGATGTTGGGGGAGCGGCCTGAGGTGGAAATGGCGAGGAGGACGTCGCCGGGCTGGCCGAGTGCGATCACCTGGCGTTCGAAGATGTGGTCGTAGCCGTAATCGTTGCCCGTGGCAGTGATGACGGAGGTGTCGGTGGTGAGGGCGATGGCGGCCAGGGGGGCGCGGTCGAACATGAGGCGAGAGACGAACTCGCCGGCGATGTGCTGGGCGTCACCGGCGCTGCCGCCATTACCGGCGACGAGCAGTTTCCGGCCTTGGCGCAGGGCCGCGGTGATGGCAGCCGCCATGGCGTCCATCGCGGCGTGATGGTGGGTGCCGTGCTGAAAGGCCTCAAGTGCGGAGGCGCTTTCGGCGAGGTAGGCGTCGATGAAGAGTTGGTTAGCGGACGGCATGAAGTGCCTCGGGGGTCCGTGTTTCGATGGCGGCGTGGGCGATCGCGGCGACGCGGGTGGCGTTGCGCGCCCAGGTGAGGCCGCGCTCGTCGATGGTAGCGCGGGCGGCTTTGCCGGTGCGCATCCGCATCGCCGGGTCGCGGCAGAGGCGGAGGAGGGCGTTTTCAAACCTACCCGGATCGGAGAGGTCAAACAGGGTGGCGTCGACGCCGTCGGTCAGGATTTCGCGGATGTTGGCAGTGTCCGGCGCGACGACGGCGCGGCGCAGCGCCATGTATTCGAACAGCTTCAATGGCGAGGAGTAAGGCGTCAGGCCGGGAATGACGGCGATATCGAAGGCCGCGACGTGCTGGGCGATGCTGTCACGGGGGACGACCCCGGTAATTGTGAGGCGATCGGGGACGCCGCGAGCGCGGGCGTGGTCGAGCAGGGGCGCGTGGGCCGGCCCGTCGCCAACGACGAGAAGATGCAGATTCAGCGCGGCGCCGTGCTCGGCCACAAAGTCTATGATGCGGTCGATGGCGTTCCAGCCGCGGATGAAGCCCGTGAAGCCGATAACGGTGCGGCCGGTAAGGCCAAGGGCCTGTTTGGCAGCGTCTGTGTCGAGCGGTGCGCCGAAGCGGCCGAGGTCGATGCCGTTCGGAATGACGGCGATCTGCTGAGGGCTTACCCCGTAGGCGCGGATGGTGTCGGCGAGGACCTGGGTCACCGGCAGGACGGCGTCGGCGCGGGTCCAGAGCACACGCTGCGCCCAGCGGCCGAGCGCGTGCAGCCGAAGGCCGTCATTGCGGGCGCGCTCCTCGAACAGCGGACTGTTCACCTCCATCAGGAGCG
>JAYVEG010000222.1:0-10556 GCA_043748985.1 Rhodospirillales bacterium
GGGATGAAGTCGCCCTGGACGGCGGAGTGGGTGGAGCTTTCGGGTGCGGCCACGCCTTCGATGGCGCCGCGGCCGAAGCGCTCGGGGGTGCGGGAGATCTTTTTTTCTGCCGCGTAGCTGACGAAGGAGGCGATGGTGGGTCCGGTGCCTGGGATGAGTGCGCACAGGCTGCCGATCAGCGTGCCGCGGACGATGGGCCAGCCTGCCAGGCGCAGGTCGGCGCGGGAGGGGGCCATGTCGCGCCAGCCGAGGCGCATGGAGCCCTGCGGCACGGGGGCGATGCGGTTCACGCTTTTGAGGAACTCGGCGATGCCGAAGAAGCCGAGGGCGAGTGCGACGATCTCGATGCCGTCGGCGAGGTCCGGGACGCCGAAGGTGAAGCGCTCGAAGCCCGTCGTCACGTCGGTGCCGACGAGGCCGAGGAGGAGGCCGAGGACTGTCATGGCGATGCCCTTGAGGGGGGAGCCGCGGGCGAGGGTGCTGCCGGCGAGCAGGCCTACGAACATGAGGGAGCAGATTTCCGCCGGGCCGAATTTCAGGGCGACCTGCACGAGGGCGGGGGCGAAGAAGACCATCTCCGTGATGCCGAAGGAGGCGCCGACGAAGGCGCCGAGCATGGTGACGCCAAGCGCGGTGCCTCCTTTGCCCTGCAGGGTGAGCGGATAGCCGTCGAGGCAGGTGACGGCGTGGGGCGGATGGCATGGCAGGTTGAGGAGGATGGAGCAGATCGCGCCGCCGTATTGCGCGCCGTAATAGATGCCGGACAGCATGAGGATGGCGGCCACGGGCGGCATGGCGAAGGTCAATGGCAGCAGGATGGAGATGGCCGCCATCACCCCCATGCCCGGCAGGACGCCGACGATGTTGCCCAGGAGCACGCCGGCCAGGCAGGCCGCCAGGTTTTGCGGGATCAGTGCCACTCCGAAGCCGTGCCAGAGGTCCGCGAGTGCGGTGCCGATCATCGGGGTTCCGTCACCAGGCCACGGCCGGCAACTGGATTCGGAGCGCGTAGTGGAACAGCAACACGCCCACGACAGCGACGCAGGCGGCGAGGATGGCGGCCTGGCGCCAAGTTGCGGTGCGGTCCCCCATCGCGCTGATGAAGACGCAGGCGAAGGTGGCGGGCAGCATCCCGGCTGGTTGCGCCAGGGCGATGAAGGCGCCCACGCCGCCGATGATGCACAGCCAGCCGCGCGGTTCCGGATGGTCCAATCCCTCGGCCGCGTGCGGGTCCTTCTCCGTGGATGGGGCGCCGACGCCGATCGCGACCCCCAGCATCATCAGGATAACGCCGAGCATCAGCGGAAAAAGTCCTGGCCCCATCGCCTGCAGATCGCCCACGGGATAGCTGGCGGAGACGGTGGCGGCCGCGAGCCCGATCGTCGCGATCACGCCTCCGGCGAACCGATCCTGATATCGCTTGACCACGGCGAGCATGCGCACTTTTCGACACTTTCCCCTTGTTGGCGTGAGGGTGGCGCGCCCCGGGCGGCAAAGCCAACCCAACATTGCTTTTGGCAAGATATGTCCAGCCATGTTGACGCTAGTGAGCGTATGGATACATTGACATCGAGTGTTCTACCGGCAGGCCTCGATCGCCGCCCGCATGCCGTGGTGATCGGAAGCGGCTTCGGGGGATTGGCGGCGGCCATCCGGCTTGGGGCTCGTGGTTATCGCGTGACGGTGCTCGAACGGCTTGAGCAGGCGGGCGGGCGAGCGTTTTCCGCCAGGACGGGTTCACCTTCGACGCCGGGCCGACGATCGTGACGGCGCCCCATTTGTTCGAGGAGTTGTGGGCGCTGTGCGGTCGGCGGCTTGCGGACGATGTCGATCTTCTGCCGATCGACCCGTTCTATCGCATCCGGTTCCAGGACGGGTCGGTGTTCGAATGTTCCGGCGACACTGGCCGGATGCGGGCCGAGGTGGTGCGGTTAAGCCCTGGTGACGTCGATGGCTCCGACGCGTTCATGCGGGACAGCGAGGCGATCTATCGGGTGGGTTTCGAACAGCTTGGGGACGTGGCGTTCTCCAGCTGGACGGACATGGCGAAGGTGTCGCCGGACCTGCTTCGGCTGGGCGGTCTGCGCAGCGTGCACTCGCTGATCGCCAAGCACATCAAGAACGAGAAGCTGCGGACGGTGTTCAGTTTCCACCCGCTGCTGGTGGGCGGCGACCCGTTCGCGGCCAGTGCGATCTGTGCGCTGATCGCCTTCCTCGAGCGGGATGGCGGTGTCCATTTCGCCATGGGCGGGACGGCTGGTGCAGGGGTAACTCCCCGTCGATCAGTTCGATGGGGTCCTCGGGCGCGAACGTGCCGGCGTCGACCATGCGACGGTAGGTTGCGGCATCGAGCTTGTGCCGCGCCGGTCCGATTGCACCATCATCCATCGTTCCGCCTTTTGCGCTGTCAGGGCGTTCCATTACGCCGGTCCGGCACCATCGTGAGGGCGTGTTGGCTTATTCGCGGAACACCAACCGTCGGGAGGCCAGGAAATTCGCCGAGAGGCCTGCCACCGCGCCCGCTGCGATCGCGATCGCCGGGTTGTCGTGGCATGTCTGCGAGAAGGTGATGAGCAGGAAATAGGTTCCCCGGTTCAGCACGAGGCCGGACAGGTTGGCGCCCAGGAACCGCAGCCATTGCACCCAGACCGGGCCGGTCCCGCGGCCGCGGAACGTCCACGTCCGGTTCAGCGTGAACGTCCATGTCGCGGCGATCAGGTATGAGATCGCCCCGGCCGTGTACAGCCCGACCCAGCCCCGCATCGCATAGACGATGGCGATGTCGATCGGGAGTGCGCTGGTTCCGACGATGCCGAACCGAATGAAGCTGAACAGCAGGGCTTGCCGCTCGGGCGTCAGCACGTGCATCAACCGGGTCTTCATGGGCGCCGGGCCGCGGCGCGCTGCAGCCGGTCGTTGATGGCCATACCGAGGCCGTTTTCCGGCACGTCCATCGCTGCGATTCCCTGCAGGCCGAGCCGGGCGCCCTCTGCGTCCAGCCACCGCAATCCCTCGAACAGGCGCGAGGCGGCCTCGGCCACATCGCCGGCCGCGCTCAGTTGGAAGACCGCGCCGGCCTGTGTTGTTGCGGGGCCGAATGCCAGCAGCCCCTCATTTTCGGCGGCCCGCACCGCCTGCATCCGGACGGGCAGCGCGGGGGCGTAGTGCGACACCATCAGACCCGGCGACCGGAGCGTTTGCGACGCCTGTGCCGCCGCGGGGGTGATGCCCCGTCCGATCGGGCCCAGCACCTGCTCGATCGCCTCGATCGTCACACCGCCGGGGCGCAGCAGGCAGGGCGCGCCGGCGGCGAGGTCGATCACGGTGCTCTCGATGCCCACCGGGCAGGGGCCGCAATCCAGCACTGCCGCGATCCGGCCTTCCAGCCCGGCCATCACATGCTGCGCCGAGGTTGGCGAGACGCTGCCGGAGCGATTGGCCGAGGGGGCCGCGACGGGGCGCCCCACTGCCCGCAACAACGCCAGCGCCGCGTCATGTGCCGGGACGCGCACCGCGAGGGTTTCGAGCCCGGCGCCGGCCAGGAGCGCGACCGGACAGGTGACGCGTCGAGGCAGCACCATCGTCAGCGGCCCTGGCCAGAATGCGGCGGCGAGGGCCTGCGCCGCGTCGCTGGCATCCACGTGGGCGAAGGCCGCAGCGGCATGGGGATAGTGGCAGATCAGGGGATTGAAATGCGGCCGGCCCTTGGCTGTGAAGATCGCTGCCACGGCCTTGGGGTTCGTTGCGTCGGCGCCGAGTCCGTAGACCGTTTCTGTCCCGAACGCGACCAGGTCGCCGGCCAGCAACAGGCGCACGGCGCGGTGGATTCCCGCCGTATCGGGCGGCAGCAGGGCCGTCACGGAACCCCGGTGCACACGAAGGGCGGGTTCTCCCAGCCGGGTTTGCCGTAGCCGAGGGCCGCGCCGTCCATGGTGCATAGTCGTCCGCCGGCCGCCTCCAGCACTGCCTGCGGCCCTGCGGTGTCCCATTCCATGGTGCGCCCGAATCGCGGGTAGAGGTCGCCTGCGCCCTCGGCGACGCGGACGATCTTCAGGGCTGAGCCCATGTTCGTGACCGCCGCGACGGTGCGTCCCTGGAGGAACGCGCCCAGGTGCGGGTCCTGCGCGTAATGCCGGCTGGCCAGTACATGGATGCCCTCGGGCGGGGGTGTGCGCGCGCGTATGGGGCGTTCGCCTGCCCCTGTGCGCTTCCAGGCGCGCGGGCTGTCGCCGAGCATGCCGCCGAACAACTCGCCATAGGCTGGGACGCCGACGACGCCCAGGACCGGCCGGCCATCGCGGATCAGGCCGATGTTGACGGTGAACTCGTCACGCAGGGCGGCGAACTCCCGGGTGCCGTCGAGGGGGTCCACGAGCCAGTATTCGCTTCCGCAGGCGTGACGATGGCCGGCCTCCATTTCCTCCTCGGCGATGGCCGGGATGTGGGGGGCTGCGCCGCGCAGGCCTTCGAGGATCAGAGCCTCGGCGGCGTGGTCGGCTTCGGTCACCGGGCTGGCGTCGGCCTTGCGCAGGGTCTCGAACCCGCGCGCGCGGATCGCGAGGATGACTGCGCCTGCACGGCGCGCCAGGTCGGCAGCGAGATCGAGGAGGGCGTCATCATCCATTATTCTGGTGTAACCCCGCTGTCCCGCTCCGCCAAGCACGTCGTCGGGCGGGGCGTTATGTCCCGCCAGCCTAGCCATCCCTGAACGCGCTGCTACACTCGGTCCACCCATGAAGGACCCCGAATGATCGAGATCGCGTTCGCTGCCGCCCAGGCCCCCGAGGCCGGGGCGCTGGCCCTGTTGTGCATCGAGAACCAGCCGCTTGCCGGTCTGGCCGCCACCGTGGATGCGGCCTGCGACGGCGCGATCGGTCGGGCGTCCAAGGCCGCGGAGTTCACTGCGAAGAAGGGGCAGATCTGCACTGTTCTGGCCCCTGGCGCCGGGCTGCAGCGCGTTGTGCTGGTGGGTGTGGGCAAGCCTGAGGACCATACGGCCCGGGGCATGGAGGAGGCCGGCGGTGTGGCGGCGAGTGCGCTGTCGCGTGATCCGGTTGCCGCGATCGCTGCCGACGGGATGCCGCCCGACCACGCCACTGCCGCGGCGTTGGGCGCGATGCTGCGGTCCTACCGCTTCGACAAGTATCGCACCAAGGAGGCGCAGGACGCCAAGCCGCGGCTGACGACCCTGACCATCCTGACGGACGAACCGGACGCCGCCCGTGGGGCTTTTCCGGCTGCGCGCGCCATTGCAGAGGGCGCCCGGCTGGCGCGCGACCTGATCAGCGAGCCGCCCAACGTGCTGAACCCGGCCGAGATGGCGGAGCGGTGCAGGGCGCTGACCGAGCTTGGCGTGGTGGTGGAGGTGCTGGGCCCGGCCGAGCTCGAAGGTTTCGGCGCGCTGTTGGGGGTGTCGGCCGGGAGCGTCAACGAGCCGCGTGTGGTGGTCATGCAGTGGAATGGCGGCACCCCAGGGGACCGGCCGGTCTGTGCTGTGGGCAAGGGCGTTACGTTCGACACCGGGGGCATCAGCATCAAGCCGGCCGCCGGCATGGGCGACATGAAGTGGGACATGGCGGGGGCCGGGGCGGTGGTCGGCCTGATGGCGGCGCTGGCCGGGCGCCGCGCGCGGGCGAACGTCGTGGGCATTGTCGGGCTGAGCGAGAACATGCCCAGTGGCACGGCGATGCGCCCGGGCGACGTCGTCACCAGCCTGTCGGGCCAGACCATCGAGGTGCTGAACACCGACGCGGAAGGGCGGCTGGTACTGGCCGACGTCATCTGGTATGCCGAAACCCGGTTCAACCCCGCGATCACCGTCGATCTCGCGACGCTGACGGGTGCGATCATCGTCGGGCTTGGTCACGAGTATGGCGGCATGTTCAGCAACGACGATACGCTGGCCATGCGCCTGGTGGCGGCCGGGCAGGCGACGGGCGAGCACGTTTGGCGGATGCCGTTGGGTGAGGCCTATGACAAGCTGATCCGCAGCGACATCGCCGACATGAAGAATATCGGCGGCCGCCCGGGGGGGGCCATCATCGGCGCGCAGTTCATCCAGCGTTTCGTGCGCGGGCCCTGGGCGCATCTCGATATCGCGGGCATGGCGTGGAGCACGAAGGATACCGCGACGATCCCCAAGGGCGCGACCGCCTATGGGCTGCGCCTGCTCGACCGGCTGGTCGCCGACCACTACGAACCCAAATGATAGCGGTTGATCGGGTAGGGTGGGGTTCGCCGGCACCGTGCCGCCGGGTTCGAGCGGCCTGATGACGCCTATTTTCTGCAAACGCAGTCAGGCCGTCGTCCGGGCTGTCCCTGTTCCCTTGGGCGGCATGCCGCCCCGTTTGGACGCGGCTGCCCGGGCGGGCTTTGCCGATCGGTTGGGCCAGACGGGCGAGCTTCTTACCAAGAAGCGGCGGCTTCTGCTGTTCCGTGTCGGCAAGGACCTCGAGGCGGCCGGCGCCCTTGCTGCCGCGCGGCTGCACTCTGTCGAGCGCATCGCCATCGATGCGCGCATGTGGTCGGCCGCGGACGCCGCGCGCCTGGCCGCGGGCGCCGTTCTGCGTGCGTGGCAGTTCCATGCCTACCGGACCCGGCCGGACCCGGACCGTCCCGTCCTGGGTGCGATCGATGTTCTGGTGGATCATCCGAAGGCCGCGCGGGCCGCTTATGCCGCGTTGCAGGCGGGCATCGAGGGCGCGCTGTTCGCGCGCGCGCTGGTCGCGGAGCCCGGCAACATCCTTACTCCGGCCAGCTTCGCATCCCGGCTGGCGGCGCTGGGGTCCGAGGGGATCGAGGTTGAGATCCTCGGCCCCGACCGGCTGGCGGCCGAGGGCCTGCGCGGTCTGCTGGCCGTGGGGCGGGGCAGCGCCAACCCGCCTTGCCTCGCGATCCTGCGGTGGCCGGGGACGACCGACGCGCCGCCGGTGCTGTTCGTCGGCAAGGGGGTGACCTTCGATACCGGGGGCGTGTGCATCAAGCCGGCCGCGCCGATGTGGGAGATGCGCGCCGACATGGCCGGGGCTGCCGCCTGCGCGGGCGCGATGCTGGCGTTGGCCCGGCGCCGCAGTCCGGCGCCTGCTGTCGCCATCCTGCCGCTGGTGGAGAACGCCATCGGCGCCGCCAGCTATCGGCCTGGCGACGTGCTGACGATGGTGGATGACAGCACGGTCGAGATCGTCGACACCGACGCCGAGGGGCGGCTGATCCTTGCCGACAGCCTTGCGTGGGGGATCCGGACGGTGAAGCCGCAGGCCGTCATCGACTTTGCGACCCTGACTGGCAGCATAGTCACTGCGCTGGGCCATCATATGGCCGGACTGTTCGCTACCGACGACGTGCTGGCCGCCCACGTTGCCGCGGCTGGCGCGTCGGTCGATGAGCGGGCGTGGCGCATGCCGCTCAGCGAGGCGTACCGGGATGCCCTGACCAGCGACATCGCGGACACAAGGCAATGCAGCGATGGCAGCCTTCAGCCCGATGCCTGCCACGCGGCGCTGTTTCTGCGTGGTTTCGTGGGCGACACGCCCTGGGCCCACCTCGATATCGCGGGTGTCGAGGCCAACGAGAAGGGCTCCGACCGTTATGGGGCCGGGCCGACGGGGTGGGGGGCGCGGTTACTGGATCGGCTGATGCATGACCGTTTCGAGGAGCCTCACCGGGCCTGAGGCAGCGCGAGCGGCGGTGTCGATCAGACGAGCCGGATGTCCGCGGGCGCCAGCGCGGACGCGCTGACGTCCTGCAGCAGCATCGAGTTCGAACCATCCCGCGTTATCAGCAGTTCGCCCGACACGGTCGATTCGGCCGCCTGGACCGCCAGGCTGGGACCCGGGGTGAATTAATGGGTGAGAAATGCCGCCTGCCCTGTTGCGCCGGCCGCATACGAGGATGAGCCGGACAACGGCGCGGTGTAGTCGGAAACCACGGTCATCGGACGTTCCTGGTCATTGCCGCCTGATCGCAGCCAGATCGTTTCGTATCATTATACTGCCTCATTTGTGCTGTGTCGCGGCGCCGGGCGGGGCTGCTAGCATGTTGCAGAGATGATCTGGGACCACTGCGCATGATGCCCGACGACCGCTATGCCCGCTACACGAGGCTGACCTTCGACCGGCCGCACCCGAAGGTGCTGCGGGTGAGCATGGACCATGGCAAGATGAACGCGGCCGACCATGCGATGCACGCCGAGCTGGGCGCCATCTGGCGGGATGTGGACAGCGACCCCAGTGTCAACGCCGTCATCATTACCGGGGCCGGCCGGGTATTTTCGGCCGGGGGCGACTTCGCCATGATCGAGGAGATGATCGAAGATTTCGACGTCCGCGCCCGCACCTGGAAGGAGGCGCGCGACATCGTCTACAACATCATCAACTGCAGCAAGCCTGTCGTCAGCGCGATGCGCGGCGTGGCGGTGGGGGCCGGGCTGGTCTGTGGGCTGCTGGCCGACATTTCCATTGCGAGCACGGATTGCCGGATCCTGGATGGGCATACGCGCCTGGGGGTTGCGGGCGGCGACCATGCCGCGATCGTCTGGCCGCTGCTGTGCGGGATGGCGCGGGCGAAGTACTACCTGTTGCTGTGCGACCAGATTCTGGGTGCGGAGGCGGAGCGCGTCGGACTGGTCAGTTTGGCGGTTGAGGATGCGGCGCTGGATGCCAAGGCGGTGGAGATCGCGAGCCGGCTGGCGGAGGGCGCGCAGAGTGCGATCCGGTGGACGAAGTACAGCCTGAACAACTGGCTGCGTCAGGCTGGGCCGACGTTCGACACGTCGCTGGCGCTGGAGTTCTTCGGGTTTTCGGGGCCGGAGGTGAAGGAGGGGGTCCGGTCGTTCCGGGAGAAGCGGGCGCCGCGTTTTCCGCCGGATTCGCCGGTTTAGTGGTCGGCTAAGCCTGGGTTAAACGAGCATGACCGTGTCAGGCCGGAGACGCCTGACACGGTCATGCGCTATGCCGGGAAGGCCGTGCGGCCCTCCGTCTGGCCGGCAACGACATAGTGCAGCAGCGGATCGAAGCCTGCCGCGCGCACGTCGGTATATGCGGCCAGATACTTGTTGGTGCTGAACGCGGCGGAGGGGTCGCGGCCTTCCTTCCAACCGTTGGCCTCGTAATGCGCCAGCGGGTCGATGTGGGCCGCGGCCACGTCGGGGTTGTGGGTCAGGTAGTAGTTCGTGTCGAAGAAGGCCTCTGGATTGAGGCCGGCCTGCCAGCCGCCATGGTCGTAGGCGTAGGCCGCCTGCTGCGCGCCGGCCGTGCCGGTCGGGATGATCGTGGCCCCCAGTTGCTTGTCGTAATATGTGGCGTCGACCAGCGGATCGGCCGGGGCCGTGCCGCCCGTCAGGAACGTCATCCGTCCTTGCGCCGCACCCGCCGCGAGTTGGAACGACACCGGGTTGAACCCGGCCGCCTTCACATCCTGGTTCGCCGCCAGATACTTGGCGTCGTCGAACACCAGGCTCGGCTGGCGGCCTTCCTTCCAGCCGCTGTTTTCGAAATGTGTGAGCGGATCGATCCCTGCCGCCTTCACGTCCGGGTTCTGGGTCAGGTAGTCGTTCGTGTCGAAATACGCGTCGGGATTGGCGCCTTGCTTCCAGCCCAGGCTGTTGAACCAGGCGCTGGCATCCAGACCCGCTGCGGCGGTGGCTGGGTTATGGGCGTAGACGTAGGCGGCGTCGACGAGTGGATCCGCTGGGCCCGTCGAATGGGGGGTTGCGGCATAGATGGCCCGGCCCTGCGCGGCGCCCTGTTGCACCTGGAACACCAGCGGGTCGAAGCCTGCCGCCTTCACGTCCGGGTTGGCGGCGAGATATCCGGCGGTGCTGAACGAGATCGACGGGTCGCGACCCTCTTTCCAGCCGTTGCTCTCGAAATGTGCCAGCGGGTCGATCCCGGCTGCTTTCACGTCCTGGTTCTGGTTCAGGTAATAGGTGGTGCTGAACAGCGCCGAAGGATCGGCCCCCTGGGTCCAGCCGATGCTGTGATACCAGGCTGTCGCGTCCAGACCGGCGGCCGCGACGGATGGGTTGTGGGCGTAGACGTAGGCGGCATCCACGAGCGGGTCGGCTGGACCGGTCGCATGCGCCGTCGCGGCGAATGCAGAGCGCCCTTCCGCCTTGCCGTTGGTGACGTAATGGACCACCGGGTCGATGCCGGCGGCCTTCACGTCGGGGTAGGCGGCGAGGTAGGCGGATACGGAGAAAGCGATCGAGGGATCGCGTCCTTCCTTCCATCCGTTTGCCTCGAAATGGGCCAGGGGGTTGAGCCCGGCCGCCTTCACGTCGGGGTTCTGGTTCAGGTAGTAGGTGGTGTTGAAGAGGGCGGAGGGGTTGCGGCCTTCCTTCCAGCCGGTGGTCATGTAGTGCTGGTAGGGGTCGATGCCTGCGGCCGCGACGTCCGGATTTTGTGCCAGGTAGTACGCCTTATCGAACAGGGGGTCAGTCGGCGTGACCGTCGCCGCGCTGATAGCCACCGTCGTCCCACCGAACACGTCCCGCCCCAGCGTCACGGGCCCGGCAGCCGGACTGCCGCCCAACTGCTGCGTGTAGGTGGCCGCTCCCT
>JAYVEG010000223.1:0-10554 GCA_043748985.1 Rhodospirillales bacterium
CAGCACCTCCGCCACCGCCGACCCGAAACCGCTGGTGACGTTATGCTCCCCCGCCGAGAAGATCACGCCATGGTCTTTTGCCGCCTGCAGCACGGCCGCGGTGTCGATCGGACGGCCGGTGTATGCGTCCGACCCTCACCCCAGCCCTCTCCCAACGGGAGGGGGAGAAGAGGGCGCTCATCCCACCACCCCCGCTTCGATCTCCGCCAAGGCCGCGTCGCGGTCGGCCGGGCCAAGGAAGCCCAGGTGCCACTGCCACGCATGCTCCATGAACCCCACGCCGCGCCCGGCGATGGTGTCGGCGATGATCATGGCCGGCCTGTCGCGCGGCACGTTCAACGCCCAGTCCAGCGTTTCACCCACCAGATCCAAGTCGTGACCGTCGATGCGCCGCACGTCCCAGCCGAACGCCCGCCACTTCTCCGCCAGCGGCTCGTTGTTCATGGTCTCCGACACCACGCCGTCCTAGCCCACCGCGTTGTTGTCGACGATGCCGACCAGGTTCGACAACTTATAGTGGGCGCCGGACATCGCCGCCTCCCACACCTGGCCCTCTGCCTGCTCGCCGTCGCCCATCAGGCAGACCACCCGGCCGGACGAGCCGCGCTTGCGCAGGCCGAGCGCCATGCCCACCGGCACCGAGAGGTTGTGCCCGATGGAGCCGGAGGAGAAATCCGCCCCGCGCACCTTCTTCATGTCGGGATGATCGCCATACGGCGAGCCCGGCCGCGTGTAGGTATAAAGCTCGTCCCAAGGGAAGAACCCGAGGTCCGCCAGCACGGGATAAAGCGCGATCGCCGCATGCCCCTTGCCCATGGTGAAACGGTCGCGGTCCATCCATTGCGGCTCATCGGGCCGCACATGCATGAACTCGTAGTACAGCGAGGCCACCAACTCGGCCATCGAGAACAAGCTGCCATAATGCCCGCTGCCGCAGATGTCGGTCAGCTTGACCGTCTCGCGCCGGATCATCTTTGCCTTCTCGCGCAGCAGGTCCTTGCTGACGTTGCGCCTGGGTCTAACCATGAATGAGCATCCCGCCGTTGACGTCGATGGTGGCGCCGGTCACGTACCCACTCAGGTCCGACGCCAGGAACAGGAAGATCCGCGCGACGTCGATCGCGTCGCCCAGGCGGCCCAGCGGAATGCCCTTGGCGATCTCAACCTTCATCTCCGGCGTGAGCTTGCCGCCAGTGATGTCGGTCTGGATCAGCCCCGGCGTCACGCAGTTCACCCGTATCCCGTCCGGCCCCAGCTCGCGGGCCATCGCTTTCGCCAGCCCCAGCACGCCTGCCTTCGCCGCCGAGTAATGCGGGCCACCGAAGATACCGCCGCCGCGCTGCGCCGACACGCTCGACATGCAGGCGATGCTGCCGTGGCCGCGCACCCGCATGCCAGGCACCACAGCCTGGCTGAGGTTCAGCACGCCTCGCAGGTTCACGTCCATCACCGCATCCCATTGCGAGATACCGATCTCCATGAACTTCAGCGGCTGCGTGATGCCGGCATTGTTGATCAGGATGTCCACCGGACCCACCCCCCCCTCCAGCGCTGCAACGGCGCGGGTGCAGGCATCGTGGTCGGTCACGTCGCAGGCGTAGCCGCGATGCTCCGGCCCGATCGACGCCGCCGCCGCCTCGGCCGATTGCGCGTCCAGGTCCAGGATCGCAACGCGCGCGCCATGCTCCGCAAACAGTTTCGCCGTCGCGAGGCCGATCCCCCGCGGGCTCGCAGCGCCCGAGATCACGGCGGTCTTGCCGTTCAGCAGCATCCGTTTCCCCTGTGTCCGGCCCGGTTATCCAGGCGCGTGTCGTGGCGTGATGCTGCCGCCTCGTCTGGACCCGCGCAAAGGACAAATTTGCACCCTACGATGACCTGGAGTCATCATCCGCCATGCACCTGCCGCTCCCCGCCCTGCGTGCGTTCGAGGCCGCGGCCCGGCACGGCTCGTTCCGCCGGGCAGCGGAGGAAATCCATGTCTCACCCTCCGCCATCAGCCACGCTGTCCGCCGGCTGGAGGAAACCGTCCGCACCCCGCTGTTCATCCGCAGCGGCCCGCGCGTCGACCTCACCCCGGCCGGCGACACCCTGCGGCGGCACGTGGAGCGCGGCTTCGCGGAGCTGGCCCGCGGCATGGGTGCGGTGGCCTGCAACGGGCCGCAACTGCTGCGCCTGCACTCGGCCCTCAGCTTCGCGACGCAGTGGCTCACACCGCGCCTGCCGGCCTTCCTGGCGCTTCATCCCGGCCGGGGGCGCCCGGTTCGACCGCAGCTTTCTGGCCGTGGCGATGGCCGTCGACGGGCAGGGAGTGGCACTCGAGAGCACCCGTCTGGCCGAACGCGAGATCGCCGATGGCCGCCTGGTCGCACCGCTGGCCGGCCATGCGGAGGATTGCCGCTATGTCGGCCACCGTCTTGTGTGCCTGCCCGGCGCGCTACGGCATGGCGTCGTACGGCTGCTCGTGGAATGGATCACCGCCGAACTCGAACTCGGCTGACGGAGGCTGGAATGCAGACCCATGGACATGCCGCGATCGTCACGGGCGGCGGCTCCGGCCTCGGCGAGGCCACGGCCACCGCGCTGGCCGCAGCCGGGTGCAGGGTGGCGGTGCTGGACCTGAATGCGGCGGCGGCCGGGGCGGTCGCGGCGCGGATCGGTGGATCGGCGTTCGTGTGCGACGTGGCCGACGACGCCAGTGCCACCGCGGCCGTGGCGGCGGCCAAGGCGGCGCACGGGGCGGCGCGGATCATCGTCAACTGCGCCGGCATCGCGACCCCCGGCCGGGTGGTGGGGCGCGACGGGCCGCTGCCGCTGGCCGATTTCGAGCGGGTGGTCCGGGTGAACCTGTTCGGCACCTTCAACATCTTGCGGCTCGCTGCCGCCGATCTGGCGCAGATGGAGCCGCTGGACGAGGGGGAGCGTGGGGTGATCATCAACACCGCCTCGGTCGCCGCCTTCGACGGCCAGATCGGCCAGGCGGCCTATGCGGCGTCGAAGGGAGCGGTCGCCGCCATGACGCTGCCGGTCGCGCGCGAGCTGGCGCGGGCGGGGATCCGCTGCCTGACGATCGCCCCGGGGCTGTTCCTGACGCCGCTGCTGGCAAGTCTGCCGGACGAGGTCCAGAAAAGCCTGGGCGCTGCCGTCCCATTCCCGCCGCGCCTGGGCCGGCCCGCAGAGTTCGCGGCGATGGTGCTGAGCCTGGTGCAGAACAGCTTCATGAATGGCGAGACCATCCGCCTGGACGGTGCGCTGCGAATGGCGCCGAAGTAGGCGGTCAGTCGTAGAACTCGGGCGCGTAGCGGATCGTCTTTGCCTGCTTGGCGTCGTGATTGATCCAGAACTGAGCATGGTATTGCGTGATCAGCTCCGCCACCGCGTCCATGGAGGCCACGCTGGCGGCCTTGTCGGTGTTGCCGCCGGGAACGCGGCGGTGGTCGTAGTTGTCCTGGAAATGCGCGACGTCGCCGCTCAGCAGCACGAACCCGGTCGTGGGCAGGTCGACCAACAGCGACTCGTGCCCCGGCGTGTGACCCGGCGTCGGCACGATGCGCACGCTGCCGTCGCCGAACACGTCCCTGGCGCCCTCCAGCTTCTCCACCGGATGCGTGGCGCTGAACGGCTTGGTCGCGGAGGCGAAGGCCCAGTCATATTCCGTCTTCTGGATCAAAACCGTGGCGGCCGGAAACTTGTCGACGTTGCCGACGTGGTCGCCATGGGTGTGGGAGATGCCGATGAACCTGATGTCGGCGGGCTGCACGCCGATGGCGGCAAGCTGCGCGATCAGGCTTTTCGGCCGGGTCCATGGGATGGGAGCGGCCGCCGGCTGGTCCTTGCCGAACAGCTCGTCGGGAACGCCGGTGTCCCATAGCATCCACCCCTGGCGATGGTGGATCAGGTAGCAGTTGTCGACGAGGTCGATGGGCTGGCCCACGTTCACACCGGGGGACCAGCGAGCCTGGTCCGGCGCATGCGCGGCGCCGCAATCGAGCACATAGAGCTTCTCGACACCGTCCTCCGCAAGGGCAGGCGTGGCGCTGGCAAGCAGGAGCAAGGCGAGACCGTATCGAAACATGGGCCAATCCTTTCGGCGTCTCGCCGACACCTTGCACAGCCCGGCACGGAAACTGCTAGCGTCGTGTCATGCCGCCGCTCGAAATCCGCCCCCTGCTTGAGATCAGGGACGTCACCCGCCGGTTCTACGGCATCCACGCCCTCAATGGCGCCACGCTGGACGTCGCGGCCGGCGGCATCACCGGATTGATCGGTCCGAACGGAGCCGGCAAGACCACGCTGTTCAATTGCATCTCGGGCCTCGTGCCGCCCAATGCAGGCCGCATCGTGTTCGACGGGCAGGATATCGCCGGCTGGCGGCCGGATCGGATTACCCGCAATGGCCTGGTGCGGACTTTCCAGATCGCCCGCGGCTGCCCGCGCCTGACGGTGCGCGAGAACCTGCTGCTGTACGGCGCTGCCCAGCCCGGCGAGCATGTGTTGACCGCCTTGCTCCGCACCCGGGCAATGCTGGCGCGCGAGGCGGAGTTGCAGGCCCGCGCCGAGGCGGTGGCTGTGCGCCTGCGCCTGGCCTCCGTGCTCGACAAACCGGCCGCGAACCTGTCGGGCGGGCAGAAGAAGCTGCTCGAGATCGGCCGGGCGCTGATGACGGAACCAAAACTGATCCTGCTGGACGAGCCGCTGGCCGGCGTGAACCCGTCGCTGGGCCGCGAGATCGGCGAGCGGCTGCAGGAGATCGCGGCAGAGGGCGTGACCCTGCTGCTGATCGAACACCAGATGGACATGATCGCCCGGCTATGCGGCCACGTCATCGTCATGGCCGAGGGGCGGCGTCTTACAGAAGGGACCTTCGCCGCCGTCGCGGCCGACACCGAGGTGCAGGACGCCTATATGGGTGGCGCGCGATGGGCCTCCTGAGCGTGGCCGGCGTTGTGGCCGGGTATTCGGCGGCCGACCACATCCTGAAGGGCATCGACCTCCATGTGGACGAAAGCGAGATTGTCGGCATCATCGGCCCCAACGGCGCCGGCAAGTCCACGCTGCTGAAGACCATCGCCGGGCTGCTGCGCCCGTCCGAGGGCGCCATCACCCTGGACGGCGCCTCCATCGCCGGCCTCCCGCCACCGGATCTGGCGCGGCGCGGCATTGCGTATGTCCCGCAGGAGAACAACGTCTTCCCCACCATGACCGTGCGCGAGAACCTGGAGATGGGCGGCTATGTCGACCCGAAGCAGACGCCGCGCCGCATGGAAGCCGCGATGGAGCGTTTCCCGATGCTGGGCCGCAAGCGCCGCCAGGCCGCCCGCACGCTGTCAGGGGGGGAGCGGCAGATCCTGGCGATGGGCATGGCATTGATGGTCGCACCCATACTGCTGCTGCTGGACGAGCCCTCGGCCGGCCTGTCGCCGAAGGCAGCACAGGCCTTGTTCGCCGACATTGCCGCCATCAACCGCGAGGGGCTGGCGGTGGCGCTGGTAGAGCAGAACGCCAACGAGGCATTGGCCATCTCGCATCGCGCCTACGTGCTGGTCGATGGCCGCACCGCGGCGACGGGGCCCGCGCAAACACTGGCGGCGGATCCCGAAATTCGGCGTATGTTTCTTGGCGGTTAAAAATGGGGGATGACATGACACTGACCCGGCGTACGATCCTGGCCTCGACGGCGTTGCTCGCGACACCTGCCCTCCTGCGCGCGCAGGAGGCGCCGCTGCAACTCGGCATCCTCACGCCGCTCACGGGGGCCGGAGGCTTCGATGGCCCGCGCATGCTGAAAACCATGCAGGCCGTGGCGGCCGCCATCAACGAGGCCGGCGGGCTGCTCGGCCGCAAGATCACCTTCGCGATCGAGGACGACCAGACGAACCCGGAGGCCGCGGTGCGCGCCGCCCGCAAGCTGATCGACGTCGACAAGGTGCCTGTCATCATGGGCACGTGGGCCTCGGCCGTCACGACGGCGGTGGCGCCGGTGTGTTGGGAGAGCAAGGTGTTCCTCACCACCTGCTCCGGTGCGGACAGCATCACGAAGCTGCCGCACCAGGGCTTCCTGATCCGCACGCAACCGAACACCAACCTGCAAGGCAGCGCCCATGCCGCATTCATGGCCAGCGTCGGCGCGAAGCGGGTAGGGATGCTGTCGATCCAGTCGCCCTTCGCGCAGCCCACGCAGGACCGGGTGGCGGAGGTGATGAAGGAGCATGGGGGGCAGATGGTCGCCGGGCTGATCTACGAGAAGGACAAGACCAGCTATCGCTCCGAGATCGATCAGATCCTGCGCGCTAAGCCGGACATGATCTATTGCAACGGCTACACGCCCGACGTCGGCGTGGTGCTCCGCGACCTGTTTCGCGCGGGCTACGAGGGCGGGAAGTTCACCCAGTCCTATTCTCTGACGGCGAAGGCCGCCGAGGCGCTGCCGAAGGAGGTCACGGAGGGTACTTACACCGGCCAGCCCTCGGCCGACGCGGAAAGCACCGCCTATGCCAGCGCCGCCAAGCTGCTGGGCGTAAAGGAGCTGGACGGCTACGAGGCGCAGGCGAATGACTGGATTAGCCTGGTGGCGCTGTCGATCGCGCGGGCGAAGTCGCCCACCGGGCAGGCCATCCACGACACCATCCGCCGCATCTCCCAGGGCGACGGGCAGAAGGTTTATTCTGCGACCGAAGGCCTGGTCGTGCTCGCGAAGGGTCAGGAGATCAACTACGAGGGGGCCAGCGGGGCCTGCGACTTCACCGATATCGGCGACATCCAGACCTGCAAGTTCCGATTCATGCAGGTGAAGGGCGGGACGCTGCAGTTCGTCAAGCTTGTATGATCTGCCGGATGTCCTGCAGCTCGTGCTGAACGGGCTGATGGCCGGCACGGTCCTGGCCGTGCCCGCCATCGGACTGACGGCCATTTATGCCGTGCTGCGCTTTCCCAACTTCGCGTTGGCGTCCCACGCCACCGTCGGCGCCTTTGCGGGCTGGCTCGGCAATGTCGGGCTGGGCTGGCCGGTCGTGCCGTCGCTCGGCCTGGCGTTCCTGGCCGCCGGGCTCGTGGGGGTTGTGACGGACGAGTTCGTGCTGCGGCGGTTCCGGGCGGCCGGGTTCGTGACGACGGCGATCGGGTCGATTGCGCTGACCATCGCGCTCGAGAATCTGTTGCGCATGGCGTTCGGCAACGAGCTGCGGCAGTACGACCTGCCGATGGCGCGCGACTGGCGGTTCTGGGGGCTGCATCTGGGGCCGCAGCAGGTGGAGAACATGGCGATCGCGCTGGTGGTGATGGCGCTCGTGTTCGGCTTCCTTGCCTTCACCCGCGCGGGCAAGGCGATGCGCGCCGTCGCCGATAACCCGGCACTCGCGCGGATCAAGGGCATCGACCCCGTGCGCGTCGCCCGCATCGTGTCGTTCGGCGCCATGGGACTGGCGGGGATCGGCGGGATGCTCATCGGGCTCGACACCACCATCGACCCGCTGACGGGATTCCGCGTCATGCTGTCGGTGTTCGCGGCTGCCGTCGTGGGCGGGCTCGGCAGCATCCCGGGGGCCGTGGTGGGGGCGCTGACGATCGGGGTGGCAGAAGAGCTGTGCCTGCTGGTGCTCAGCCCGAACTACCGCAGCGTGATCGGCTTTCTGGCGATCCTGCTGGTGCTGATCGCACGCCCGGCAGGCCTGCTGGGGCAGCGGGCGTAATGGAGAACTACCTCGTCGCCCTGGGTGTGACTGCCGGGCTCTATGCGCTGATGGCGGTGGGGCTGAACGTGATCTGGGGCATGGCGGGGCTGGTCAATCTCGGCCTTGTCGGCTTCTTCGCGGTCGGCGCCTACACGTCGGCGTTGCTGACGGTGAAGCTCGGGTTTCCGATCTGGGCCGGCATGGCCGCGGGCACTGCTGCAGGGGCTGCTGCGGGTGCCGGCGTTGCGCTGATCACGGCCCGGCTGCGCGGCGACTACCTGGCCATCGTGACGCTGGGTTTCGCGGAGGCGCTGCGGATCACCGCCAGCAACGAGACCTGGCTGACCAACGGCACCGACGGTATCTCCGGCATTCCCGGACCCTGGCGCGGCAGCCTGACGCCGTTCCATTTCAACCTGGTGTATCTCGGCATCGTGCTGGCCTTCGTGGCAGTCGCGTACGTCATCGCCCAGCGGCTTAGCCATTCGCCGTTCGGCCGGGTGCTGCGGGCCATCCGCGACGACGACCAGGTGGCGGCGGTGGCGGGCAAGCCGGTGCTGGCGTTCAAGACGCTGGCGTTTGCCATCGGCTGCGCGCCGGTCGCGCTCGCGGGTGCGCTGTATGCCCACTACACCTCCTATATCGTACCGGACCTGTTCGTTCCTTTGCTGACGCTTTACATCAAGATGGCGTTGCTCTCGGGCGGCGTCGGCAACAATCGCGGGGCCGTGCTGGGCGGGCTGGTAATCGTTGTGTTCCTGGAGGGCACGCGGTTCATCACCCCGCTGATCCCCGGTCTTGGCCCGGTGCAGGGGGCGGCCTTGCAGCAGTTCCTGGTCACCGCGGCCCTTCTGGTCGTGCTGCGGTTCCGCACGCGGGGGCTGATCCCCGAAACCCTCGACCATCCCGTCCTGCGCAGGAGTTCGACTTGATCACGCCCAGCACTATCACCATCGGCGATGTCCGTACCGTCATGCAGGCCACCGCCGCCGACCCCCGGGCCGCCTGGACCGCGATCGATGCCATCGTCGACCGGCTTTATGACCGGCGACTGTTCACGGCGCTGAACCACCTGGAGGCCACCGCCGAGGTCGAGCGGCTGTATTCCAGCAACGAGACCGCCTATCCCGTCGGCGGCCGCAAGAAAAAGCAGGACACGCACTGGGGCAAGAAGACGATCGACGAAGGGCAGCTCTATATCTGCCATACGCTCGCCGACATTGAGCGCACCTTCTTCGACCACACGCTGATCACCAGCCTCGGCATTGCCGGCATGGTCAACGTGCCCGTCATGCTCGCTGGACGCTGTATCGCCAGCCTCAGCATATCGGTTGGCAGCGACCGCTTCAGCGAGGCCGACGCCCCCGAACTCGCGCTGATCGCGGGCCTGTCGCTGCCGCTGATCCTGGCCGCGCGGGACTGAACGCGGCGTTCGCCGGTGTTACTGCACGCCGGCCCAGGCGGGATTGCCGACCCGGTACAGCGCGCCGCGATAGCCGCCACCGGGCAGGTCGTCGACCGCAGTCGCGATAAGGCTGGCGCGGTCCGGTGCGATCGCCAGGCTCGTATGATGGGCAAACGGCACGCTCACGGTGCCGAGTAGGGTGCCATTCGGCCGGAACACGGCAATGCCACCGCCCTCGTACAAAGCGACGAACACGTTGCCGTCGCGGTCGGACCGGATGCTGTCGGGCACGACGCCGCGACGCCCCTGATGCGGAACCACGGCGTCCAGGTCCACGAAGGTCCGCCGCGCCCCGAGCCCGAACCCGGCCTCGATCGTGAACATGGACAGCCGGTGCGCCTTGCTCTCGGAGACATACAGCAGCTTGCCGTCTGCAGAGACGGCGACGCCGTTCGCGAACCGCAGGTCGTTGGCGACCATCGTGGCCTGGCCGCGGGCGGTCATGTGGTACACCTTGCCAGTCGCGGGCCCGGAGCCGGACGCCGTCAACCAGGCGCCGCCAGTGCGGTCGGCTGCCAGGTCACTCGGGCTGTCGAAGGGCTTGCCCGCGATGTCCCGGTCGATCGTCCGGATCGTCTTGCCGTCGGATCCGACCAGCACGAAGCTCTGCCCCGTGTAGCAGGCGACCCACAGCCCCTCCGGTACCGGCAGCAGCCCGTTCGCCCCGCAGCCCGGCTGCCGCCAAACGGTTGCGACCGCGCCATCGACCTGCCGCAGCACCGACGACGCCTGGTAGTCGACGAAGGTCAGCGTGCCGTCCACGAACACCGTGCCCTCGGGGAATCCCAACCCCGATGCAATCTGCTCCGGACCGGGTCCCGGGTCAGCCGGCGCGGCAGCGCCCGCCAGCAGGAACAGCACGATGGGAAGCCAGCGGAGGTGACGCTTCGGTGTCATGCTAGAATGTTCCCGGGTACTGGCCGCCATCGATCAGCAAATTCTGTCCTGTGACGAACCCGGCCTGGGCGGAACACAGGAACGCCGCGTAGGCCCCGGCCTCTTCTGCCCGACCATAGCGTCCTGCCGGGTTCGCGGCCAGGCGTGTGGCCCAGAGCGCATCGAAATCCTCGCCGGTGCGCGCCACGATGCCGGCCACATGATTGCGCTGCGCGTCGGTATCGAACACGCCGGGCAGCAGGTTATTGATGGTCACGTTGTGCCGCACCACCTGGCGCGCCAGTCCAGCCACGACGCCGACCAGGCCGGAGCGCGCGCCGTTCGACAGCGGCATCTCGATTTGGGCGATCTTCACGCTGCGGGAGACGATGTTGACGACGCGGCCGAAGCGCCGTTCGATCATCGGGTTCAGCACTGCCTGGATCAGAGCGATCGGGGCCAGCATCAGCGCTTCAAGGCCGGCGATCCAGTCGGCATGGCTCAGCTCCGATAGCGGGGTGGGGTGGGGGCCGTCGGAGTTCGTGA
>JAYVEG010000224.1:0-3178 GCA_043748985.1 Rhodospirillales bacterium
TGACCGGTCGCATTATACCGCACCGCTTGACGCCGCAGCCCGCGGCATGCCGCCGGTCGGTATCGGCGGCTGCGTTTGTTTTGAGGACACCACAATGAAGGCCGGCATCCATCCCGAGTATCACGACGTCACGATCATCATGACCGACGGCACCACGTATCAGACGCGCTCCTGCATGGGAAAGGCGGGCGACACGCTGCGTCTGGACATCGATCCCAAGAGCCATCCGGCGTGGACGGGCGTGCAACGCATGATGGACAGGGGCGGCCAGGTCGCAAAGTTCAACAAGAGGTTTGCGGGTCTCGGCGTCAAAAAATAGGCGCTCTACAGGCTGAATGCGGCCGGGGGAGTGCCCCGGCTCAGCATGCAATCCGCGACCAGGCGGCCTGAGATTGGGCCCAGCGTATAGCCGTTGGCGGTTACGGCATGGAACAGACCCGGCTTGCCAGGTGTAGACGAGAGAACGGGGCCACGGTCCAGATGAACGGTGAGGCCGGTCCAGGCGCGGACCATGGTCTGGTCGGCAAGCCCGGGCATCACCTCGGTTGCGGTGTACAGATTGCCTTGGATGGATTGACGTAGCAGCCGGGTGGCGCCGTCGGGATCGAGTCGGCCGGGCCAGCCGCCACCAATGACGATCTGCCCGGCATCCTTTTGTTTCAGTGAGAGATGCAGCCGCGCCTGGGCGACCAGGTGGCGCAGCATCGGTGGCGCCGCAGCTGTCGCGATGACCTGCTGGATCACGGCGCGGACTGGCAGGTCGACGCCGGCAAGGGCGCCGATGCGGCCGGCATGGGCGCCGGCGGCATTGAGAACCTGGCCCGCACGGATCGGACCACCCTGGGTGTGGGCAATCCAGGCGTTGCCGTCATGGGTCAGCGATCGAACCTCCAACCCGGCCACGATACGGACACCGGCCGCGCGGACGAGACGAAGCAGCGCCATGGTGCCGCGCAGCGGGTCGATCTGGCCCTCGTCGGCGTTGAAGGCGGCACCCGCGTAGGTTCTCGACAGGGCTGGGGCGAGGCTCGAGAGTTCGTTGGCGCCGATGATGGCGGTCTCGATCCCCCGGCTGCGCTCGAAAGCGGCCTTGCGGGCAAGCCAGGCGAGATCCTCGGCGTTGGCGGCGAGGACGAGGCCGCCTTCAGTGCGGATGCCGAACCCCTGCCCTGCCCTGCTTTCCAGTTCACGCCATAGACCGATGCTTTGGGGGCCCAACGCGAGGGCCTCGCCAAGCGGGCCAGGGTCGCCATCCTCAAAGTCATAGGGCAGCAGCTGGACATGGAGCGACCCGGCGTTGGCGGTGCTGGCGGCCAACCCGGGTTCGGCGCGGTCGATCAGAACGACGTCCCGCCCGGCGGCCGCGAGGTCGAGCGCGGCGCAAAGGCCGACGACCCCGGCGCCGATGACGAGGATCTCTGCCGATGCAGGGGCCGGGTCGGCGGCGGGGATGGTGATCCAGCGGTTATAGGCAGGCGCCGGGATCGGAGACTGCTCCGCGTCCATGCCGGGCGCCATGACGGCCCCGACGCGGACGGGGTGGATTGGGGCGCGCGGTACGACATGGCGGGGCTCGCTCGCATGGTCGCCGACGAGCGCATGGAGGATGTGGGCGCAGAGGCGGCCCTGGCAGGGCCCCATTCCGGCCCGGGTAACGCGCTTGACCGAGGGGACGGAGCGGGCGCCGCTTGCGATCGAGGCTTGGACCTGCGCGACGGTGATGTCTTCGCAGGCGCAGGCGATGGCGGCGGGGGAGAGGTCGGGCGGGGGTGGCGCGGGTTCGGGTGGTTCGTCCGCAAGGGCGCGGACCAGGTTTGCGCGCGCCTTGCCCTCACCCCGACTCTCCTCCGCAGGCGGGAGAGGGAGAAGCAGGGCAGCGAGGCGAGCCTGGGCTCGGGCCAGGCGGGGGGTCGTGTTGCCGGGGATGGACCACACGCCGGGCAGCGTGGTGCGGCCGTCTTCGTCGGTGATGGTCAGGAAGGTGCCTTGGGGCGTGATCTCGTGCGTGGCGCCCAGGGCTCTCGCGAGGGCGGTTTCCGGAAGGCGATGACCGTCGGAACGCTCGATGGGCAATTGGGCGAGAATGATGTGGCCAGGCGCGATGACCACGGTGCCGCCGTCGATGATGGCGGCGATCTCTGTGGGGGCAAAGGCGCCCCAGACATCGGTCTCGGCAAGGTGCAACACGGTCGCATCGCGGCTGCGCGCGGCGATGACGGCCATGCGGGCGGCGGGCCCGGTGCCGATGACGAGGACGTCGCACGCGATCATCGAAGCCTCCACAGGCGCATTCGCTCGAAGCCCATGACGGCGACACCCGCGACCAGTCCCCACACGGCGCCACCGAGGCCCAGGAAGGTCATGCCAGAGGCGGTGACACCGAACGCGGTGACGGCGGCGAAACGCTCCCGTTCGGGCCCCAGGGCGACGGTCAGCGCGTTGGTCATGGGGGCCAGCAGAGCGGTGCCGGCCACGGTGGTGACCAGGAGTGACGGCAGGCCGGCGAGCATCGCGGCGAACCCGGCGCCGAACAAAGCGAGCACCAGGTAGAACGCGCCGTAGATGGGCCCCGTAAGCCAGCGGCGGGCCGGGTCCGGATGGGCGTCGGGGCTGGTGCAGAGGGCGGCGGTCACGGATGACATGTTGGTGGAATAGCCGCCGAAGGGCGCTGTGAGCAGGGTAATGATGCCGGTGGTCAGCAGGGTGAGGCGCACGGGCGGCTCGTAACCAGCGGCCCGGAGAACGGCAGTACCGGGGATCTGTTGGGTCGCCATCGTGACGAAGAACAGCGGGATGCCGAGGCCGAGGAGTGCGCCGGGGTGAAAGACAGGCGTGACCCAGACGGGGGCAGCCACGCCGAAGCTGGGCATGGGAAGCGAATGACCGAGGACAGCTGCAAGCGGCAGGCCTGCAACGATGACGACAAGCGGTGCAGAGGCGGCGTGCAGTCGGCGGGCGACCAGGAACACGACCATAAGGGGAAGGATCAGTAACGGCTCGGTCTGGGCCGCCTGGAACAATGCCACCACATAGCGCAGCAACAGCCCGGCGAGCATCGCCGCCCCCACCGAGGCCGGCAGGCGGGCGACGGCGTTGCCCAAGGCGGGAACGGCTCCAGCCAGGATGGTCAGGACTGCAGCAAGGATGAAGGCGCCGACCGCCTCGCCCATGGTGAACC
>JAYVEG010000225.1:0-3174 GCA_043748985.1 Rhodospirillales bacterium
GTCCGGCAGCACGCAGCCAGGCAGCCGTGGGCTGATCCGCGAGCCCGCGATCGGCCCGGGCGAGCGCGCCCACAGCGTGACGGCGTTGCCGGCGCGGGCGGCGTGGATCGCCAGCGCCGTGCCCCATGCCCCCGCGCCCACCACCAGCACGCTACTCATCGGTCACGCGCTCCACCCGGTAGCCCTCGCCGACCTCGCCCGTGCCGAGGCGCACCAGCAGCGCGTCCAGCATGGGCGGCCAGTCCTGCTCCCACAGCCACGGCGGCTGCCGCACCAGCAGACCGCACCCATTCAGTCGCGTCGGGTCCGTAGGCTCGCGCAGCCAGATCTCGGCCGCCACCACGTCGCGCAGACCGGCCAGGCGAATGGTCTCGTGCAAGGCGCGGACCGGCGCGCGGTGCTTGATCGGATACCATCCGGCGACGATCCCGCCGGGGAACCGCCCCGCCACGGTGCGAAACGCGGCCGCCATGCGGTCATGCTCGCCGGGCTGCTCATAGGGCGGGTCGATCAGCACCAGCCCGCGCTTCGCACCCGGCGGCAGCAGCGCCGTCAGCGCCTCCCACCCGTCCCGGGTGTGGACGCCCACCTGTGCGTCGCGGCCGAACTCCCGCCGCAGCGCCGCTACCTCCTCGGGATGCAGCTCGCAGCACACCAGGCGGTCGGCATCGCGCAACAGCCGGCGGATCAGCACGGGGGAGCCGGGATACAGACCCTCCTGCTGCACCTGCGCCACGTAGTCGGCGAGCACGGTCGGCGGGTGTTCCAGCAACCGGCCGATGCCCTCTCGCCATTCACCCGTGCGCTCCGCCGGGCCGGCGGCCAGGTCGTAGCGGCCGGCGCCGGCATGGGTGTCCAGCACGGCGAACGGCGCGGGCTTGCGGGCCAGCGCGCGCAGCATCCAGACCAGCAGGGCGTGCTTCATGCAATCGGCGAAGTTGCCGGCGTGGTAGGCATGTCGGTAGTTCATCCGCGCAACTCCTCCAGGGGCCAGCGCGGGCGCGGCGCCGTATCAAACGGGTCGGACAGACCCAGCCGCAGCCGCTCGATCCCTGTCCAGGCGACCATCACGGCGTTGTCCCCGCACAGCCGCAGGGGCGGGGCGTGCAGCCGCACCCCATGCGCCTCCGCCACGCGGCCAAGTGCTGTCCGGATCGCCCCGTTCGCCGCGACGCCGCCCGCCACCACCATCCGCTCGACCCCCGGCATCATGGCGAGCGCGTGCGCGGCCCGGTCGGCCATCACGTCGGCCACCGCCTGCTGGAAGCTTGCCGCTACGTCGGCCGCCGCGCCGCGCTCGATCGCACCGGGTGGGAAGCCAGCAATCAGCTGCGCCACGGCCGTCTTCAGCCCGCTGAAGCTGAAGTCGCAGCCGGCGCGACCCTTCAATGGGCGCGGGAAGGGATATCGCGCCGGGTTGCCGCCCGCCGCCAGCCGTTCCAGTGCCGGCCCGCCGGGCCAGCCGAGGCCGAGCAGCTTGGCGACCTTGTCGAACGCCTCGCCCACCGCGTCGTCGATCGTGCCGCCCAGCCGGCGGTAGCGCCCCACGCCGTCGACGGCCACGCATTGGCAGTGCCCGCCGCTGACGAGCAGCAGGAGGTAGGGGAACGCGATCCCATCGGTCAGCCGCGCCGTCAGCGCATGCGCCTCCAGGTGGTTCACCGCGATGTAGGGCAGCCCGGCCGCCATCGCGATGCCGCGGCCCACCCCGGACCCCACGATCAGTCCGCCGATCAGTCCCGGCCCACTGGTCGCCGCCACGCCGCCGAGTTGAGCGAATTCCAGGCCCGCAGACGCCATCACTCGCCTCACCAGGCCGGGCAGGTGCGCCAGATGCGCCCGCGCGGCGATCTCCGGCACCACACCGCCATATGCCGCGTGCTCGTCCTGGCTCAGCACGGCCTCGGCCAGAACCGTGCGGTCTTCGGCCACGATCGCGGCGGCTGTTTCGTCGCAGGAGCTTTCGATACCGAGTATCGGATGCATGAACGCGGGCTTTCCAATGGTCGCCCGCGGTAATAGGACACGCCGATGCCTGAGGCGAACCCCCGCACCATGGTCACCGTTCCAACGGTTCCCCACCACGCCCGCTCGTTGCCGCTGCGCGTGGGCACGCGCGGCTCGCCGTTGGCGCTGGTGCAGACACGGGCGTTCCTGGACGTTCTGGTGCGGTTCTGCCCCGTATTGCGCGCCATGGACGTGTTCGAGGAGCATGTGATCCGCACCACCGGCGACCGGGTGCAGGACCGCAGCCTGGCGGCCATCGGCGGCAAGGGCCTGTTCAGCAAGGAAATCCACGAGGCGCTGGCCGACGGCCGGATCGACTTCGCCGTGCACAGCCTGAAGGACCTGGAGACGAGCTTGCCGCCCGGGATCGTGCTCGCCTGCACCCTGCGGCGGGAGGACGCGCGCGACGCGCTGATCCTCGGCCCGAACGGCCTGGACGCCGACCTTGCCGACCCATTGGCCGCACTGCCGCATGGCGCGGTGATCGGCACCAACTCCGTCCGGCGACAGGCGATCCTGCGGCACTCCCGGCCAGATCTGCAGATCGCGCTAATCCGTGGCAACGTGCAGCCACGGATCGATAAAATCCGCCGTGGTGACGCCGCGGCCACGCTGCTGGCGATGTCCGGGCTACGCCTGCTGGGCATCGCCGACAGCGCATGGCCGGAAATCACGATCATGCCTCTCGAGCCCGACATCATGGTGCCCAGCGCCGGGCAGGGTATCGTCGGTGTCACCGTGCGCGAGGACGACCTGGAATTACGCGAAATGCTGGCCGGGATCGAGGACCCGCAGGCGCGGGCGGTGTCGACGGCGGAGCGCGCGCTGCTGGCGCTGCTGGACGGGTCCTGCATGACACCGATCGGCGGCTACGCGCGGTTCCTGCCGAGCGGCACGCTGACGCTGACCGGGCTGGTCGCGCGGCCGGACGGCTCGTTTCTGCTGCGCCGCACGCTCTCCGGCGGGGCGGGCGACGCAAGGCGGCTGGGGGCGGAGCTGGGGTCGAGCCTGCGGCGGGACAGTCCGGCGGATGTGTTTGCCTGATCCGCGGCGCGTCCTGGTGACCCGGCCGGAGCCAGGTGCCAGCGAAACGGCGGAACGGCTACGGCGCGCCGGATGGGAGCCGGTCCTTGCCCCGATGCTCACCATTCAGTCCATCGGTGCATC
>JAYVEG010000226.1:0-3166 GCA_043748985.1 Rhodospirillales bacterium
ACACAGGCGCCGGCAGCGTGGGCCTGCCCGCGCGTGGCGTCACAACCAAGGTGGTGCCGACGGAGCGCCAGATGGAGGCGGGGGTGTGCGGCCCGGATATCACCCCCGGCTATGGACGCCACCCGGAGCAGACGGCCAATCTGTTCGATGCGGTGGGCTACCTCTGCCTCTTCGAAGGATTTGTGCCGGCGGACCCGGACGATTTGGCGCTCGGCTCCCGCTTCGACGGGCGCCTGGCGGGGATTTCGAGATCATGGCCGGCACCCCCTTATCGGTCGGCCCGCGGCACCTGCGTGGGCTCGACGCGCTGGCGCCGCACGGGAAGGATTTGGCGATCGCCGGCCTCGACCGTGACCACCAGGCCATGCTGGCGATCCCGAATTACCCGGGCGCGCCACACGACCTCGCCATCCGCGATGCGCTGACGGAGGCGCTGGCGCAGCACGCGCGCGGCGCGCCGTCATCCGCCCGGGTCGCCCGCCTCGCTGGCGCGAGGCGCCGCGGTCGATCGAGGCGGGCGAGCCGACAGACGAGGGCGCCATCAACCAGCGCGGCTTATTGCGCCGGCAAGCGGCCCTGGTCGACGGCCTACGAAGACGCTCCCGCTAGCCAATTCATCTGTGTCCGGCACCGTCTTGCTTGAGCGCGCGATCCCGCCATCGCGTACAGCGTGGCGACCCGGCGTCGAAGATCGGCGGCGCCGACCCGGTGCTTACACCGCGCCTCATGCCGCCGCAGTGCCGCACCCGCCTGGGTCATGTGCAGCGCCGTGGCGCGTGCGCCGCCATCGTCGGCCCGGCTTTTCACCAGCCCGGCTTTTCACCAGCCCGGCTTTCCACCAGTTCGGCGGTCTACAAATCCTGAAGCAGGGGCGTGAAGTTCGCGCGCCGGACACCAGCGCCTCGGCCACCGGTGATGCCCGCGCACCTGGGTTCCGCCGCAACACGACCCACACGGAGAATGGCGCCGGCCGCAGCCATAGCGCTTCGAACTCACGGTGGAAGTCGGCCACTATCGCCAGCGGCGCCCGGCGTATCGCGTCACCGACAAGCGACGGTAGGGGCCCGAGATCGAGCACTGGGCTTGCGGGCGCGCCCCTTCCGGGATCAGGCTTCGTCGTCGCAGCCGCCCTGCATGGGCCGCTGCCCGCGTCCACAGCCGAGCCCTACACGCCCACGCCGCATCCAACCGGCGGGGTATCCAGGAGGAGATGTCCATGACCCTTTCCCTCGAACGCCGCTCGCTTCTCGCCGCCGCCGCCGCCGCCGCGATGACCGCCACCAGCCGTCGCGCGCGCGCTGCAAATAAGCCGCTGAAAATCGGCGTGCTGAACGACATGACGGGCGTTTTCGCCGACTACCAGGGCCCCGGATCCGCCGTCGCCGCCCGCATGGCGGCAGAGGACGCCGCCGCCATCGCCGGCCGGCCGATCGAGATCGTCACCGGGGACCACCAAAATAAGCCCGACATCGGCATGGTCATCGCCCGCCGCTGGATCGACCAGGAGGGCGTGGACGTCATCCTCGATGTGCCGAACTCCGCCGTCGCACTCGCCGTCGCGGGGCTCGCGCGGGAGCGTAACAAGGTGTTCATCTGCTCCGGCGCCGGGTTGACCGACCTCACCACTTCCCGCTGCTCGCCCAACACGGTGCAGTGGACCTACGATTCCTGGCAGCTCAGCCACACGCTCGGTCGGGCGATCACCCTGGGCGGCGGCAAGACCTGGTTCCTTCTGAACTCCGACTACGCCTTTGGCGCCGATCTCGAGCGCAACATGACGGACGCGGTGACGAAAGTCGGCGGCACGATCGTTGGCACCGTCAAGCACCCGTTCCCGGCGACCGATTTCAGCTCTTATCTCCTCGCCGCCCAGGCCAGCGGAGCGCAGGTGCTCGGCCTCAATAACGCTGGCGACGACCTGGTGAACGCCATCAAACAGGCGGGTGAGTTCGGGTTGATGCGGACGATGAAGATCGCGGCCCCCGTGTTCAACGTGAACATGGTGCACGCCGTGGGGCTGCTGGGTGCGCAGGGCGTGCTGGGCGTCACGTCGTTCTACTGGGACGCCAACGACGCCAGCCGCGCCTTCGCCACCCGCTTCGCCGCCGCGCTGCGCAGCCACGCGATGCCCAACGACATGCAGGCGGGCTGCTACTCCGGCCTGATGCACCTGGCCAAGGCGCTCGCGAAGATCGGCGGCACGGAGGACGGGGCCGCCGTCGTGGCTGCGATGAAGGCGATCCCCACCAGCGACGGCCTGTTCGGCGAGGGCGTCATCCGCGCCGACGGCCGCAAGTTCCATCCGATCCACCTGATCGAGGCCAAGACACCGGCGGAAAGCACGGGGCCGTGGGACTATTTCAAGGTTATCACGACCATACCAGCCGACGAGGCTTACCGTCCGATGGCCGAAGGCGGGTGCGCGTTGGTCCGCCCTTGATGATGATCACGACCGTTGCCGCAATTGACACGAGCGTCATCGGCCGTGATCGGCACGGGCGTCATCGGCGCGAGTTGGGCCTCACTGTTCCTGGGCCGCGAGCTCGATATCACCGCCTATGACCCGGCGCCCGATGCCGAGACGTCGCCGCGCCGCCAGGCCGACGCGCTGTGGCCGGGTATGCTGATGCAAAACCCGGCTGCGGACGCGTTCCCCAACCGCCTGCGGTTCCTGCCCACCGCGGTCGCCGCCGCGGGCCTCGTGCAGGCAAACGATTCCGAGCGGATCGCGATGAAACAGGGACTCTTCGCAGCCATGGACGCGGTCGCCCCCGCCGACACGATATGGGCCACCAGTTCCAGCACTCTGTTGGGCAGCGACGTGCAGGCAGTGTGCGCCACCTTAGCCGGGTGGTGCTTGGCCACCCGTTCAAACCGCCGCACCTGATTCCATTGATCGCGGTCGGAGGCGGGCGCCAAACCGACCCGGCGCTGCTGGACCGCGCCGTGACATTCTACACTGCCATGGCAAAGCACCCGATCCTGCGCAAACGCGAGATCAACGGCCACATCGCCAACCGCTTACAGGCCGCCCTTTGGCAGGAGGCGTTTCACTTGGTCGAGCAAGGCGTCGCGACCGTGGCCGATATCGACGCCGCCATCGTGACGGTGTTGTGCTGTCGCACCGCCGCCCGGACCGGCTCCAGCGCCGCCGGGTCCACCAGAG
>JAYVEG010000227.1:0-10379 GCA_043748985.1 Rhodospirillales bacterium
CGTCACGCAGGACCTGATTGTAGCACCGCAAGAAGCCGCTGCCGAGTTCCCGGACGAAGGCGCGGACCTGGCCCCTGAGCTGTCCGAGACGCTCGAACCCGACGTGGCCTATGACGTGGGTGAGACCGAGGCTGCTGCCGAAGATGCCGAGACGCACGAAGGCGACCTGATCCCACCGACTCCGGCGCCCGAGCATATCGGCGGCGAACTGGATACAGACGACCGGCCGGACCATCGGCAGACGCCGCGGTTCATGCGGAACTACAAGATCCAGGAAGTGATGCGGCGGCGCCAGATCCTGCTGGTTCAGGTCGTCAAGGAGGAGCGCGGCACGAAGGGTGCTGCGCTGACGACGTATATCTCGCTGGCCGGGCGATTCTCGGTGCTGATGCCGAACTCGCCGCGCGGCGGCGGCATCTCGCGCAAGATCACCTCGGCAGCAGACCGACGTCGTCTCAAGGAGATCACGGCGGAGCTGGAGCTGCCACGCGGCATGGGCCTGATCGTACGAACCGCCGGAGCGGCGCGGCCGAAACCGGAGATCATCCGGGATTGCGAGTACCTACTGAATCAGTGGGACCAGATCCGCGAGCTGACCATGAAGAGCATGGCCCCGGCGCTGATCTACGAGGAGGCGAGCCTCATCAAGCGGGCGATCCGCGACGTCTACTCCCGCGACGTCGACGAAATCCTGGTCGATGGCGAGGAAGGCTGGCGCGCCGCTCGGGACTTCATGCGGATGCTGATGCCGGCGCATGCAAAGAAGGTACAGCTGTGGCGCGACCCGCAGCCGCTGTTCGCAAAGGCCCAGGTGGAGGCGCAGCTCGACTCGATGCTGCAGCCGACGGTGCAGCTGCGCTCCGGCGGGTATCTGGTAATCAACCAGACCGAGGCGCTGGTGGCCATCGACGTCAACTCCGGCCGGAGCACGCGGGAGCGTGGCATCGAGGAGACGGCGGTCCGCACGAACCTGGAGGCCGCCGAGGAGGCGGCGCGGCAGCTGCGGCTGCGCGAGCTGGCCGGCCTGATCGTGATCGACTTCATCGCCATGGAGAGCCGTCGCAACAACACGGCCGTCGAAAAGAAGCTGAAGGACGCACTGAAAAACGACCGCGCGCGGATCCAGGTGGGCTCGATCAGCCATTTCGGGCTGCTGGAGATGAGCAGGCAGCGGCTGCGCCCGTCGCTGGCGGAAACCAGCTTCACGCCGTGCCCGCATTGCGGCGGCACCGGCCATATGCGCAGCACGGAAAGTGCGGCGCTGGCGGTGCTGCGCGGGATCGAGGACGAGGGCAGCCGGCGGCGCGCCGCCGAGATCGTCGTGCATGTGCACGGGTCGATCGCGCTGTATATCCTCAACCACAAGCGAGTGCGCCTGGCAGAAATCGAGCTGCGGTTCGGGCTGCATGTGACCTTCCATGCCGACGATTCGATGATCCCGCCGGTGATGCGTATCGAGAAGGTGCGGGCCCTCCTGCCCTCCGACGTGCCCGCCCCGGTCGCCCAGCTGGCGCCGGCCGAGATGGAGGAAGACCCCGACGACGCCGTGATGGAGGCGGACGACGTGGAGCCCGAGGCGCCGGAGAGCGAGCCGGAGGCGGCCGCCGAGGAGACCGACGACGAGGCGCCGCGGCCAGGCGAGACCGCGGCGGAAGGGGAGCAGCGCAAGCCGCGGCGGCGGCGGCGGCGCGGTGGGCGTCGTGAGGACGGCGCAACCCCCGAGTCCGGCGCAGCCCCCGAGCCCGGCGCAGCCCACGAGCCCGGCGCAGCCCACGAGACTGGCGAGGCCCACGAGACTGGCGCGGCCATGGAGGGTGCGCCGGAGGTGGCCACGGAGGGTGCCGAGCCCAAGGTTGAGTCTGAGGCGGCGACAGACGGAGTGGCCATACCAGGTTCCGAGCCGGTCGCGGCCGCTGACGGGACGATGCCGGACGGCGAACGAAAGCGGCGTGGCCGTCGGGGCGGTCGGCGTCGGCGGCGCGAGCCCGGTGCCGATGGCGCGCCGGTGGGCCAGGGCGAAGAGGGCAGCGACGAGGGCGGCGACGACGCCGTCGAGAATGGCGGGGGCATGGCTCCCGTAACAGCATATGTCCAGCCGGCCTACACGCCGCCGCCTTACGTGCCTGCCTATTCGGGACCTACACCCGCCAACCCCTTCGGCGGGGACAGCAATGCCTTTGCGTTCTTCGACGCGGTAGAGGAGGTCGATGATCTCCCCCCTCCCCGGCCTGCGCCGGTGGCGGCACCCGTGATGGCACCCATTCCGACCCCCGTGTCGCCGCCTGAGCCGGCTCCAGCGTCGATCGAGCCGGTGGCCGAGGTCGAGGCTGCGGCGGCAGAGGCGCCGGTGCCGCATCCCGAGCCCGAGGCGGCGCCTGCAGCAGCAGCCCCCTCCCCGGCTGTGACGGTGGTGGGCCCGGCCGTGGTGCCGATCGTCCTCGGAGACCCGGATGCGCCGCCTGTGGAAAAGAAGAAGGGTTGGTGGCGGCGGTAGTCGCTCGGACCTGACGCATCGCTGTCATGGCCGGACGTGTTCCGGCCAGCTCATCCCTTGTCAGCACGTTCTCTGACGCAGGGTAGACATCCCCGGGTCAAGGCCCGGGGATGTCCATGATCGATGGATCGAGCCTATGAACCGGCCGGCTGTTCGTGGGTTCCGTCGACACCAACTGCGGCTTCGGCGGCAAGGATAGCCTGCAGACCCTCGCGATAGGTCGGGTATCGCCAGGTCAGGCCCAGTCGCTGCTGGGTCTTGCGGCTCGCGACGCGACGGTTCTCGGCCCAGAAGCTGCGTCCCATGGGGGACATGGCAGCCAGGGCAGCCTCATAGGCGACGATCGGCGGCTCGGGCGCGCGGAGTAGGCGGGCGGCGTAGGCAGTGACATCGGCGTTGGCCGCGGGTTCGTCGTCGGCGAGGTTGAGGATGCGGGGACCGGGGTCGCGCGGCTGCTGCAGGGCCACGAGAACGGCCGTGGCGATGTCGTCGCGGTGGATGCGGCCAAACAGGTGGCCGGGTTTGTCGACCCGGCGGGCACGGCCGGCGCGGACCTCGTCGAGCACGGAGCGATGCGGACCGTAGATACCGGCAACCCGGAACAGGTCGAGCCGGCTGTGCGGGACGGCGCGGGTCCAGGCGTGTTCGGCGTCGAGCCGGCGTTGGCCGCGGGGGCCGGTGGGCGCGGGAGGCGTGTCCTCGTCCACCCAGGCGCCGCCACGGTCGCCATACACGCCGGTCGTGCCGAGGACGCCCACCCAACGCGGGCGATCGAATGGAAAGCGGGCCAGGGCGGGATCGCCGGCCTCATCGGGCGGAGCGGTCTGCAGGATGTGGGTCGCAGCTTGAATTGCGCCGGCGGCCTCCCCGAACCGGATGAGATTGACCCCTTCGGGTGGGACCAGGCGATCGGGTGTGCGGCTGGTGGCCGTTACCGCGATGCCGGCGGCCACGGCCCGCCGGGCGATTTCGGTGCCGGTATAGCCCAAACCGAGAATGAGGAGCTGCATTGCGATCATGCCCTAGCCTGCGTGTTTGCCGCCGAGGGGCAGCATAGGTAAAATAGAGTTGGAATGTCGAAACGCACTGGCTTGCTGCTGGGGGGCATCGTCGTCGTGCTTGCGCTAGGCGTGGGCGTGTCGTGGTGGGAGACGCGCGGCGCAGGGTCGATGGAGGCTGAGGCCGAATCGGATGAGGTTCTTCCGGTGCCGCCGATCCCCCCGCGGATCGCAGAGGGCGCGGATTACGAGCACTGCCTGTCGATGCTGTCGACCGACCCCAGCGGCGCGCGCGACTTCGCCGACGCCTGGGTCGCGACGGGGGGGGGCGACGGGGCGATGCATTGCCTCGCTCTGTCGAACGTGGCGCTGGGGGATCCGGATACCGGAGCGGACCAGATGGACAAGCTGGCGGGCTCGACCAAGGCGCCGGCGGCGGCGCGGGCCAGCATCTATGGCCAGGCCGGGCAGGCCTGGTTGATCGCAGGCGAGCCGGACCGGGCGCTGGCATCGATCACGCTGGCGTTGTCGATGACGCCGGACGATCCGGATCTTCTGATCGACCGCTCTGTCGCGGAGGGGACGATGGACCGTTACACCGAGGCGGTCGACGACCTGACGAAGGCGCTGGACGTCGATGCGCGGCGGCCGGACGCGCTGGTGCTGCGGGCTGCGGCGTGGCGGCACCTGGACCAGTTGGAGCTTGCGCAGGACGATGTCGACCGGGCGTTCGCGATGGATCCGGAAAATGCGGACGCTCTTTTAGAGCGCGGCATCCTGCGGCAACGGCGGGGCGACCGCACCGGCGCGCGACACGATTGGGAGCTGGCGGCGCAGTTGTCGCCGGACTCGGCGACGGGCGATTTGGCGCAGCAGAACCTGGCACTGCTGGATGCCGGGCCGGATCGACGCTAGAAGGTTCACCGGAACAGATGGAGCAAGCAGTTCATGCCCTTGAAGGGTAGCACATTCGAGGACCGCCGGAACGCGGCGGCCGACGCGAAAAAGGCTTTGGTGGAGCGGTTCAAGGCACGCCCGCCGGCGGACGACCCCGAGGTGCTGGCGCGGGCGGCGGAGCGTCGTGCAGTGCAGGAGGCGCGAGAGCTGCGCCAGGCGGAGCGCGCACGGCAGAAGGCGCTGGAGGACGAAGCCAAGGCGCGCGAGAACGAAGTCAAGAAGGCCGAGGCCGAGGCAGCCGCCGCAGCGGAAGCAGCGCGTGCGGTCGAGCAGGTCGCGCGGGACGAGGCGATCAGGGCCGACCGCAAGGCGGCTCGTGACGCAAAGTATGCGGCCCGTAAGGCTCGCAAGTAGCGAAGGTGCCGCCAACCGTTTGGGTTGGCGGCGGTTGCGTGTCGTGCCGCTGGCGATTCCCTCCCTGGCAAGACGGAAAGCTTGTCACTATATTAGAACATATGGTGAACTACGCCGAGCTTCAGGTTACGACCAACTTCAGCTTCCTGCGCGGCGCCTCGCATCCGGAGGAGTTGTTCGCGCAGGCCGCGGCACTGGGAGTGTCGGCGCTCGGCGTGGTGGACTGGAACAGCGTTGCGGGGATCGTGCGGGCCTGGGAGGCGTCGAAGGCGACGGGGGTGCGGCTGGTCGCGGGCGCACGGTTGGCGCTGACGGACGGAGCGGTGGTGCTGGCATATCCGGTGGACAGGCCAGCCTGGTCGCGGTTGTGCCGGCTGCTGACGCTGGGCAAGGGACGCGCCGGCAAGGGCGGGTGCCTGCTGGGGTGGGAGGATCTGGCGGCAGGCGGCGCCGGGCTGCTGTTCGTGCTGGTGCCGGACGAGGCGGATGCGGCACTGGCGGGGTGGCTGGGGCGGCTGGCTGAGGTGGCGCCGGGGCGGGGGTATCTGGCGGGGAACTGGCGGTTCCGGCCTGGTGACGCGGTGCGGATGTTCCGGCTGGAGGAGATGGCGGCGGCGGTCGGCGTGCCGCTGATAGCGACGGGGGATGTGCTGTATCACCACCCCGACCGGCGGGTGCTGCAGGATGTGATGACCTGCATCCGGGAGGGCTGCACGATCGACCAGGCCGGTTTCCGGCTGGAGCATCATGGGGAGCGGCATTTGAACGCGCCCGGCCGGATGGCGGCGCTGTTCGCGAACCATCCCGACGCGATTGCTCGGACACAGGAATTGGTCGCGCGATGCACGTTCGATCTGGGCGACCTCAGCTACCAGTATCCCACCGAGAGCGACGACCCGACCGAGCAAGCGCAGGACACGCTGGAACGCCTGACCTGGGCGGGGACGGCGGTGCGCTATCCCGAAGGCGTACCGGAGGCGGTGACCCGGCAGTTGCGCCACGAGCTACGGTTGATCGGACAGCTGGCCTATGCGCCATATTTCCTGACGGTGAACAGCATCGTGCGGGAGGCGAGGCGGCGCGGTATCCTGTGCCAGGGGCGGGGATCGGCCGCGAACTCGGCGGTGTGCTGGGTGCTGGGGATCACGAGCATCGACCCGACGGCATCGGGCCTGCTGTTCGAGCGGTTCGTGTCGGCCGAGCGGCATGAGCCGCCAGACATCGACGTGGATTTCGAGCACGAGCAGCGGGAGCAGGTGATCCAGTGGATCTACGAGCATTACGGGCGCAGGCGGGCGGCGCTGTGCGCGACCGTCATCCGCTATCGCGCCCGCGGCGCGATCCGCGAGGTGGGCAAGGTGCTGGGGCTGACGGAGGACGTGACGGGCGCGCTGAGCAGCCAGGTGTGGGGATGGAGCGAGGATGGCGTGGGGGAGGAGCATGCCGTGGCGCTGAACCTCAACCTGGCTGACACGCGCCTGGCCATGGCGATCGACCTGGCCCGGCAGCTGATCGGCTTTCCGCGGCATCTGGGCCAGCACCCCGGCGGCTTCGTGCTGACGCGGGAGCCGCTGACGGATCTGGTGCCGATCGAGCCGGCCACGATGCAGGACCGGCAGATCATCGAGTGGGACAAGGACGACATCGACGCGCTGAAATTCATGAAGGTCGATGTACTGGGATTGGGCATGCTGGGCTGCCTCCGCCGGGCATTCGACATGATCGAGGCGCATCGCGGGGTGCGGTATGACCTGGCGAGCGTGCCGCAGGAGGATGCGGCGACGTATCGCATGATCCAGAAGGCGGACACGCTGGGCACGTTCCAGATCGAGAGCCGGGCGCAGATGTCGATGCTGCCGCGGATGAAGCCGAAGACGCTGTACGACCTGACGATCCAGGTGGCGATCGTACGGCCGGGACCCATTCAGGGCGACATGGTGCATCCGTATCTGCGGCGGCGGGAGGGCAAGGAGAAGGTGGATTATCCGACGCCGGAGCTGGAGCGGGTGCTGGCAAAGACCCTGGGCGTGCCGTTGTTCCAGGAACAGGCGATGCAGGTGGCGATCCAGTGCGCGGGGTTCACGCCCGGTGAGGCGGACCAGCTGCGCCGGGCGATGGCGACGTTCAAGCTGACGGGCGGGGTGAGCCACTTCAAGCAGAAGCTGATCGGCGGGATGGTGGCTCGGGGGTATGCGGAGGCCTTCGCGGAGAAGACGTTCAGCCAGATCGAGGGGTTCGGGAGCTATGGCTTCCCGGAAAGCCATGCCGCGAGCTTCGCGATCATCGCGTATGCGTCGTCGTGGGTGAAGTGCCACCACCCCGACGTGTTCTGTGCCTCGCTGCTGAACAGCCAGCCAATGGGGTTCTATGCGCCGGCGCAGATCGTGCGCGATGCGCGGGACCATGGGGTGGAGGTGCGCCCGGTGGATGTGAACCGGTCGCGGTGGGACTGCACGCTGGAAGAGGGGGGCGGCCGATATTTGGCTGTCCGCCTCGGACTGAAGATGGTGAAGGGGCTGTCGGAGGCCGATGGGGTGGCGCTGGTGGTGCAGCGGGGGGAGTACGCCTATGGGTCGATCGAGGAGATGTGGCGGCGGGCGGGGGTGCCGGTTGCGGCGCTGGAGCGGGTGGCGGAGGCGGATGGGTATGGGTCCATGCCGCTGGATCGGCGGGGTGCGATCTGGGCGATAAGGGCGCTGGCGGATGCACCGTTGCCGCTGTTTGCGGCGGCCGAGCGAGGGGGCGCGCCGGAACCGGAGGTGGTGGAGCAAGCGGTCGAACTGGCGCCGATGAAGCCAGGGCGCGTGGTGGTGGAGGATTACGGGAGCGTGGGGCTGACCTTGCGGGACCATCCGGTGGCGTTCCTGCGAGACGAGTTACGGGCGCAAGGGATGATTGCCTGTGCGGATCTGGAGCGGGTGCGGGACGGGCGACGGGTGGTGGTGCCGGGGCTGGTGCTGGTGCGGCAGAAGCCGGGGTCGGCGAAAGGGGTGATGTTCATCACGATCGAGGATGAGACGGGGATCGCGAACCTGATCCTGTGGCCCAGCGTGTTCGAGCGGCAGCGGCGCCTGGTCCTGACGTCGAGCATGATCGGCTGCCATGGGCAGGTGCAGAAGGAGAGCGGGGTTACGCACGTCATCGTGGAGCGGCTGGTGGATCTGTCAGGGCTGCTGCGCCAGGTGGGCGACCGGGATTTCACGCCGGCGACGGGGCGGGGGGACGAGGCGAAGCATGGGGGCGCGCCGGATGCCCGGGATGGGCCGAAGCATCGGGCGCGCGACATCTATTGTCCGGAGCGGCTGTCGACTGGAATTAAAGTGGAGACACGGGATTTCCGGTAGGCTTGTAAAAGCGGCGCTGTTGATTGGCGGATTGCATTGCCCTCCGCGGAATGGGCGAGAGGCTTGGCGCGGCGCCGGGCATCATGGCGTTTGAGCGCCTACCGGCACGACGCTGACACTGTTGTAGGGGCTGCCGCCGGTGCTGAGGGCCTGGGTGGACCAGACGAGGTAGACGAGCACGCGCTTCTGGACGTCGTACATGCGAGTGACGCGGATTTCCTTGAACAGCCAGTTGGCCGACGCGCCGAAGACGACCTCGTTGGCGGGCATCTTGTCGGCCAGTGTGACGGGGCCGGTGGCGCGGCAGGCGATGCTGAAGCGGCTGGGGTCGGTGGCCAGACCGACCGTGCCCTTGATCCCGCCGGTCTCGGCGCGGGACAGATAGCACGACACGCCCTGCGCCTTCGGATCGTCGTAGCGGTCGATGACGATACGGTCGTTGCGGCCGACGATGCGGAAGGTGGTGCTGACGTCGCCGATCCGCTGGGGGTCGTCGGAGGCGGCAAGCGCTGGAGCCGATAGCAGCATGAGGGCGGCGAGCAGGCGGCGCATTGGTGATCCTCGTAAGTAATGGAAGGGGAACGCCAGGGAACATACCGCGTTGCCCGTGCAGGTCAGCCATTTGCGACCTCCCCATCCGTCCGATGGTGCAGCGGCGGGGCGGCCACTCATATCTGAGGTTGAGGAGATGCAATGAGGAACCCCTTGATCGCACTGTCAGAGAGTCTGTCGGCAAATGTGGCGGCGGTGGCACCTGGCCTGGTAACTTTGTTCCCCGGCATGAAGGCGCAACGCACGGGCTTTGCCTGGCAGGACGGCACGATCGTGACCAGCGAGCAGAACCTGCCGCCGGTCGACGAGGCCCCTGCCCGGCGGCGCGCAGGCGGTTGCGCGGGTCGTCGGGCGAGATACGGGGACCAACGTCGCGGTGTTGACGCTGGAGTTGGCGGCCCCCGGGCTTGTCGATGCCACGGCACAAACGGGCGGGGTGGTGATTGCGCTGGGGGCGGCATGGGGCGGGCCGACAGCGTCGATGGGCCTGGTGCACCAAGTCGGGCCGGCGTGGGACAGCATGGCGGGCGGGACGATCGACCAGATGATCCGCCTGGACCTGCGGCTATCACCGACGGCGGAGGGCGGGCCGGTGCTTGATGCGGGCGGCGGGCTGCTGGGCATGTCGACCTTCGGGCCGCGGCGGCGGGTGCTGGTGATCCCGGCGGCGACGGTGCGGCGCGTGATCCCGGAACTGCTGCAGGGTCGGGCGGTGCGCGGCTGGCTGGGGCTGGGTTTGCAGCCGGTCGGGTTGCCAGCGACGATGCAGGCGGCGGCGGGGCGGGATGCGGGGCTGATGGTGGTGAGCCTGGCACCGCAGGGCCCGGCGGAGCAGGCGGGGGTGCTGCCGGGCGATATCCTGCTGGATGTGAACGGCGATGCGGCGCAACATCCGCGCGCCGTGGCTCGGTCGCTGTCGACGACGACGGTGGGCCAGGTGGTTCCGCTGCGGCTGCTGCGCGGTGGGTCGCCTATCGATTTGCCTGCCACCATTGCGGCGCGTCCCGCCGCTGAGAGGCCTGTTGCATGATTGCCTTCGAGACCCGTGCCGGCCTGCAACCGCTGATGGTGGCGGTGATCGCGGCGGACCCGGTGCGCGCGGCGGACCTTTCGGCGCGTGTGGCGCTGGCCGGGCACATGGTGGTGGAAGCCGTGATCGGGGATACCGGGGTCGTGGAGCCGGGCGAGGCCGAGTTGGTGCTGGCGGATGCGGACAGCGCGGTGCCGGCGGAGCTGCCGGTGTTGCGGATGGGTCCGGGTGGGGCAGTGCCCACGGAGTTGTCGCCGGTCCAACTGGACGCGGCACTGCGGGCAATCGCTGCCGGGCTGCGGGTCAGTCTGCCGTCGCTGCCCGACGGGTTCGCGGCGGCGGAGTGTCGGCCGTTGTTGACACCGCGAGAGCTGGAGATCCTGGCGTGCCTTGGCGAGGGATTGAGCAACAAGGCGGTAGCGCGGCGGCTGGGTATCTCGGCGCATACGGTGAAGTTCCATTTGGAGGCGGTGTTCTCGAAGCTGGGGGCGGGCAGCCGGGCGGATGCGGTGGCACGGGGGTTGCGGGGCGGGCTGATTCTCCTGTAACCGCGGAATTATGGGTATCGTGGTTTCGGTCGCGGTGAGCGGCGTGCATGGCTTCAGCAAGGCGTTGCAGCCGGCGATCATGCTGGTCGCCGGCCTGGGCGT
>JAYVEG010000228.1:0-26913 GCA_043748985.1 Rhodospirillales bacterium
CGGCGTAGGCATCGGTCAGCTTGCGCGTCTCGATCTTGCTCGCCTCGACATCCGGCTGGTCGAACGGATCGATCCCGATCACACTCCCCGCCACCGCCGTCGCGAACTCCCACAGATAGAACGCCTGGCCCACCTGGTTCGGACCGGCCAGCACCAGCCGAACCACCGGGTTCCCCGCCGCCTCCAGCGCCGCCACCGCCGCGTCCTGCCCGGTATCGGCCTTGCCGGCCAACGTCATATAGGCAAACACCCGATCGTTCCCGTAACGCCCAGGCGCCGCAAGGGGCTCCATGTCCACCGGAACGATGCCATGCCCCTGCTTGCCCGTGCTCTCCGCCAGCAGTTGCTCCAGCCAAGCCCCCACATCCTCAAGACCCGGCCCGGACACGATCGTCACCTTGTCCCGCCCCGCCACGCACGCACACCCCAGCGCCATCCCCAGCTGCACGCCCGGGTTCGTATCCGGCGGCGTCCCCGCAGCACACGACCGCACCATCAGCGCCGTAGCCTTCAGGAACGCCTCCAGGTCCACGCCCATCGCTGCCGCCGGCACGACGCCGAAGTTGGACAGAACCGAATACCGTCCGCCTATGGTCGGGTCGCCCATGAAGATGTGCCGGAACCCATCCGCCTCGGCCATGGCCTGCAACTTCGAGCCAGGGTCCGTTACCGCCACGAAATGCTCGCCCGCCTTTTCCCCCACCGCCTTCTTGGCGAGATCGAAAAAGAACGCCTTCAGGATATTCGGTTCCAGCGTGCTGCCGGACTTGCTGCTGACGATGAACAACGTGCGCGCCGGATCGATCTTGGCCGCGAAGGTCGCGACCTGCTGCGGGTCCGTGCTGTCCAGCACCAGCATCTCCGGAAAACCAACCTGTTTGCCAAACGTCTCCGCCAACACCTCCGGCCCCAGGCTGGATCCGCCCATCCCCAGCAGCAGCACATGCTTGAACCCGCCGCTCTTCACCTCGTCCTGGAACGCCAGCAGGGCAGGGAGGTCCGCGATCCGCCCATCGACGACGCGCAGCCACCCCAGCCACTTCGCCTCGTCCCCGCCCGTCCACACCTTGGCATCATGCGCCCAAAGGTCGCGCAGCGTGCCATCGTGCCGCCACGTCCCCCGCGTCTTGTCGACCGTCGCTTGCAGCGCCTCCGGCAGCTTCATCGACAACGCCGCGACGCCGTCGCCCAGCATCTTCGTGCGTTTGGCCGCAACCGCCCCCAGCAGCTTGTCCGCGGCCTCGGCGAACAGCGTCACCCCATCCTCGACCAGCTTCTTCGTCACCCCCGCCAAATCCAGCCCCGCCGCCTCCGCGTCGGCCAGGACCGTCTTCGCAGCCTTGATATCCTCGACCAGGCTCTCGCGCAGCTTTCCATGGTCGCGGAACGCATCCATCGTCGCCGGCGGGATCGTGTTGACGGTATCCCGCCCGATCAGTTCCTCGACATACAGCACGTCGCTGTATGCCTTGTCCTTCACCCCCGTGCTCGCCCACAGCAGTCGCTGCGGCAGCGCGCCCTTCGCCGCCAGCGCCTGCCACCGCGCCGACGCCACCAACCCCAGATAGGTCTGGTAGGCCAGCTTCGCGTTCGCGATCGCCACCTTCCCACGCAGGTGCTTCAGTGCCGGGTCGTTCTTGTCGTCGATCTTCTTGTCGATCATCGCGTCGATCCGGCTCACGAAGAAGCTCGCGACGCTGCTCAGCCCCGCAATGTCCCCGCCCGCCTTCACGCGGTCCTCAAGCCCGGCGATGAACGATTCCGCCACCGCCTCATAGGCGGTCTGCGCGAACAACAGCGTCACGTTGATGTTGATGCCTTCGCTGATCAGAACCCGGATCGCCGGCACCCCCGCTTCGGTCCCCGGCACCTTGACCATCAGGTTCTCGCGCCCGACCGCGGCCCACAGCCGCCGCGCCTCGACGATCGTGTCATCGGTCCTCAGCGCCAGGTAAGGCGACACTTCCAGGCTGACATACCCGTCCACCTTGCCGGTCGCATCCCACACCGGCCGCATCTTGTCGCAGGCGTGCCTGATGTCCTCGATCGCCAGCGCCTCGTAGATCTCCTGCGCGTCATGATCCCCGGCATCCGCCAGCAGCTTGAATCCGGCATCGTAATCCGTGCCGGCGCCCATCGCCTTCTCGAAGATTGCCGGGTTCGACGTGATGCCCTTCAACCCATCTTGGTCGATAAGCTCCTGCAGCCCGTCGCTGGTAAAACTGCGCTGAATGAAATCCAGCCAAGGGCTCTGGCCATAGGCCTCGAGCTGCTTCAACGGGTTACCGGTGATGGCCTGGTGCGTGTCCATGAGACGATCTCCTGGAAGGACGGGGTTCAGCGAGCGGCTTGCTGGCGGGCGGCTTCGGCCACCGCGTCCGGCGTGAAGCCGAACTTGGTCATCAACTGGGCAGCCGGAGCCGAAGCCCCGAACGTGTGCATGCCGATAACGGCCCCGCCCATTCCGGTATAGCGGTCCCACCCGATCGCGGTGGCCAGCTCGACGGCGACCCGGCCCTTGATCGAGGCTGGCAGGACGCTGTCCTTGTAGGCCTGGTCCTGCTGCTCGAACAGCTCCCAGCTCGGCATGCTCACCACGCGGGCCGGAACGCCTTCCGCCTTCAGCATCTCATAGGCGCCCACTGCCAACGCCAGCTCGCTGCCTGTCGCCATGATGATGACGCGTGCCCCCTCGCTGTCCGCCATGACATACGCGCCCTTCGCCACGCCCGAGGCCGGCGCGTATTTCGTCCGGTCCAGCGTCGGCAGCGCCTGCCGGCTCATTGCGAAGGCCACCGGGTGATGATGCGACCGCATCGCCACCTTCCAGGCCTCTGCGACCTCGTTGGCATCGCCGGGCCGCAGCATGATGAGCCCCGGAATGGACCGTAGCATCAACAGCTGCTCGATCGGCTGATGGGTCGGCCCATCCTCGCCCACCCCGATGCTGTCATGGGTAAAGATATAGATGACCGGCAATTCCATGATTGCCGCCAGCCGCACCGGTGGCTTCATGTAGTCCAGGAAGATCAGGAACCCGGACCCATAAGCCCGCAGCCCCGCCAGCGCCATGCCGTTGCAGATGCTGCCCATCGCATGTTCGCGGATGCCGAAATGCAGGTTGCGGCCGGCATAGTCCGGTGCCTGGAAGCTGCCCGCACCCTCGAACGTCATGTTCGACTTCGTGCTGGGCGCCAGGTCCGCGGCGCCGCCGATCAGCCATGGCACATGCGGCCCGATCGCGTTCAGCACCTTCTGGCTGCTGTCGCGCGATGCGAGCCCCTTGGCGTCAGTGGGGAACACCGGGATGTCCTTGTCCCAGCCCTCCGGCAGCGTGTGGTGGTCCATCATGTCCAGCTCGGCCGCCAGCGCCGGGTATTCGGCCCGGTAGCGCGTCAGCATGTCCATCCACGCATGCCGCAGCCGCCCGCCGCGGGCGCCCATGCCCTGCGAGAAATGCTCCATCACCCCGTCCGGCACCAGGAACTGCGCGTCCTCCGGCCAGCCGTAGAACTTCTTCGCCGCCTTGATCTCCTCGTCACCCAGCGGCTCGCCATGCGCCTCGCGCGTGCCCTGCTTCTTCGGCGCGCCCCAGCCGATGATGCTGTGCACCTGGATGAACGTCGGCCGGTCTGTGACCCCCTCCGCCTCACGCAGCGCCGCGGTGATCGCCGACGTGTCGTTCGCGTCGGTCACATGGATCACGTGCCACCCGTAGGCCGCGAACCGCGCGCCGACATCCTCGCTGAACGCCAGGTTGGTGCTGCCTTCGATCGTGATGTGGTTGCTGTCGTACAGCCACACCAGGTTCGACAGCTTCAGGTGCCCGGCCAGGCTCGCCGCCTCGCTCGTCACACCCTCCATGTTGTCGCCGTCCCCCGACAGCGCATAGACGCGGTAGTCATACAGCGGGAACCCCGGCTTGTTGTAGCGCGCCGCAAACCATCGCTGCGCGATCGCCATGCCCACGGAGTTCGCGACACCTTGCCCCAACGGCCCGGTCGTCGTCTCCACTCCGGTGGTGTGGCGGTATTCCGGATGCCCTGGCGTCACGCTGTCCAACTGCCGGAACTTCTTGATGTCATCGAGGCTCACTGCCTCCTCGTTGGTCACATGAGCCGGCTTCCCGAGCGTATTCTTCGACATCCGCCGCACGCCCGCCAGGTGCAGCAGCGAATACAGCAGCATACTGGCATGGCCGATCGACAGCACGAACCGGTCGCGGTTCGGCCAGGTCGGGTCCTGCGGGTCATAGCGCAGCACGTCCTGCCACAGCGCATACGCCACCGGCGCCATAGACATCGGCGTGCCCGGATGGCCCGACTTCGCCTTCTGCACTGCGTCCATCGACAGCGTCCGGATCGTGTCGATGCAGACCTTGTCGATCCCGGACGGCATGTCCTGGGCCGGGGCGGTATCGGTCTGATTACCCTGCAATATGGTATCCGCCGGCATGCCCGATCCCTCGTTGTATCCGGGCCGGGTATGACCCGAACGCGGCAGAAATGGAAGCGCGATGGCTTTCACCGCCCCGCTCCCTCGCGGGAACGTGCCGTGACGCCGGGCCGTCGGGTGTTTCGGTTTGATGAAGTCCGCAGGGATCGGTGGTGTCCGGCCACGAAACTTTATGACATCCTGTCCTCTCGCCGCGAGGAGGATTTGCCGAACCATGGTCCTGACGCGCGCGCTGATCCAGGATGGCGGCCTGCTGCGCATGATCGCAGAGACCTCGCCCACCCTGCCGGTCCTGTCCGACGCCGAACGCGCCGCCTCGCTCGCCGCTACCCTCGCGCAACGCCCGCCAGGACGGGATGGGGTCTGGCTGTTCGCCTACGGCTCCCTGATCTGGAACCCCGCCATCGCATTCGCCGAACGCCGTTTCGCCCGCATCCACGTCTGGCACCGCGCCTTTTGCCTCTCCACCATCGCCGGCCGCGGCACCCTCGAGCAGCCGGGCCTCGTCCTCGGCCTCGACCGCGGCGGCGCCTGCGCCGGCGCCGCCTTCCGCGTCGCTGAACCCGATGTCGAAACCGAGCTGGCCCTCCTATGGCAACGCGAGATGCTCTCTGGCAGCTACGTCCCCCGCTGGGTCCCCCTGCGCGATGAAAACGGCGTCCCGTTCGCCGGGGCCGTCGCCTTCACCATCCGCCGGGACGGCCCCTTCTACACCCCCCGCATGCCCCGGCCGGACCTTGTCCACCGCCTCGCCACCACTGCCGGCGCCCTCGGCAGCTCCGCCGACTACCTCCTTAAAACCCGCGACGGTCTGCGCTCGATGGGTATCCGCGACCGCTGGGTCGAAGGCCTGGCCCACGAGGTCGAACGACTTGGCTAGGTCTTCACGCTGGTTTTTACCCTCCTATCGACTATCTTAACGCCATGTCATCCACACTCGCCCGGAAGCTCGAAGAAGCACCCCCCGTCACCTTCCAACAGGTGAAGCAGGGCGCCAAGCCGTTGCAGAAGCCCCTGCGCGTCGTCTCCCCCTACGAGCCCGCCGGCGACCAACCAACCGCCATCGCCGAACTCACCCGCGGGGTCTGCGCCAACGAGCGGGACCAGGTCCTGCTCGGGGTCACCGGCTCCGGCAAGACCTTCACCATGGCCAAGCTGATCGAGGCCGCCCAGCGCCCCGCCCTGATCCTCGCCCCCAACAAGACGCTGGCCGCCCAGCTGTATGCTGAGATGAAAGGCTTCTTTCCCGACAACGCCGTCGAATACTTCGTCAGCTATTACGACTACTACCAGCCCGAGGCCTACGTCCCCCGCACCGACACGTACATCGAGAAGGACAGCCAGATCAACGAGGCCATCGACCGGATGCGCCACGCCGCCACCCAGTCCCTGCTGGAGCGCGGCGACGTCGTCATCGTCGCCTCCGTCTCCTGCATCTACGGCATCGGCTCCGTCGAGACCTACGGCCGCATGGTCGTCAAGCTGGAGCAAGGCGGCTCCATCGACCGCGACACCCTCGCCCGCGCCCTCGTGGAACTCCAATACCGCCGCAACGACACCGCCTTCCAGCGTGGCACCTTCCGCCTCCGCGGCGAGATCGTCGACATCTTCCCCAGCCACTATGAGGACCGCGCCTGGCGCGTCGCCCTATTCGGCGACGAGATCGAGGCCATCCGCGAGTTCGACCCCCTCACGGGCGAGGTTACCGCCAGCCTTGAGAGCATCGCCATCTACGCCAACAGCCACTATGTGACGCCGCGCCCGACGCTTACCCAGGCCGTCGCCGACATCAAGATCGAGCTGCAACAACGCCTCAAGCAATTCACCGCCGAAGGCAAGCTCCTCGAAGTCGAACGCCTGCAACAGCGCACCACCTTCGACATCGAAATGATCGAGACCACCGGCAGCTGCAAGTCCATCGAGAACTATTCCCGCTACCTCTCCGGCCGCAACGAGGGCGACCCACCCCCCACCCTGTTCGAATACCTCCCCGAGAACGCCCTGCTCATCGTCGACGAAAGCCACGTTACCGTCCCCCAGATCGGCGGCATGGCCCGCGGCGACTTCCAGCGCAAGAACACCCTCAGCGAATTCGGTTTCCGCCTGCCCAGCTGCCTCGACAACCGCCCCCTTCGGTTCGAGGAATGGGAAGCCTTCCGCCCCCAGACGATCTTCGTCAGCGCGACGCCGGGCCCCTGGGAACTGGAACGCACCGGCGGTGCCTTTGCCGAACAGGTCATCCGCCCCACCGGCCTCATCGACCCGGTCTGCGAGATCCGGCCCGTCGAGCGCCAGGTCGACGACCTACTCGCCGAATGCCGCGTCGTGGTGGGGCAGGGGGCCCGCATTCTGGTCACCACGCTGACCAAGCGGATGGCCGAAGACCTCACCGAGTATCTGACCGAGAACGGCGTCAAGGTCCGCTACCTGCATAGCGACGTCGACACGTTGGAGCGGATCGAAATCATCCGCGACCTCCGCCTCGGCGTGTTCGACGTAATGGTCGGCATCAACCTGCTGCGCGAGGGCCTCGACATCCCGGAATGCGCCCTGGTTGCCATCCTGGACGCCGACAAGGAGGGTTTCCTCCGCAGCCAGACGAGCCTGATCCAGACCATCGGCCGCGCCGCCCGTAACATCGACGGCCGGGTCATCCTGTACGCCGACGTCATGACCAACAGCCTTCGTTTCGCCATTGAGGAAACCAACCGCCGCCGCGCCCGCCAGACCGCCTGGAACGAGGCCAACGGCATCACCCCAACCAGCGTCCGCAGCCACATCGGCGAGGCGCTGAGCAGCGTGTTCGAGCAAGACTACGTCACCGTCGCCCCGGTCAAGGACGCGGGCATCACCGAGATGGTCGGCAAGGACCTGAAAACCTCCATCGCCGAGCTGGAAAAGCGGATGCGCGCCGCCGCCGCCGACCTGGAATTCGAGACCGCAGCCCGGCTTCGCGACGAGATCAAGCGCCTCGAAGCGTTGGAACTCGGCCTCCCTCCCCCCCCCCTCGCCAGCCCGCAACTCGGCCGCAAAAAGGATCGCACCCCCGAACCCCTCGGCCCCGGTGGTGGCGGCTACGACCCCGACAAACTAAAGCGCGGCGGCCCCAGGCGGCGGCGCGGCCCGTAAAACTCACGAAGCCAGCTTGTTCGGTCGACCACCCTTCGCGCCGTTGCGGCGGCTGCCATCACGTCGGCTTGTCTATCTGGCCAACGCAAGTTCTTCTTGACCTTTCCGACACCGTAGATGTGGATATGGGCAGGCGCGTGATCACCGATAAAGTTCACACTTTCAAATCGCCCACACCTGAGACCGGTAGCCAAGCTCGCAGGTAACCCATCCGATGGGTTAATGCGATCCGTGGGTGGCACGTCGTGTGCATCCACGGACCCATAGATGTCCCTGATCCCGGAGCTTTTAATGCCCCTCACGCGCCGATCCCTTGCCGCCATCGTTCTTGTGCTTGCCACCACCACTGCCCAAGCCCAAACTTGCACCCCGAAAATCCCCGCCGCCAGCCTGGTCGCGCAGGGGAAACTCCAACTCGCCATCAACCCCACCCTTCCGCCGCAGCAGTACGTTGACGAAAAGGGTGAGCTGCAAGGCCTGAACGTCGAGCTGGGCCGAGAGCTCGGCAAGCGGCTCTGCCTCACGACCGAGTTCATCCGCATGGACTTTCCCGCGATGGTCCCGGCCCTGCGCGGCGGCCGCTTCGATGCCATCGACACCGGCATGTTCTGGACCGAGGAACGCTCGAAGCTGATGTTCATGGTCCCCTATGCCCAGCAGGCCATCGGTGTGTTCGGCATGGAATCCAGCAACCTGAAGCTTACCAGCTTCGAAGACCTCGCAGGCAAGGTCGCCGCCATCGAGATCGGCACCTACCAGGAACGCAAGTCCAAGGAAGCCAACGAGGAGCTGGTGAAAAAGGGCATGAAGCCCGTCGATCTCCGTACCTTCAGCACCGCGACGGACTGCACCGCAGCCCTCCGGGCCGGCCAGGTAGACGCCGTCATCATCGTTGAGGAGGCCGCAAAAGCCATCAGCAAGCAGCGCGGCATGAAGCTCCTGCTCATCGGCTTCGGCGGCAGCGACATCACCTTCGCCTTCCGCGACAAGGCCGCCGCTACCGCCGCGGCCGAGGCCTTCACCGCCATCCGCGCCGACGGCACCTACGACGTGCTGTTCGACAAGTTCGGCCTCACCAAGCTCCCCGGCACCACCTTCGCCATCCGCGGTACTGGTCCGTCGTAAAAGAAAATCCTCCGTCTCAAGGAAAGGGTTGGGTGAGGGTCTCGGCCGTCAGCACAACCACCGTGATAGGCCCCCCATGTTCGACGTCGCCGCTTTCCTCTCCTACCTCGACAACGGCTTCCTGCTCGGCGGCGTCCTCGTCACCGTTGGCCTCACTGTCGGCTCGTTGCTTGGCGGCCTCATCCTCGGCCTGCTGCTCGCTCTTATCCGCGCGTCGAACGGCCGCATCCTTCCACGCCTGGCCGCCGGGTATGTCTGGGTGTTCCGCGGCACGCCCCTCCTGGTGCAGCTGGTCATCGTCTACACCGGCCTGCCACAGATCGGCATCAAGATGGGCGTCGTTGCCTCGGCCTTCCTTTCGCTTACGCTGAACGAGGCCGCCTATCTCAGCGAGATCATCCGCGCCGGGTTCTTCGGCGTGGCGCCGGGGCAGGGGGACGCCGCCCGCGCGCTGGGCCTCGGCCGTCTGCAGGTCATCCGCCTCGTCACGCTTCCCCAAGCCTTTCGCATCATCATCCCACCGCTGGGCAACTCCGTGAACGGCCTGCTCAAGGCCACCGCCATAACGTCGGTCATTTCCATGGAAGAGCTGATGCGCCGCAGCCAGATGATCATGCAGATCAGGTTTGACGTGCTCGAAGTCTACTGCGTTGCCGCGATCTACTACCTGTCCCTCACCACCATGTGGGACTTTGCCCAGCGCGCCCTCGAACGCCGCTTCGGCCGCGGCCACGAGGCAACGCCCGTCGGCCGACTGCAGGAAACCTGATGGAACCCTTCCGCGGCACCTACACCGTCCTGGTCACACCCTTCACCGCGGATGGCGCCGCCGTCGACCACGCGGCCCTGAAGCGCCTCGTCGACTTCCAGATCGACCAGGGCATCGACGGCCTTATCCCCCTCGGCTCCACAGGTGAGTTCCTCTCCGTCTCCCGCGAGGAACGCACCGCCATCATCGAGACCATCCTCGCCACCTCCGCCGGCCGCGTCCCCGTCCTCATCGGCACGGGCGCCGAGGACACAAACGAGGCCGTCGCCCTTTCGCGAGAGGCCGAATCACTCGGCGCCCAGGGCGTCATGGTCATCCCGCCCTTCTACTCGGTCCCCACCGAGGACGAGCTGTATTTCCATTACAAGACCATCGCCGACGCCATCTCTATCCCCGTCATGGTCTATAACAACCCGGCTGCCGCCAACGTCGACCTCACGCCCCCCATCCTCTCCCGCCTTTCCACCATCGAGGGTTGTCGCTACGTCAAGGAAAGCACCCTGGACGTCACCCGCATCCGCGACATCGTCGCCCTGTGCGGCGACCGAATGGACGTCTTCGCCGGCGTCCTTGGCTACGAAAGCGCCTGGCTCGGCGCCGTTGGCTGGGTCGCGGTATGCAGCAATATCGTTCCCCACCTGTCGCGGGCCATGTTCGCCGCCGCCGCCCGCGGCGACCGCGACACGGCCCTGCCGCTGTATCGCCACCTGGCCCCGTTGCTGCCATTCGTCGGCGGACCCCGCTACGTCAGCGGCACGAAGGCCGCCTTCCGCCTGCTCGGTATGGACATGGGTCCGCCCCGCCCGCCGCGCCTGTCGCTCCCGCCTGCCCAGGAGGCAGAACTGGCCGCCGTGCTCGCCACCATCCTTGACGGCATGGCCGCCTTGGGCGGCTGTTCACCGAAACCCTCCACCAGGCCCTTCGCTCGACGCGCCATTTAAGGCATGTTGCGGCCAGTGTCGGCTTGATGGCCGGCTGGGGAGTAAGCGTCAGGCATGGCGTCAGCCGAAGTCAAGGCTATCGGTTCCGACAGCACAGCCGGCCAGGTGATCCGCTGGCTGACCATTTTCGGCATGACGGTGGCACTCGGCATGCTCGCCTTGGGTGGCGTCGTGCTGTTCGATTCGCGCCAGGACGCGTGGCGCCTGGCCGAGCAATCCGCCCAGAACCTCGCCGTGGCGCTGGAGCGGGACATCGCCCGGACCGTTTCCGTCTACGATCTCTCTCTGCGCGGCGCGGTCGATGCTTTGCAGCAGCCCGGCATCGACGCGGTCACGCCCGGCATCCGCCATGCCGCCATCTTCGACAGGGCCGCCAGTGCCGATTATCTCGGATCGCTTCTCGTGCTCGACGCCCAGGGCGGCATCATCGCGGATTCCACATCGGTCGTCCCGCACGTCCTCAACTTCATAGATCGCGACTACTTCCAGGTGCATCGCGACCAGCTCGGCATAGGACTGTTCGTCAGCCGGCCCTTCAAAAGCCGCCTGCGCGGCGGCGACGCCAGCATCGCCATCAGCCGCCGGCTGCCGGACCGGGACGGCCATTTCAGCGGCGTCGTCGTCGGCACCCTCCGCGTCGCCTACTTCCAGGACCTGTTTTCCCGGCTCGATCTCGGGCCGGCCGGCGCCGTCTCCATCGCCCGCACCGACGGCGTGCCAATTCTCCGCCAACCGCCCACCGCCACCGATGAAGGCGTGGTCCTGCAGCAAGAGGAGTTGATCCGCCGGTTCAGGGCCGAGCCTGCCGGCAGCTTCGTCGGATCCTCCGCGGTCGATGGCCTCTCCCGCCTGTTCACCTACCGGCAGGTCGGCAACCTGCCCCTGGTCATCGCGGTGGCCCTCTCGCTCGACGACATCTACGCCTCCTGGTGGCGTAAGGCTGTCGGCATCGCATCCATCCTGATCGTGCTCTGCGGCGCCATCGTCGTGCTGTGCCTGCTTTTCCGGCGCGAGATGACACGCCGTCTCGGCGCCGAATATGCGCTCAAGGAAACCGCCGCGAAGCTCTCCATCATGGCCGCAACCGACGAACTGACCGGCCTCGCCAACCGCCGTTCCTTCGAAGCCGAGCTCAACCAGGAATGGCGCCGGGCGGCGCGCGGCCGGTCGACGCTGGCGCTGCTCATCCTCGATGCGGATTGGTTCAAGGCCTATAACGACCAATACGGCCACCAAGAAGGCGACAACGTGCTGCGCAAGGTCGCCGCCTGCATCCAGTCGAACATCCGCCGACCCGGCGACATCGGCGCCCGCTATGGCGGCGAGGAGTTCGTCGCCCTTCTTCCCGAAACCGCCCATGACGGCGCCATCTGCACCGCCGAGCGCATTCGCGACTCGCTCGCGGCCCTTGCCATCCCCCACGAGGCAAGTCCGCTGGCCACCGTCACCGTCAGCATCGGTATTGCGATCTGGACCCCGGCCATCGACGAGAACGAGCAGGGCCTGCTGCGCCGTGCCGACCTGGCTCTCTACGAGGCCAAACGAACCGGCCGCGCCCGCATCTGTCTCGCCCCTACCCCAGCCGAGGCCATCGCCGCGGTGGACTGACGCCAACCCTTAAAAAAGCCGGGCACATCCTATTCCGCCGGGAAGGCCCGCGGCGGCGGCGGCGATGCCCGCGGCGTCAACAGGCGAGCCCCGCGACGACTGATCCAGGCCGAAAGGTCGTCCATGAAAGTGTAGAAACTGGGCACGAACACCAGGCTCAGCAGCGTCGACACGATCAATCCCCCGATGACGCCGATGGCCATGGGTGCCCGGAACTCCCCGCCATCGCCGATACCCAACGCGCTCGGCACCATGCCCGCGACCATCGCCACGGTCGTCATGATGATCGGCCGCGCGCGCTTCCGTCCCGCGTCCAGGATCGCGTCGGCCCGCGCCATTCCCTCTGCCCGCCGCTCGATCGCGTAGTCCACCAGCATAATCGCGTTCTTCGTCACGATTCCCATCAGCATCAGGATTCCGATCACCACCGGCATGCTGATCGGCTGCCCCGTCACCAACAAGGCCAGGATCACCCCGCCCAGGCACAGCGGCAGGCTCAGCAGGATCGTGATCGGCTGGAACACGCTGCCGAACAGCAACACCAGCACCCCCAGCACGATCGTCAGCCCGGCCCCCATCGCCAGCGCGAACCCGGCGAACACCTCGCCCATGATCTCCGCATCACCACCCGACTGCACCCGCACGCCGGCCGGCAGCCGCTTGGCCTCCGGCAAGCCGGTCGCCTGCTGGATCGCCGCCCCCAGCGCCAGGCCGCGCGCCAGGTCAGCCCCCAGCACCACGCGCCGCACCCGGTCGTATCGCTCGATGCTCGCCGGCCCCTGGCCCATTCCCAGGTCGGCCACCGCCAGCAACGGCACCGCCAGCCCAGTGCTGCCGATCACCGGCAGCGCCGCCAGCGCATCGAGGTCGGTCCGCAGCGCCAGCCGCGACTGCACCCGGATCGGGATCAGCCGATCCCCGTCCCGGAACTTCGCCAGGTTCTGGTTCACGTCCCCGATGGTGGCGATCCGTACCGTGTCGCTGATCGCCTCGGTGCTCACGCCGAACCGCGCCGCCTCGTCCAGCCGCGGCACCACCCGGATTTCCGGCCGGTCAGACCCAGCCGAGGGCGCCACGTTGCCGAACCCCGGCAACCGCCGCATCGCACTTTCCATCATGGCAACGCCATTGCTCAGTGCCACAGGCTCGTCGCCCAGGATCGTCAGGGCCAATTCCCGCTCGCCGCGCTCGTTGACGAACCAGCCCCGCACATCCGGGATGTCCGCCAGCCGGCTCGTCAGCTCCTGCTCGATCTGCTTTTGCGACCGCGTCCGCTGGCCCTTCAGCACCAGGTTCACGATCATCGCCGCCCGCCGCACCTCCGGCGACACCCCGGTCGGCGTCGTTCCCCCCACCACGAACACTGTCGTCACCTCCGGGATCTGCCGGAACGACGCCGCGATGCGGTCCGTCGCCGCCTGCGTGTCCGCCAGCGTCGAGCCCGGCGGCAGCTCCAGCGACAGCGAGACCCGGCTCTGGTCACCCGGCGGGATGAACCCGGTCGGCAACAGCGTCGTCGACCAGATCGAAGCCCCGAACGCCGCCAGCCCGAACAGCAGCGTCAGCCCGCGCCACCGCAGCGTGCCCCGCAGAAAGCGCGTGTAGCCCCGCATGATGGCGCCATCGCGCACCACATGACGCCCCGTCGGCACCATCAGATAAGCCGCCATCAACGGCGTGATCAACCGCGCCACCAGCAACGAGGCGATCACCGCCGCCGCTACCGTCAGCCCGAACTGCTTGAAATATTGTCCGGCGATTCCCCCCATGAAACTGACGGGCGCGAACACCGCGACGATCGTGCAGGTGATTGCCATCACCGCCAGCCCGATCTCGTCCGCCGCCTCGATCGCCGCGTCGTACGGCCGCTTGCCCATGCGGATATGCCGCACGATGTTCTCGATCTCCACGATCGCATCGTCGACCAATATCCCCGTGACCAGAGTGATCGCCAGCAGGCTGACGAAGTTCAACGAGAACCCCAGCACCTGCATCGCCGCGAACGCCGGGATGATCGACAGCGGCAGCGCCACCGCCGACAGCAACGTCGCGCGCCAGTCGCGCAGGAATAGCAGCACCACGAGCGTGGCCAGCACCGCTCCCTCGATCAGGCTGTGCATGGCCGACAGAAAACTGCCCCGCGTCGCCCGCACCCCGTCGTCGATCAGCGTGAACGTCGCCTCCGGATGCGCCGTCTCAAGCTTGCGCAGCCGCACCCCCACCGCGTCCGCCACCGTCACGTCACTGGCGCCCTTGGCGCGATAGATCGCAAAGCTCACCACCGGCGTGCTGCCGTCCATCCGTGCGAACTTCCGCGGTTCTTCATACGTATCCTCGACGGTGCCCAGCTCCCCCAGCCGCACCTCCCGTCCACCCGGCAGCACGATCCGGGTCTGCTCCAACTGCGACAGCGCCCGCGCGCCCGCCAGAGTCCGGATCGTCTGCTCCTGCGCGCCCAGTTCACCCCGGCCACCGGCCATATCCGCGCTCGTCGCCCGCAGCTGCGTGTTCACAGCGCCCGCCGTGATCCCCAGCGATGCCAGCCGGTCCGGATCCAGGCTCACCCGCACCTCCCGCGTTACGCCGCCGATCCGCTCCACCCGGCCCACGCCGCTGACGCCCTGCAGTTCCCGCAGCACCACGTCATCGACGAACCAGCTCAGCCCCTCCAGCGTCATCGCCGGCGCCGTCACCGCAAACGTCTGGATCGACTGACCCACCACGTCGATCCGTTCGATGATCGGTTCGTCCACCCCCCGCGGCAGGTCCGCCCTGATCTTCGCCACCGCGTCCCGCACGTCGTTCAGCGCCCGGTCGCTGCTCACCTCCAGCCGCAGCTCGATCAGCGTCTGGCTGCTGCCATCCGTCACCGTGCTCGTCAGGTGCTTGACGCCGGTGACGTTGGCCACCGCGTCCTCGATCTTCTTCGTCACCTGCGTCTCGAGCTCCGCCGGTGCCGCCCCCTGCTGCGTCACCGTCACCTGCACCACGGGAATATCCACGTTCGGCGCCCGCGTGATCGGCAGCATCCAGAAACTCACCAGCCCCACCAAGGTCAGCACCGCGAACAGCACCAGTGGCGGGATCGGCTTGCGGATCGCCGCCCCGGAGATGTTCCAGGCCATTTACCGCGCCTCGACGGGGGTCACGCGATCACCGCCCCGGACGAACGTGCCCGACACCGACACCACGCTCTCGCCGGCCGCCAACCCCTCGCTGATTTCTGCCCGTGCACCGTTGCGCAGCCCCACCTGCACCGTCCGGGTCTCCACCGTGCCGTCGCGCACCACCTGCACCACGGCGCCGCCGGGCTGGAACAGGATGGCCGACAGCGGGGCAAGCACGCCGTCCCGCCGGGCCGTCTCGATGCTCGCTCGGGCAAAGCTGCCGATAACCAGCCCCTCATTCCCCTCCACCGCAACCCGCACGCGCCCCAGCCGGGTCGTGCGGTTCACCTCGGGCGAGACCAGCCGCACGCTGCCGCTGCGCGGCCCTCCGGCCGTCTCCACCCGCGCCATCTGGTTTGGTCGCAGCTTCGCCAACTGCAGCTCTGGCACATCGGCCTCCAGTTCGATCGCCCCATCCTGGATGATACGGAACAGCGGGTCCCCGGCCCCCGCGACCACAGCCCCAAGCCGCGCCGTCCGCCGGCTGACGATCCCGCCCACCGGCGCCCGGATGTCGGTGCGCGCCAGCCGCACCTGCAGCTCCTGCCCTTGGGCGCGGGCCAGGGCCAGGTCCGCGTCGGCCACGCGCAGCGCGTTCTGGCTCGCCTCGATCCGCGCCGCAATCATCGATGCACTCGCCTGCCGCTGCTCATACGTCTCGCGCGAGGCATTCCCGTTCGAGAGCAGATCGCGCGTCCGCGCCAGTGCCAGGTCCGCCTGCACCCGGCTGGCCTGGTTCTCCGTGATCGTGGAGCGCGCCTGCGCCGCCGCCGCCTCTGCCCGCGCCACCTGCGCCGCATTCTGCGCGATCGTCGCATCCAGCACGTCCCGCGACAGCCGCGCCAGCACCTGGCCCGGCATGACCCGGTCGCCCTCCTCCGCCAGGACCTCCGTGATCGCCAGCGTGTCCAGCTGCGGGCTGACCAGGACCTCTTCCCGCGGCACCAACGTCCCTGTCAGCACCACCGCCTCCGCGATGCTGCCCCGGGTTGCCGCCACGACGCTGACGCTCGGCGGACGCGGCCCGGCCGACTGTATGCTCCCGGCTTGGGCGGCCCCGGCTTGCGCCCACGCACTTGGGATGCCCGCCATGATCACCAGCAAAGCGAGCGTCGGCCGCAGGAACCGCCGCAACAACTGCTGCAGCACCGGGCGAAACCGAGCCGGCGTCAACGTCGGATCGAGCTTCTGGTGCACCTTCAGCCCGTCGCCCATCGCCATGATCAGCTGGCACGCGGTCTCCACATCCAGTTCAGGGTCCACCGTCCCCTGCGCCTGTCCCCGCCGCAGCGCCGCCACCACGTGGCTTCGCGCCTCGACCTGGTTGCGATAGAACATGTCGCAAACATCAGGATTACGAACCGCCTCCGCCATCACCTCCGCCGCCAGCGTCGCCGTGGTCCGGCCCAGGATCTGCTCCAGCTTGTCGAGCCCGATGCTCGCCAGCGCCTCTACGGGGTCCTCCACATCGGTCAGCCGCTCAAAGAAGTGCAGGTGCTCAAGCCGCTCAGCCTCCGCGATCGCTGCGATGATGCTGACCTTGCTTGGAAAATACCGATACAGCGCCCCCGGGCTCATTGCCGCCTCGGCGCAAATCTGCTGCATCGACGCGCCATGGAACCCATCCCGTGCGAAACAGGCGATGGCCGCATCGATGATCCGCTGGCGCGGTGAGGGCACGGTGACGGCAGTCGAAGACATGGTCCACCCGGAGAGAATGAACGTTCATGTGCCCCGTGTCGCTGCCAAGTCAAGCAGCCCGTGGCCAGGATTACGCCTCATTGAACACCGGCTGCGACCGCGGGTGAAAATCGGCCGGGTGGGCTCGCTGTGGCGTGTTGCCCAAACGTCATGCTGCCGGCAAGCTGTCGGCATGCCCGATCCTATGCCCGATCCTATGCCAGACATCGACGGCCTTGCCGCCGCTCTCGGCATCCCGATGCGCCCCGAGTTCCGCGAGGGTGTCGCCACCAACCTCGCGATCAGCCTCCGCCTCGCGACCCTCGTCGCCGCATTCCCGCTCGACGACGAAAGCGAAATCGCCCCGGTCTTCCAGGCATGACCATCGCCCGAACCCTGGCTCGCATCCACGCAAGCCCGCTCCGCGCCTTTACCGACGTGCTCGACGCCCGCGCCACCGCAACCGCCGCCACCGCATCCGTCGCCACCGCATCCGGCCCCCTCGCAGGGATCCCCTTCGCGGTGAAGAACCTGTTCGACGTAAAGGGTCTCCCGACCCGCGCCGGCTCTCTCATCAACCGCGGGCGCGCCCCTGCCACCGCCGACTCCCCCCTCATCGAACGCCTTGAAGCCCAAGGCGCAATACTCGTCGGCGCCCTCAACATGGGTGAATACGCCTATGACTTCACCGGCGAGAACGTCCATGACGGCAACTGCCGCAACCCCCACGACCCCGAGCGCATGTCCGGTGGCAGCAGCAGCGGCTCCGGCGCCGCCGTCGGCGCCGATCTCGTCCCGCTCGCCCTGGGCTCCGACACCAACGGCTCCATCCGTGTCCCCGCCAGCTTCTGCGGCGTGTTCGGCCTGAAGCCCACCTATGGCCGCCTCACCCGCGCCCGCTCCTTCCCCTTCGTCAACAGCCTCGACCATCTCGGGCCGCTCGCTCGCTCCGCCACCCTGCTCACCGCCGCCTACAACGCCATGCAAGGCCCCGACGCCGCCGACCCCGCCTGCGCCGATCGCCTACCCGAGCCCGTGGAAGACACCGGCATCCAGGGCCTCCGCATCGCCGTCGCCGGAGGCTACTTCCAAAAGAACGCCGGTCCCGACGCCCGCGCGGCCGTCGCCACCATCGCCCACGCCCTCGGCGCCACCCGCACCCTCGAACTCCCCGAAGCCGCCCGCGCCCGCGCCGCCGCCTACGTCATCACCACCGTGGAAGCCGCCAACCTCCACCTCGAACGTCTCCGTACCCGTCCGCAGGACTTCGACCCCGCCACCCGCGACCGCCTGATCGCCGGCGCCATGCTCCCCGGCGCCTTCTACGTCCGCGCCCAACGCTTTCGGCGCTGGTATCGCGACGCCGTGCTCCGCCTGTTCCAGGACGTCGACGTGATCCTCGCCCCCTGCACCCCCGTAGCCGCGCCCTTGATCGGCCAACCCACCATCGACATCAACGGCCAGGCCATGCCGGCCCGCGCCTCCATCGGCGTCCTTACACAGCCCATCAGCTTCATCGGCCTTCCCGTCGCCGCCGTTCCAGTGGTCCGGACCGGCATGCCCCTCGGCGTCCAGGTCATCGCCGCCCCCTGGCGCGAGGACATCGCCCTACGCGTCGCGCTTGATCTCGACACGCGGGGCGTGTGCGCCGCGCGCTGACCAAAGCACCACCAGCCCCGCCAGCGCGGAAATTCCCGACGCCACGAACACCGCCAGCTTCACCCCATCCCCCTGCGGCGTGCCCCGGAACGCCAACTCCCCGATGAACAGGCTCATCGTGAAGCCGATCCCGCACAGCACGCTCGCCCCATACAGCTGCAGCCGCGTCACCCCCCGTGGCAGCCGCGCAAGGCCCAGCCGCGCCGCCAGCATCACGCCCCCGAACACCCCGGCCTGCTTGCCTACCACCAGCCCCAGCACCGTCCCCAGCGCCAGCCGGTTCGTCCACGCCCCCGCCGGCAAGGTGTCGAATGCCAGCCCCGCATTGGCCAATCCGAACACAGGTAACACCACGAACGCCACCCAAGGCTCCAGTGCATGCTCCAGCCGCGCCGCCGGCGACGCCTTGTCTCGCGACCCCATCGGCACCACCAACGCCAGCGCGATCCCGGCCAGCGTCGCATGCACGCCGGAGCGGAACACCAGCACCCACAACACTGCACCCGCCAGCAGATATATGCTCAGTCGCCGCACCCCCGCCTGGTTCAGCCCATACAGGACAGCCAACACGCCCCCTGCCGATGCCAGCGCGCCCCAATCCAGCGCCTTCGCATAGAACACCGCGATCACCAGGATCGCGCCCAGATCGTCGATGATCGCGAGCGCCGTCAGAAATATCTTCAGCGCCACCGGCACCCGCCGCCCCAGCACCGCGATCACCGCCAGTGCGAAGGCGATATCGGTCGCCACCGGTACCGCCCACCCGTGCAGGGCAGCCGGGTCGCGATAATTGAACGCGACAAAGATCAGCGCTGGCAGGATCATTCCACCCAGCGCGCCCAGCGCTGGCGCAGCCAATCGCCGTGCCGAGGCCAGCTCCCCGGCCGTAATCTCCCGCCGCAACTCCAGCCCCACCAGCAGGAAGAACACAGCCATCAGCCCGTCATTGATCCACAGATGCACGTCCAGCCCAGCCCAAACCACAGGCACGAAATGCAGCAACGCCTCGTAATACGGCTGCCGCGGGGAGTTCGTCCAGATCAGCGCCACCACCCCCGACAGCATCAGCATCGTCCCGCCCGCACTGCCGGATCGGATGAACGCCAGGATCGGAGCCAGTGGTCGCAGCAGGGCAGGGGGGATGGGCAAATGACACTCCGGCAACGCCGACAGCATGCGGCACGTTGGACCGGTCTATGCCCCAACGCGCCCCGGCTCAACGCTTATCCGCCAACGATTCCGGGAACTCTGCTCCCGATCAGCCCTTGCATTTGTGGGACGCCGCCATCCGGGCCGGCGGCTTCCCGGCCGCCTGGTCCATCAGCGACGCCATACTTGTTGCCCGCCGAGACAGACCTCGAGATCATGGACCTCGCCCACGCCCTCCGCCTCGCCCCCGACCCGGCACCCTACCTTCACGCCAGGCCGTCCCGCCTCGCCCCAGGCCGCATCGGATTGCGCTGGCACTCCGGCGGTTGGGACCCGGGCCGCAGCATCCCCCTGAACACCTCACCCCTCTGCTGAGCCTCCCCTCGTCAGCCTGCAGCGCGGCCCTGCCGCCGCCGCCCTCGCCATCCCCGACCCTCTGTCGAGCACCATGGACATCGCCGCCGTCGCTGCACTGATCGCCGGTCTCAGCGCCAGCGAGCTGAACGAAGCAGTCTATCAATCGGCGCAGTCGCTTCAGGATATGAAGCGCCGCCTTTCCGTTCCGGAGCTCGCCCCCTTCGTCTAACTCAGGACCAGCTACGGCCCTCCGTTGATCGTCAGGATCGTCCCGTTCGTATAGGCGCTGCGCGGGCTCGCCAGAAACGCCACCGCGTTGGCGATCTCCTCCGGCGTGGCCGGCCGCTGATACGGCATTGGTCGGCACAGCTCCATCCACCGGCCTCCGTCCCCCAGCTCCGTCTCGGCCCGGTGCCGCAGCAACCGCTCCAGCCGCTCGGTTGCCACCGGTCCCGGGTTGATCCCCACCGCGCGGACCCCGTCCTTGTGCGCCCCGCGTCCCAGCGCCCGCGTGAACGCCATCAGCGCCGCGTTCCCTGCACTCCCCGTGATGTAGCCGGGGTCGAACTGCTCCCCTGCCGCCCCGATCACGTTGACCACCACGCCCTTCGTCTCGACCAACCCCGGATACAGCGCCTGCGTCAGCGCGATGAATCCGAACACCTTCAGGTCCCACGCCGCCCGCCATGTCGGCATGCTCACCGCGGTCAAGCCGCCCGGCGGGATCGCCCCCGCGTTGTTCACCAGCAGGTCGATCCGACCAACCGTCGCCGCCACACGCTCGACCTCGTCCTGCCGCGACAGGTCGGCCGCGATCACCTCTACCTTCACCTGGTGCCGTCCGCGCACCATGTCTGCAGCGGCCGCCAGGGCAGCCGGGTCGCGCGCCACCAGCACTACGTCGCACCCCTCCTCGGCCAGCAGAGCGGCACTGGCCCGCCCGATCCCCTTCGACCCGCCCGTGACGAGAGCCCGCCTTCCCCCCAGCCCGAGATCCATTAGTTTTGCCTCCGGCTGCCCATGGTCCCGATCATCGCATCCAGGCTGTATAGCCCGGCCCCGGCCGCCACGAACGCCAGGTAGCCGCCTGCCATCGCCAGATTCTTCATGAAGTTGATCTGCTGCATCGGCGCCGCGAAATCCATGTGCGCCACCATCGCCGTCGCGACACAGAACAACGCCAGCACCAGCGCCACGAGCCGAGTCTGCAACCCCAGGAGCAGCAGCACGCCGCCCCCCAGCTCGACCGCAACCGTCCCGTAATAGGCGATCCCCGGCATCGGCACGCCCATCTTCTGCAAATAGGCCACCGTCCCGGCCATCGCCATGGCCTTGCCATACCCGCTTGTGATGAAGATGACGCTCGCGAGGATGCGGCCGACGAGCAGGGCCGGGCTATGGTTCATGCAGCAACTCCTGAAACTTTCGGCCTGAAATCCCGCGCCGCATAGGCCCGGCAGGCATCGCCGAACGCGGCAAACAGACGTACGCTATCGACATTCTCCGCATACCGCCATTCCGGGTGCCACTGCACCCCCAAGACGAACGCATGACCTTCCGCCCGAACCGCCTCGATCGTCCCGTCCGGTGCCCGCGCCTCCACCATCAGGCCTGGCGCCAACCGGTCGATCGCCTGCCCGTGCACGGAGTTCACCACCGTCTGCCCCGCCCCCAGCAGCGTCGCCAGCCCGCCATCCAGCGTCACCTCGTGCCGCGGCACATAGTCGTCCTCCCGCGTCGGCCCCCGCCCGCGATGATCCTCCCGCCCGTCCAGCAGATGCACCCGCTGATGCAGCGTCCCCCCCATCGCCACGTTCAGTTCCTGGATGCCCCGGCAGATCGCCAGCACCGGCATCCCCCGCGCGAGCGCCTCGCGGATCAGCGGCAGCGACGTCCCATCCCGCGCTGCGTCATGCCATTCCGGCGTCTCGTCACCGTCCCCACCGTACAGATGCGGCTCTACATTGCTCGGGCTCCCCGGCAGCAGCAGCCCGTCCAGCCGATCCAGAATCGGCAATGCCGACAGCCCAACCGGCGGGATCATGACGGGCACGACGCCCGCCCCCCCGGTGAGCGCCGCCGCATAGCGCGCCGGCGTCGCGTGTTGCAGGTGGCCGTTCAGGATACGGGCGCAGGCAGGCAGTCCAACCAGGGTCAAGGCGTCGTCTCCAATCGTGGCGTTACGGGACGCGGCCGCAGCCGGTCTGCCGCGAACGCGCCCACGGCGCCGGCCAGCACCATCGCCGCCATCGGCCGCGGCGTGCCATCCGTCAGCGTCCCCACCATGATGCCCGACAACGCTGCCAAGGTGAATTGGAACGTACCCATCAAGGCCGACGCACTCCCCGCCTGCGCCGCATGCCGCGACAACGCCCCGACCGCCGTGTTGGGCATCACGAAGCCCATGCTCCCCATGCACAGCATCACGGGCACCACGACCCCTGCAGGCCCGCCCACGCCCAGCAACGACAGCACCAGCAGCAGGATCCCCGCCGCCATGAAGGCCGCCAGCGCCGCCCGCAGCACCGCTGCCGCTCCATACCGCTGCAGCAGCCGAGGGTTGATCTGCGTCGCCAGGATGAACATCGCCGCACTGCAGCCGAACAGCATGCCGTACTGGGACGGGCTGAACCCAAAATGCTGGATGAACACCGGCGAAGACCCGCCGATATAGGCGAACATCCCGAACATCCCGAAACCGCCGGTCAGCGCGAACCCCAGGAACACCCGGTCCCGCGCTACCCCAATATACCGTAGCACCATGCCCGCCGGCCCCACCCGGATCCGCCGCTCCCGCGGCAGCGTGTCCGGCAGTGCTGCAAACACCAGGGTGCAGCAAATCCCGCCATACACCGCCGTGAACCAGAAGATCGCGTGCCAACTCGCGAACCCCAGCACGAACCCGCCCAGGGTTGGCGCCAATATCGGCGCCGCCCCCATCACCAGCATCAGCCGCGACATCATCCGCGCCGCCGCATGCCCGTCCGCCAGGTCACGCACCATCGCCCGCGGGATCACCATGCTGGCCGACCCCCCGAACGCCGCCACGAACCGCAGCGCCGACAACGTCCAGATATCGGGCGCCAGCGCACACCCCGCATTCGCCAGCGTGTAGATCAGCGTCCCCACTATCAATGGCCCCCGCCGCCCATACCGGTCCGACAGCGACCCCTGAGTCACCTGCCCCACCGCCAACCCCACAAACCACGTCGCCAGGGTGATCTGCGCCGTCCCCGGCAGGCCCCCCAGCGAAGCCTCGATCGCCGGAAACGCCGGCAGGTACATGTCGGTCGAAAGCGGCCCAACCGCAGTCAGGAAGCCAAGCAGGACCGGAAGCCAGATCGGATACGGCATGGGTCAACCTGGCAGCTTTGTGCGATGCAGCACATCCCCAGCCCGGCATGGCTGGGGGTCCGGGACGGGTGATGGGTTACATGTGGACCTTACGCCGCGCAAAGTTTCACGTAGGGTGGGTTGCGCTCGGCACCCCACCGTTTGCAGCACAACGAGTGGATCGAACCCCTTGGTCAACCACCGAGTCCTATCCCCCACGACCGCCGCCATGACAACCACCGACGGCACCCGCCTCGACGCGACAGTCTGGCGCCCCGACATCCCAACCCCATGCCCCGTCCTGCTCATGCGCCAACCCTACGGCCGCGCCATCGCCTCCACCCTCGTCTACGCCCACCCCGCCTGGTATGCTGCCCACGGCTACATCGTCGTCGTCCAGGACGTCCGCGGCACCGGCACCAGCGAAGGCAACTTCAGCCTTTTCGAATCCGAGGAAGCCGACGGCGCCGAGACCGTCGCCTGGGCCCGCACCCTCCCCGGCGCCTCCAACCGCCTCGGCATGTATGGCTTCTCCTACCAGGCCGTTACGCAGCTCCTCGCGCTGGCCGGTGGCGCGGTCATCGACGCCATGGCCCCGGCCATGACCGGCTGGACCATCCGCACCGACTGGGCGTGGGAAAGCGGCGCCTTCGCCTTTGCCGCAAGCCTCGGCTGGGCCGCCCAGCTGGGCGCCATCAAGGCCCGCCACGACAACGACCCCGACGCCGCCGCCGCCTTCCAGGCCACCGCCCGCACCCTGCCGCTCAACACCGCCGACCGCGCCTATCCCGCCGTCATGCGCCGCCACGCCGCCCTGACCCACTACCACGACTGGCTCACCCATCCCGGCCCTGGCCCCTACTGGGACCGCATCGCCCCCGCATCCCGCCTTGCCGGCAGACCCGTCGATATCCCCATGCTCCACATCGGCGGCTGGTACGACCAGATGCTCATGGGCACGTTGGACGCCCATCGGGCCATCGCCGCCCGCACGACAGCCGAACAGACCCTCGTCATCGGCCCCTGGACCCACCAGCCCTGGGGCCGCCGCGTCGGCGCCGTCGACTTCGGTCCCGCCGCCGCATCCCCCATCGACCGCATGCAGCTCGCCTTCTTCGACCGACACCTGAAAGGGCAAGGCGCGCGCGCCGAGGCCTTCACCCTCTTCGACCTCGGCGCCAGGCACTGGCGCCACCACCCCATATGGCCTGGCACCACCTCCACCCCCGGCTTTCTCACCAGCCACGGCCTCGCCGCCGCCACGACCACAGATGGCGGCCTAGCCCCCGAACCCGGCCCGCACGGCGCCGACACCTGGGTCCACGACCCCTGGCGCCCCGCCCCCTCCCTCGGCGGCCACAACGCCCAACCCGGTGGCATGCAGGACCGCGCGTCCCTCGACGACCGTGCCGACATCGCCGTTTACACCTCGGCCTCGTTCGAAACCCCGCTCCCCCTCTGCGGTCGCGTCACGGCCGAGCTATGGCTCACCGCGGACCAGCCCTCCTTCGACATCTCCGCCACCCTTGCCATGGTCGATCCCGCCGGCCGCAGCTGGAACCTCACCCAAGGCCACGCCCGCATCGGTCAGGCCGACATTGGCAGGGCAGGGAAGGGGCCCCATACCATCGCCATGCGCGCCACCTGCGCCACCATTCCAGAAGGCCACAGTCTCCGCCTTTCTCTCGCCGGCGCCGCCTTCCCGGCCTTCCCGGTGAACCCCGGCACCGGCACACCCCCCATCGACTCCACCGCCGCCGAGGAGCGCGTCATCACACTCCGGCTCGACCATGGCGGCGCAACCCCCTCCCGCCTCCTGCTTCCGGTCGCCCACCACTAGCCGCGCGCTCGCCACGATGGTTGGATGCCGCCAACCATAAGGAAGCGTCGCATGTTCAAGGTCGTCACTGCCGCCGGGCCATCAGCCGATTTCGGCTATGAGATGGAGGCCCTCCAGGGCCACGGCACGATCACCGAAATCCCCGCCGACGAGGATGCCTTCATCGCCGCAGCAGGGGACGCCGACGCCATCTACTGCCGCGGCACCCGCATCCCCTCCCGCATCATCGACGCCCTGCCCAATATCAAGCTCATCGCCCTCGGCAGCGTCGGCGTGGACCTTGTCGACGTCGCCGCAGCCACCGCCCGCGGCATTCCCGTTACCAACTGCCCCGACACCTTCATCGAGGAAGTGGCCGACCACGCCATGACCCTTCTGCTATGCGCCTTCCGCCGCGTCCTCGAACAGGACCGCATGGTCCGCGAGGGCCGTTGGAAAGAAGGCCGCCCTGCCCTCTACCAGATTCCCCGCCTCATGGGCCAAACCCTGGGCTTCATCGCCTTCGGCCACATCCCCCGCGCCATCGCGCTCCGCGCCCGCGCCTTCGGCCTGCGCCTGATCGCCTACGATCCCTTCATCGAAGAAACCATCATGTCCCCCTACGGCGTCATCCCCGCCACGCTGGACGAAGTTCTCACCCAATCCGACTTCCTGTCGATGCACGCCCCCGGCACCCCCGAAGCCCGCGGCATGCTTACCGCGAAACACTTCGCCCGCATGAAGAAGACCGCCATCTTCATCAACACCGGCCGCGGCGCCACCGTCGATGAGCCCGCACTGATAACAGCGCTCCAGGAGAAATGGATCGCCCATGCAGCACTCGACGTCCTCGAACAGGAACCTCCCGGCCACAACAACCCGCTTCTGAGCATGACCAACGTCACCCTCAGCCCCCACAACGCCTCCGCCTCCGCCCGCTTCGACCCGGCCCGCCGCCGCCGCGTCGGCCAGGAACTCGCTCTCGCCGCCCAGGCCAAATGGCCCATGAGCTGCGTCAACCCCAGCGTCCTGCAAACCACCACCCTGAAACGCTGGCAGCCCATCAGCATGGAGCGCGGCCCCAACAGCTGAATGCTTCAGGGATGGCGGCATACTCCGCCACCCCCTGCTACCCGATCGGCTCGCCGAGATCGTAGATCCCCGTATGGATCGCCACGGCGATGTTGTTGATGTGCTCTGCACTCTCAGCGAAGCTGGTGAGCACCGCGGCACGGGAGGTCCCGGCACCGGGGGTCAGCAGCGAGTTGTTCAACCCGGCGGAATCCGGACATCCTTGTCGTTCAAGACCAGAGCCAGCGTGATCGGCGCTGCCGCAGTCCCGCTATCGCCGCTCTCGCCAAAGCGCGCCTCATCCATCCGCGCGTAGGCACCCGGCATCGACGTCGCGCATCACGCCGATGCCGGCTACCACTCAGCCAGGGCGTGCGCCACCCAGAACAGCCCCGAGCCCTCAGGCTTTGAAGCCTATTCTGCCTGTGGGAAAAGGGTGGATGAAGGTGCAGGCGCAGACCTATCCCACTCGTGCGCCCGGCAGCATCCGCGCCAACACCCCGTCCCGCCACACATACCGGTGCACCAGCGCCGCCCCCGCATGCACCCCCGCCAACCCCAGGATGACCCATGCGATCGTGTCATGGATCTCGAAGATCTGGGATGCCAACGCCTTGTTGCCCGGCGCGAACGACGGAATGCTCACCAAAT
>JAYVEG010000229.1:0-3147 GCA_043748985.1 Rhodospirillales bacterium
CTGACGGCGCCCATGCCGGCGCGGATCATCGCGATCTCGGCCGAGCCGGGGCAGGCGGTGACGCGGGGCACGGTGCTGATGGTGCTGGAGGCGATGAAGACGCAGATGCGCATCAGCAGCCCGGTGGATGGGGTGGTGCGGGCGGTGCACTATGCGCTGGACGACCAGGTGGAGGAGGGCGCGACGTTGGTATCGTTCGAGCGCGCGGCGCCTGCCTTGCCCGGCGGCTGACCGTCAGGGCGACGTCATCCAAAGTCCTGGTGATCCAGCAGGTTGCTAAACCGAGCAGTAGCGTTCCTGGATGGCGGCATCGGCCAGCATGGCCGCGGCGGGCGCCGTGTGGACCACGGCGCCGCCGTCCAGGATATAGGCGCGGTCGGCGATCGCCAGGGACAGTTCGACGTTCTGTTCCACCAGCAGGATCGTCGTGCCGGCTTTGCGCAGGCGGGTGAACAGGTCGAACATCTCATCCACCAGCACCGGCATGATGCCTTCGCTGGGCTCATCGAGCATGAGCATGGCGGGCGCGGGTGCCAGCGCCCTTGCGATGGCCAGCATCTGCTGTTCGCCGCCCGACATGCTGGTTGCCTGTTGGCCGAGGCGTTCGGCGAGGCGCGGGAAGGTCTCGGCCAGGCGATCGATGATCCGGGCCTCGTCGCGCCGGAGCGGGCTGGCCAGGAGGCCCAGCGTCAGGTTCTCCCGCACGGTCAGCCCCGGGACGATGCGCCGTTCCTCCGGCACGTAGGCCAGGCCCAGATGATAGCGCGCATGGGCCGGGCGGCGCGCCAGGTCCTGGCCGCGGAAGCGCAGCTGGCCCGTGATGCGCGGCAACAGGCCCATCACGGATTTCAACGTCGTCGTCTTGCCGGCCCCGTTGCGGCCGATGAGGCAGACGATCTCGCCTTCGTTCACCGCGAGGTCGACGCCCTGGAGGATATGGCTGCGGCCGTACCAGGCGTGGAGGCCCGCGATCTCGAGCATGGTCACGCCCGTTGCCCGAGGTAGACGCGCCGCACCTCGGGGTTGGCGCGGATATCGTCGGGCGTGCCTTCGGCCAGCAGTTCGCCGTGGTGCAGGACCAGCAGGCGTTGGGAGATGCCCATGACCAGCTTCATCTTGTGTTCCACCAGCACCACGGTGCGCTGTTCGGCCAGGCGCAGGATGAGGTCCATGACGGTGCGGGTTTCCTCGGGCGACATGCCGGCGGTGGGCTCGTCCATCAAGAGCAGGCGGGGCCGGGCCGCGAGCGCCATCGCGATCTCGAGGGCGCGTTGCTGGCCATGGGCGAGGGTCGCGGCCTGCGCCGTTGCGCGGTCCGCCAGGCCGACGGTGGCGAGCAGGGCGTGCGCCTGGTCGACGAGGCCGGCCAGGCGGGCGCGGGGGCGCCAGGCATCGAGGCCGGTTGCCAGGGCCTGGGCGGCGACGCGGACGTTTTCCAGCGCCGTCAGCTGCGGGAAGACGTTGGTGATCTGGAAGGATTTTGCGATGCCGAGCCTGGCGAAGCGGTGCTGGGGGGTGCCGGTGATGTCGCGGCCCTGGAACAGGATTTTTCCGGCGGATGGCGGCAGGGCGCCGGAGACGAGGTTGAAGAACGTGCTCTTGCCCGCGCCGTTGGGGCCGATCACGCTGGTGAGGGTGCCGGCGTGGATGCCGACGGAGACGGCGGAGAGGGCGGTGAATGCGCCGAATTGCCGGGTCAGGGCGCGGGTTTCGAGCAGGAGGCTCATCGGGCGAGGCGAGCCAGCGCGGTGCCCCATACGCCGCGGGGAAAGAACAGCACGCACGCGACGAACAGGCTGCCGACGATCAACTGCCAATGCTCGGTCCAGGCCGACGCCTCCGTCTCGATGCCCACGATCAGCGCTGCGCCCACGAAGGGGCCGAAGAACGTCCCTGCCCCACCGAGCAGCGCCATCATGACCGCCTGGCCGGAGACGGCAATCTCCATCGATTCGATCGGCACCGTGCCGAGTTTCAGGGCATAGAGCGCCCCCGCGAGGCCGGCGAAACCGCCCGAGAGGGTGAAGCCGAGCAGGCGGATGCGCGTCACGTCGAAGCCGCAGGCCCGCGCCCGGCCCTCGTTTTCCCGCACTGCCTCCATCGCCGCGCCGAACGGCGACGCCAGGATGCGCCCGAGCAGCGCGAGCGCGGCCATGCCGAACCCGGCCGTGAGCGCATAGCGGGTGAGCGGATCGAGATAGTTGAGCGTGAGGCCGGGCAACGGGATAGCACCGAGATTGACGCCGCGCAGGCCGTTCTCGCCGCCCGTCCAGCCTTCCGCCTGGTAGGCGACGAAATAGGCGCATTGCGAGAGCGCGAGCGTGACCATGGCGAAGTATATGCCGCGGGTGCGGGTGGCGAGCAGGCCCATGACGAAGGCGATGACGGTTCCGCCGAGGACGCCTGCGGCAATGGCGGCGATCCAGCCATAGGCGAGGGGCAGGCCGGCCCGCGTGAGCGTGATGCCGCACGCATAGGCGCCGGCGCCAAAGAGCGCGGCATGGCCGAAGCTGAGCAGCCCGAGGTAGCCGTACACCAGGTTGAACCCCAGCGCGAACAGCCCCCAGACGACGATGTCGGTGGCCAATGCCGGGGACGGCAGCACGAAGGGCAGCACGACCAACGCCATGCACGACAGCAGGACCGGGTGCGGCCGGGTCAAGCAGCGCGGCCGAACAGGCCCTGGGGGCGCAGCAGCAACACGACGGCCATGACCACGAACATCGAGACCTTCGCCATTTCGGGGAACAGCAGTCCGGTCATGCTCACCACCACGCCGATCAGCAGGCCCGCCACCACGGCGCCGGCCAATGACCCCATGCCGCCAACCACCGTCACCACGAAGGCCTCGGCCAGCACGGTGGCACCCATTTCGGGCGAGACGCCCTGCAGCGGTGCGGCCAACAGCCCGGCCAGGCCGGCGATCCCGGTGCCGAGGCCGAACACCAGCAACCAGACCAGCGACACGTCGATGCCGAGCACCCGCACGATCTGCGGGTCCCGCGCGCCGGCGCGGATGATGAGGCCGACCCGCGTCCGCTCGACCAGCAGCCACAGGCCGAGCATCACGACGGCGGCGACGCCGATCACGAACAGCCGATACAGCGGGAAATAGCCGATGCCGATATCGACCGCGCCCTGCAGCGC
>JAYVEG010000230.1:0-10301 GCA_043748985.1 Rhodospirillales bacterium
GGCGATGCCGAGACGGCGGAGCGTGCGGATGACGCGGCAGGCGGCGACCCTGCGATTGGCGACGAGGACGCGGTGGAACATCAGCTGGGTTCCGCGGGACAGACGATCATTTCGAGGGGGCGGGTTGTAGTCGTTGCAGGGATTGTTGAGCTGGAGGTAGACGGAGATGAGGATGATGACGTCCATTTCGGGCGCATCTCCCCGTATTGGCCGGGGCCGCTGACGCCGTCCTCGAAGGTGAGGCCGCCGGCCTGCGTGACGGGGACGTTCATGAAGACGTTGATGTTGTGGGCGATGTCGCGCTCGTTCAGGCCGTATTCTTCGTGGGTGGCGATCGCCAGCAGAAAACTGTCGCGACAGCAGTGTAAGGGGCGGGTTTGGTGGCCGTAGCGGACGGTATTGCTCTCGCCGGCGCAGCAGCCGCCGAGGGTGTCGTGGCGGCCGACAGTGTCGGCGGTGATCCGCATCATGGCCCGGCGCTCGTTGGAAAGCAGTTGGGTGCCGGTGCCGAGGTAGAGGTTGCCCTGTTCGCGGATGGTGTCGGTGGCGCTGTAGCGTTCGGTGTTGGCGGGGAGGTCGCGGCGGCCGAGGCCGTATTTGACGGCTTCGACGAGGAAGGAGTCTGTGCCGTTCTGGCGGCGCTCGTTGCGGGCGTCCTGGTAGGTGAGGGCGCCCAGCGGGCGGCGAGCCTGCCGGCGGTGGAGTTGCCGCCGACCGTGTTGTGCCAGCCGACGGTGTCCTCGATGACCGAGCAGAAGATGCGGCCCATGTCGGAATAGAGGCAGTTCTGGAGGCCGATGCGGAAGGTGTGCTGGGATTTGAGGGTGTCGGGAGCGTTGTAGCCCTCCGCGGTGTTCAGAAGAGCATGCCGACGTTGGCGCCGCCCTCGATGTCGATGAGCCGGAGGAGGCGGAGGAGGCGGTCGCGGCTGATGGGCATCGACCAGTGGGTGCTTCCGGGGAGGATGTCTTCGTGGTCGATCATGGGTTTCGACATACCCAGTCGGCCGGCTTTGGCGAAGCCTCATTCTGGCAGGGGTTCGAGCAAGGAGGGGGTGGGCCGGGGGGAATTGATCGGGTGTTTTGGACCGATCGATATGCCGCGGTGATGCCGGATGGGCGGCGGTTGGTGTTGCCGTTGCGGGATTTCGCGGTGGCGGGGTTCATCGCCAACCAGGGCCTGTGGGGGTTGGGGTGGTGGGTGGGTTCGCGACGCCACCCGCGCCACTCCCGCCCCCAACGCTATGCCCCAACGTCGGCAACCCCACCAATCTACGCGACGGCGGCGGTGTGTCCCCACCATGCGGCTTGGTTCTCGCAGGGCGGCATGAGTGGCGCTGGAGAAGGGGTCACGTTCGACGCGGGCCATGGCTCGGACTTCAGTTTCGACATGGCCTGCGAGGTGCTGGCGGCCGGGATCAAGCCGCACACGTTGGGGGCCGAAATGCATGGCAACAACGTGCGCGTGCCGAACACGAACGATGGGGTGCGGAACGCCAATCCGTTCTTCGGCGTGGCACCGCTCAGCCTTACGCATGCGATGACGGAGTTGCTGACGCTGGGCCTGTCGTTGTCCGACATCGTCGCGACCGTCAGCAGCAACCCGGCGGCGATGATCCGGATGCCGGACAGTCTGGGCACGCTGCAGCCGGGCCGGAAGGCCGACGTGTCGGTGTTGGAGGTGCTGAAGGGCAAGTTCGAGCTGCAGGACAACAGCGGCGCCCGGGTTACCGCCGACGAGGTGATCGTGCCGGGTTTCGCGCTGAAGGCGGGTGTGCGGCACGATTCCGTCAGTCCGCTGATCCCGGCGCCGATCCGTTTGGCGGCCTGAGCCTATTGCAGAACGGGGTAGCCCAGCGCCGCCGCCTCGTCCGTGTAGGTGAGCTGCACGCGATAGTCGACCTGGTCCGGGGCGACGATGTCGCGGATCAGCAGGCCTGACCGGGCCTGGGCCCATTGCGGCGCTTTGGCTACGCGAGCCAATGCGGTGATTAGCGCGACGGTGGTTTCGGGAGCGGTTGAGGCCGCGGTGACGAACGGTATGGCGGGGCTGGGCGGGGTGGGTGCCAGGATGCGCAGGCGGGCGGCCAACGCGGGGCGGTGGCGGGCAAAGAAGGCGTAGGTCACGCAGTCGACGCAGGTGGCGTCGGCGTCGCCTTGCACGACGCGCTCGAGGTTGGCCGGCTGGCTGTGGGTCTCGGTGATTCGGGCGAAGAAGGGCTGGCCGTTCGCGATGTCGGCGATGGCGCGGCGCGGCAGGTTCATGCCCGAGTTGGACTGGAGGCTGTTGAACACGAAGTCGCAGCCGCGGAGGTCGGCAAGCGCGGTGTAGCGTGAGGCGCGGGCCACCACGAAGACGCCGGCGTGACGGGGGCCGTCGCAGGCGGGTGCGTCGTACACGGGTATCCCGAGGATGGTGGCCTGGCCGGGATAGACTGTCTGCAGCGGCCAGCCGCAGACCTGGGTGAACAGCGTGTCGGGCTCGATCGCGCCGGGAACCGGCTTGCGTGCGAAGTCCGGCGTGTCCGGCGCTCCGTCGATACCCAGGGTTTTCAGTTCGGTGCGGATGGCCTGCCAGAAGGCGGTGTTGACGGCCTGCATTTCAGGCAGGTTGTACATTGGTAGGCTGACGCGAAGCGGGGGCAGGCTTGCAGGCATCAACCGAACTTTCCCGCGGTCACCGGCGTACCATACCAGCGCGAACGCGGCCTCCAGTAGCAGCACCGTCCCATGCAATGCGGTGCCGATCGCCAACAGCATGACGATTGCCGCCAGCATCAGCGCGGTTTCGGCGATGTTTCCAGCCAGTAGCACGAGGTGACCGAGCCCACGCTGCGCAGTGACGAACTCGCCGATGACGATGCCGAGCAAGGCCAAGGTCGCGGCCGTCTTCAACCCGGCGAGGAGATGCGGAACGGCAAAGGGCAGACGCACCATCAGCAATGTCTGCCACCGCGCCGCGCCCAAGCCGCGGCACAGGGCGAGCGCGCCCTGGTCCGGGGCGGCCAGCCCCGCGACGGTCGCGATCCGTAGCGGAAAGAAGGCGATGAAGACGGCGAACGCCAGGCGGCACGGTGCGCCGACCTGCAGCCAGACCACGAAAGGCGGGGCCAGCACGATCTTCGACAACAACTGGAAGAGAAGGAGGATGGGACATAGCAGCCGCGTTGTCGTGGCCGACAGAGCCAGCGAAGTGGGTGTCATGCGCTGCGGCAGTGCCAGGGTCGGGGCCATGGTCGGGGCCAGAGTCGAATACGCGAGCGTCTTCTATCATGTGGCATCCCTCGCTGCTGGAAAACGGGACGGTCGGCGGGAGGCCATGACACGATCGAACCACAGTCGCACTTTGATCCGAAGCTTTATGTGTCGGAGGTCCCAATGTGCCACGCAGATGCGGTAGCCTTCGGGGTGGAGACCCTGTTTCGTCACAGGGGCCATTGTAACGCCTGAGGATTCCATGTCGCACGACCACGAGTATTCGGGGCACGACCATTCGGGGCATTCGCATGGGGGGCACGGGCATTCGCATGTGGTGCCGACGTCGAACGCGGCGTTCGCGGTTGGGGCCGGGGTGAATGGCGGGTTCGTGGTGTTGCAGGTGGTGTTCGGGCTGATCGCCGGGTCCGTCGCGCTGATGGCGGATGCGCTGCACAATCTGGGGGATGTGCTGGGGCTGCTGTTGGCATGGGGCGCGGCCGGGATGGGGCGATGGCGGCCGACGGCGACGCATACCTATGGGTTTGGGCGGAGCAGCATCCTGGCGGCGCTGGCGAATGCGGTGGTGCTGCTGATCGGGTGCGGGGCGATCGCGCTGGAGGCGGTGCAGCGGTTCGGGGACCCGGCGCCGGTGGCGGGCGGGATCGTGATGTGGGTGGCCGGGGCGGGAATCCTGGTGAATGGCGGAACGGCGTTGCTGTTCATGCGGGGGCAGGAGGACGATCTGAACATGCGGGCGGCGTTCCTGCATCTGGCGAGCGATGCGCTGGTGTCGTTGGGGGTGGTGGTGTCGGGAGGCGTCATCCTGCTGACCGGATGGCATTGGGTGGACCCGGTGACGAGCCTGTTGATCGCCGGGGCGATCACCGTGGGGACTTGGGGGTTGCTGCGGCAGAGCATGGCCTTGGCGATGGATGCGGTGCCGCGGGGGATCGACCGGGGGGCCGTAGAGGCGGCGCTGGCGGGGCTGCCGGGGGTCGACGAGGTTCACGATCTGCACATCTGGGGTTTGAGCACAACGGAGAGCGCCTGCACCGTGCACCTGGTCAGCGAGAGCGGCGGGGCAGCGTTGGTGGAGGCTGCATGCGGGCTGCTCGCAGGGCAGTTTCGCATCGGACACGCGACGATCCAGGTGGAGCATGCCGGGTTGGCCGCGCGGTGCCGGTTGCGACCGGCGGAGGTGGTTTAGCGATCCGAGAGGGGGGAAGACGAGAGGGCTTCGGGCGGGGACCAGCCAGGGGACGTCGTGTTCAGGGTGGGGTCGTAGATCAATTTTGGTTCGTGCTGGCGGTTTGAGCCTGTGCCCAGCTCGCTTTTAAGGTTCTTTAGCGGCGAGGGCCGCGCTGGCGGTTCAACTCGACCTCGGCCGGGGTGAGCTGGAAGCCGATCGAGACGCGGTAGGCGGCGGCAGTCTTGGTGGCGGTGACAGGGAGGCGGAGTTCGACCTGGTCGCCGGCGAGGCGAAGGCGGTCGGTGTTGGAGGGAAACTCGGCGCGGAGTGTGTAGACGCGCTTGTCGAGGATGGTGTCGCCTTCGCTGACGGCGACGAAGTAGGCGACATCGGCTACCCGGCTGGGGGCAGCGGGGCCGCGGGCCAGCTCGATGCCGACGGAGATGGTGGCGACGGTCGTGTCGGCGCTGTCGCGCGTGCAGGAGCCTTCGAGGCCGGTGATTCGGCCTTCGAGGACACTATCGGTGATGTCGCGGCCCGCGCCACGATAGCGATGGAGGTCGCCGAGGTCGCGCGGGATGCTGGGGACCGGGCAAGGTGGGGCGAACTTGTTGCTGTCGTTGCCACCGCATGCGGTCAGGGAGGCGAGGGCCGCGGCAGCCAGGAGGGGCCGGGCGGCATGCAGGCCACGCCGGGGCGGCGTGAGGCGGATGGGGTTGGGCATCAGGGGCTCCGAAAGGGACGGGGTGGCGCGGCGCCGTGGGTCGGCTTATGTGTTGCGCCATGCATTGCGGGGCGCATGGTGCGCGCCGGGGACGGGCCGGACAAGATGGAACAGACGATGGACGCGATGTCTAGCCTTCCTGAGCTGCGTGTCGTGTTGGCAGGGCCGCGGGGGTTCTGCGCTGGCGTGGACCGGGCGATCCGTGTGGTGGAGGAGGCGCTGCGGCGCTATGGCAAGCCGGTGTATGTGCGCCACGAGATCGTGCACAACCGGACTGTTGTCGAGGAGCTGGAGGCACAGGGGGCGGTGTTCGTCGAGGAGTTGGACGAGGTTCCGGCCGATGCGCATGTGGTGTTTTCCGCCCATGGCGTGCCGAAGTCGGTGCCGGCCGAGGCGGAGCGGCGCAACCTGATGTATCTGGATGCGACCTGCCCGTTGGTCAGCAAGGTGCATCGTGAGGCGGAGCGGCATTTCGCTGGCGGTGGCGGCGAGCAGCGGCATATCCTGATGATCGGGCACGAGGGTCACCCGGAAGTGGTGGGCACGATGGGACAGTTGCCGCCGGGCAGCATGACGCTGGTGCAGAGCGTGCACGATGCGGAGACGGTGCAGGCGGCAACCCCCGAGATGCTGGCGTTCATCACGCAGACGACATTGAGCGTGGACGACACGGCGGAGATCGTGGAGACGCTGCGGCGGCGGTTCCCCTTCATCGAGGGGCCGAAGCGGGAGGACATCTGCTATGCGACGACCAATCGCCAGGCGGCGGTGAAGGCAGTGGCACGGGATTGCGACCTGGTGGTGGTAATCGGCAGTCCGAACAGCAGCAACTCGCAGCGGTTGCGCGAGGTGGCAGAGCGGGCTGGGGCGGCGAGGGCGATCCTGTTGCCGCGGGCCAATACGTGGGATTGGGCGGTCATGGACGGAGTGAAGACGCTGGGGCTGACGGCCGGGGCGTCGGCGCCAGAGAGCCTGGTGCAGGAACTGCTGCGGCTGCTGGCCGAGCGTTACACGCTGGTGATCGAGGAACGTCGCGTGACGCAGGAGGACGTGGTGTTCAAGCTGCCGGCGCCGCTGGAGACCCGAGCCGTAGTCTAGGCGGGCGATCGTTCAGCGTGGCCGTTTATACGGAGGTCGGGGACGAGGCGCTTTCAGCGTTCCTAACAGAGTACGAGCTCGGGTCCGCGGTGGCCTTTCGGGGCATTGCGGAGGGCGTCGAGAACAGCAATTTCTCGGTACGGACGACCGAGGGTGATTTCATCCTGACGTTGTACGAGAAGCGGGTGGACCCGGCGGAGTTGCCCTGGTTTTTGGGGTTGATGGAGCATTTGGCGAGGCGGGGGATTTCTTGTCCGCAACCGGTCCGCGGGCGGGATGGCGCAAGCTTGCGCACGCTGGCGGGACGGCCGGCGTGCATCACGACATTCCTGCCTGGCGTATGGCCGCGGCGGATACGGCCTGAACATTGCGGGCCGCTGGGCGCGGCGTTGGCCGGGCTGCATTTGGCGGGCGAGGGGTATGCGGCGGTGCGGCCGAATGCGTTGGGACCGGCGGGCTGGGCGCCGTTGCTGGCACGGTGCCTGCCGCGAGCGGACGAGGTGCAGGCGGGACTCGGAGAGGAGTTGGAGGCTGCGCTGGGGGCGATCCTGGCGGCATGGCCGGCGGAACTGCCACGCGGGCATATCCACGCGGATTTGTTTCCGGACAATGTGTTTTTTCTCGATGGACGGATCTCGGGCCTAATCGACTTCTATTTCGCGGCCACGGACATACTGGCCTACGACGTTGCCGTGTGCCTAAACGCCTGGTGCTTCGAGCCGGATTTCCAGTTCAATGTGACGAAGGCGCGGTCTTTGCTGCGGGGGTATTCCGGGGTTCGTGGATTGAGCGAGGCGGAGCTTGGCGGCCTGCCTGTGTTGTGCCGGGGCGCGGCGCTGCGATTCCTGCTGACGCGGCTGTTCGACTGGGTGAACACGCCGGTGGGCGCGATGGTGACGCGGAAGGACCCGATGGAGTATCTGCGGCGGCTGCGGTTTTTCATGCAGGCGGAGGGGGCGACGGCGTATGGGCTCTGATGTTGAGGTGCAGGTTTGGACGGATGGAGGATGCAAGCCCAATCCGGGGCCGGGCGGCTGGGCGGCAATCCTGCGGTTTGGCGGTACGGAGCGGGAGTTGTCGGGGGCGGAGCCGGTGACGACGAACAACCGGATGGAGTTGACGGCGGCGGCGGCGGCGCTGGAGGCATTGAAGCGACCGTGCAAGGTGGTGGTGCATACCGACAGCGAATATGTGAAGAACGGCGTGACGCGCTGGCACACGGGGTGGGTGCGGCGGAACTGGCGGAATGCGGCGGGGGATCCGGTGGCGAACATGGATTTATGGCGCCGGGTGCTGGATGCGGCGAAGGTGCACGAGGTGGAATGGAAGTGGGTGCGGGGGCACGCGGGTGATGTGATGAACGAGCGGGCCGACCGGCTGGCGACGGCGGCACGGGATGGAGCCTAGCCATCGGTTGTGTCGAAGTGGCCGGTGGTCTGGCCCTTGATGACGTGGGTGACCTTGCCCTTGATCTGGTTGCGGGCGTTGAGTTTCATTCGGTTATCTCCTTGGGCGACCGGTGTATCCGGGTGGAGATAGCGGTCGGAAGTGACATTGGAATGGTGCTTGTGGACGAGACCCTCACGCGGCCATGTCCCGCAGGCGGGAGACGGCTTTAGGTCGTGCAGGCGGGGTTTGGGGCGATGAAGGCGTGGTCGGCGGGGATTGTGCCGATGGGGGCGAGGTAGTCCCAGGGGGCCTTTGATTCCGCGGGGGTCTTGACCCGGTACAGGGTGAGGTCGTGGAGGACGCGGCCGTCGGTGCGGATGATGGTGGTGTCGCCGAAATAGGCGAGCGGGTTGGCGCGCATGGCCTGGTTGATGGCGATGGGGTCGCGGGTGCCGGCCTTGGCCATGGATTTCAGGTAGTGGAGCGTGGCGGCGTAGATATTGGCCTGGTTCTGGGTGGGCATTGCCTTGCGTTCCACGAAGAAGCGCCTTGCAAAGGCGCGGGTGCCTTCGGACTGGTCCCAGTAATAGCTGGTGGGGAAGCGGAAGCCTTGGGCGACTTCGAGGCCCAGGGCGTCGATGTCGGTGATGTAGACGAGGAAGCCGGCGAGGGTTTGGCCCGTCTTGCCCTGGAGGCCGAACTCGGCGAGTTGCTTGATGAGGTTGACTTGGTCACCGCCGACGCTGGCGAGGCCGAGGACCTTGGCGCCGGAGGTCTGGGCCTGGAGGATCTGGGACGAGAAGTCGGTGTTGGCGATCGGGAATTTGGCGGTGCCGAGGACTTTGCCACCGTTGGCTTGGATGACCTTGGTGGCCTCGGCCTGTAGGGCGTTGCCGAAGGCGAAGTCGACGGTGATGAAGAACCAGGTGGTTCCGCCGGCTTTGGTGATGACCTCGCTGCTGCCGGCTGCCATGGCGTGTGTGTCGTCGGCCCAGTGGGTGCTGATTGGCGCGCAGAGCTTGCTGGTGAACTCGGTGACCGCGGCAGCGGTGATCATGACGGTGCGGGATTTTTCGCGGGCGACCTGTTGCACGGCGAGGGCGACGGGGGTGACGGGGAGGTCGGTGATGGCGTCGACGCCCTCGTCGTACCATTGGCGGGCAATGGCGCCGGCAATGTCGGGCTTGTTCTGGGTATCGGCCTGGATGATCTCGATAGGCTTGCCGATGACGGATGGGCCGAAATCGGCCACGGCCATGCGGGCGGCGGCGACAGAGCCGGCGCCACCGCTGCTGGCGTAGGGGCCGGAGAGGTCGGTGAGGACGCCGATGCGGATGGGTGCCGAGGATCCTGCGCCGGTTCCTGCGCCTTGGGCACGGACGAGGCGCGGCGCGGCCGCAAGCGTGGATGCGGCGAGGAGGGTGCGGCGGGAAAGCGGCATGGACGCGTCCTTATTGCTTTTATGGGCGGAGTGTAAGCGGTGGGGGGCGGTTGCGCCAAGGGGAGGCGGGTTTGAGGGGGCGAGCCGGATGGGGTAGTAGGGAAGACGGATAGGGAACGTAATTAATGGCTGACATCGAACCGGGCGACGTGACTGCGGTGGCCGGGCTGACTGTGTTGATCGATGGCGCGGCGGGACGGGGGCCGGCTCTGCAGGCGTGTCTTGGGGCAGTGCTGGCGGCCGGGGACAGCGCGACGGACGTCGTCGTGTATGGCGGCGAGCCTCCAGGGGAGGCGGGCGTTCGGGGTTGGGCATCGGATGTGCAGGGCGCGGTGGCGACGGCTCGGGAGGTGTTGCTGTTCGTGGACGGGGCGGTGGAGGTTCGGCCTGGTGCGATCGCGGCGGCGCTCGCTGCCATGTCGCGGGGGCCGGTAGGTGCCGTGGTCGGGCGGTTGTTGCGGCCGGATGGCGGGTTGGCGGAAGCCGGGGGCATCGTCTGGGCGGATGGCAGCGTCACCGTCTATGCGCCGGAGCGGCACGAGGAGACGGGCGAGGCGATGTTCCGTCGGGATGTCGATTGGGGCTCGCGACGGTTCCTTCTGGTTCGGCGGTCGGTGTTCGAGGCGGTTGGCGGGTTTGCAGCCGGGTTCGAGGCGCCGGCGATGGCGGATGCGGATTTGTGCGAGCGGATCTGGGCGGCGGGGTGGCGGGTGGTGTTCGACCCTCTGGCCGTTGCCGTGCTGCACGGGCCGGAGGCTGCAAGCGGTAGCGTCGGCGACCAGAAGCGGCTCCGTTTGCGGGCGCTGCATCGGGGACGGCGGGTGCGGTATCCGGCTGCTGCGGCGAACGTGTTGGTGGCCCGGGACGCGTCGGCGCGGGGGCGGCGGGTGCTGTTGGCCGATGGGGTGGTGCCGCTGAATGCGGTGGGAGCAGGATACCCGCGCACGCAGGCGATCCTGAACGAGGCTGTGGCGATGGGCTGGTTTGTCACGTTCCTTGCGGTCAACCCGGCGCCGATCGACTGGACGGCAGCACAGGCCGAGCTTGCGCCGGAGATCGAGATCACCGCGCAGGGGCCGAAGACCAGCATCGAAAGCTTTTTGCGGGCACGACGCGGCTATTACGACGTAGTGATGGTCAGCCGGCCGGACAACATGAACGCGTTCACACAGTTGGTTCGGTCCGATCCCGGTATCCTGGGCGGGGCGCGGCTGGTCTATGACGCCGAGGCGTTGTTCGTGGGACGGGCCGTGCAGGCCGCGA
>JAYVEG010000231.1:0-10298 GCA_043748985.1 Rhodospirillales bacterium
GCAGCCGCGGCGTCCGCAGCCAGGTCGGCCGCGATCGACAGAAAATGCGTACGCAAGTTCGGCGCCTCGTTGGCCATCACCCGGGTGATGCCACGCAGCGCCGCCGCGCACGGCCTGTCGCTGCGGGTCACGACATGCAGCCGCAGCCCGCTGCTCTCGGCCAGCGCAGTCGTGCACGCGGCCAGCAGCGCGCCGGCCTCGGCCAGGGTGTCGGGCGTTGCATCCAGCATCAGCACGACGTCGCCATCCAACGGCGGCGCAGACCGCAGCGTCTCCGCTGCACTCTCCAGCGGCGCCGTCAGCGACCGGCGTCCGCCGGCGAGCATCGCGTCGGCCAACGCATCGGCGGCAGCATCGCCAGGGTTGGCCAGGATCAAGAGGCCTGCCTCTACCGCGACGGCCGGGACGGCGACGGCACCGGCACGCAGGGCCTGAGCCATGACAAGGCTCGTATCCCACACCGCCCCGGCCACGCGCATGGCCACGGGATCATGGAACCCTGCCGCAACCAGGCTTCGGCTCCACCCGGCGCCGTCCTGCAGGGGCGAACCCGTGCCATCTTCCCGCCACCAGCTGGCTGCGGCGCCGAAACACATATCCCACACCCGGTTCGGGCGCGGTTCCACCATCAGCAGCAAACCACCGGGCGCGAGCATGTCGGGCCGCGGCCCCCCAACGCCGGCCCGGGCATGGGCGGCAAAGCCGACAACAAGGTCGAACCCACGCAACTCCGCGCCAGCCTCGACGACGCCGCACTGCGGCAACCCGGCCAGAGCCGCCCCGATGGCGGTGCGATCCGCGCCGGGCGCAAGGGACGCGGTAAACAGAACCGTGGCGCCGGACCGGCGCAGTGCAGCCGCCAGCGGCGCCGTTACGGCGGCGTCGAACGCGCCCAGTTCCAGCACGCGCAGTGGACGATCGACCGGCCATGCCGCCGCAACCTGTCCCGCTGCATCCGCCGCAGCCCCGATCGCGCTACGAGCGGCTGGCGATGCGGCGACCAGGTGGGCTATTAACGCCGTCAGTCCGCCCGGCCGCCCGGCAACAGGCCCGGCGGACAGCATGCCGGGCAACGCCTCGGCCATTGCGCCGACCAGTGCCGCCTCTGCCACCGCCTGGGGCGCACTGGCCAGGATGGACCGCCAGATCTCGGCGGCCGGCGGCAGCTCGCCGTCATCGGCAAGCGTCCACGTTTCGCCGTCACGTTCCAGCAGCCCGTCGCGCTCGAGCCAGCCGAGCAGCGCCTCCAGCAGCGGCACCGCTTCCGCATGCACACGACCCTGTGCCACCAGGCTGGCGGTGCGGTTGCTCTGCAGCCCGGCAACCGCAGCCACCGCTTCATGCGCCACCGTCGCGACGAACGCCTCGGTCAGCAGGCCAGCCTCGTCCTCCGCATCACTCGCCTCGACAAACACCGGGCGCGGCGTCGGGAGCGCCGCGGCGCCACGCGGGCTTGGCATCTCCACAGTGTGGAACAGCGCATCCGCCATCGCATCGACGGTTCCGCCGCCCACGCGGGTGAACCAGCAATCCCCGAATAACGCGACCGGCGCGCCCGCGGCGTCCAGGAGTGTCACGTCCGCCAGCACCGACCGCGGGCCCACCCGCGAGATCCGCAGCACCGCGGCCTCGATCTCCGGTAGCTCGCCAGCCGGCAGCGCCAGGCGTACCCGCCCAAACCGCCATGGCAGCAACGCCGCCCCACCGCCCACGTGCCCGGCCGCGAGCGCGACCAGCCCTTGCAGCGCGCCATCCAGCCGGGCCGGGTCCATCAAATACCCCGCACCGCGGACTGGAAGTGCTCCCATCAGCGCCACAGTGGCCGCCCGATCCCCCTGCACGACAACCTCGCGCACGGTCCGGAAGGCAGGTCCGTATTGCAGGCCAAGCCGTGTCGTCAGCGCGTGCAGCGCGTCGCCCGAAAGCAGGCTCGTCTCGCCTTCGTCCAGGGCCGGCGGCATCGGCAACGCCGCCGGGCTGCCGGCCGCGATCCGCCCGGTGGCATGAACGGTCCAGGCCTCGCCGGACAGGCGCGGCCGGCTCGCCAGTTCGAACGCGCCGCGCTCGCCGCTCACGCTGAACCGCGTCTCGCGGATGCTGTCGGCCTCCAGGATCAGCGGCCGGCTGATCTCCAGGTCGAGAACGTCCAGGTGCGCGGCCTCCGGATGCCGGGCGCGGGCCGCGGCCAGCGCGATCTCCACCATCGCGGTCGCCGGCAACAGCGGCGTGCCATCCAGCGCATGATCGGCCAGCCAAGGCTCCGCCACCGTGTCGAGCGTGTTAAACCACAACGCCGGCTCGCTCCCGCGCCGAAACCCCAGCAGTGGATGGTCACGCCGCGCGGCGATCGTGTCTGTGGCCTCGTCGGTCGCCTCGTACCAGAACCGCTCGCGTTGCCACGGATACCGCGGCAACGCGGCCGTGCTGGCGGCGCCATCGAACAGCGCGGCCCCCGAGATGTCGTGTCCGGCCACATAGACCTGACCTGCGATCCGCCGGAACGGGTCCTCCGCCTGCAGCCGCCGCGACAACGTGGACAGCACCCGGCCCGGCACATCGGCCTGCTTCAAGGCGTCGCGCATGTAGGATTGCAGCACCGGGTTCGGCCCGATCTCCAACAGGATATTGCACCCGTCCTCGATCGCTGCCGACATCGCCTTGGCAAAGCGCACAGGCGCCCGCACGTTTTGCCACCAATACTCCGCGCCCAGCCCCGTGCCGTCGTTCGAAGCGCCATACACGGTCGAATAGAACGGTGCGGCAGCACGCGCCGGCTGCAGCCCCTTCAGGTCGGTCAGCAGGCCGTCCCGGATCGGATCCATGGCCGCGCTGTGGAAGGCATAATCCAGGTCCAGCGCCGCGTAATGCACCCGCCGCCGCGCGGCCAACTGCTGTAGCCGCTGCAGCGCCGCCCGTGGGCCTGCCACCGTGATCGACCCACGGCTGTTCACCGCCGCGATCTCCACCTCCGGCACCCGGTCCAGCAACCCCAGGGCCTCGTCCGGCCCAAGGCCCAGCACCGCCATGCCGCCCTGATGCTCGGTCTTCTGCTGTGCTGCAGACCGCGCGGCGATTACCAGCGCCGCGTCCGGCAGCGACAGCACCCCGGCCGCCGCGGCAGCTGCCACCTCGCCCACGCTATGCCCCAAGGTTCCGGCCGCCCGGATGCCCGCGCACGCCAGCGTGCGGGTGGTCGCATACTGGATCGCGAACAACAGTGGCTGCGCGATCGCGGTGCGCCGCAGCGCCGCGGCGTCAGCGGTCCGCAACTGATCGACGATCCGCCACCCCATCAGCGGCGACAACTCGGCATCCGCCTCCTCGATCGCGGCACGGAAATCCGGGTTGCCAAGACCGTCGAGACCCATCCCGGCCCACTGCGACCCGTTGCCGGAATACACGAACGCAATCGCCGATCGCCCAAGCGCGGACCCGCTCGAAAGATCGGGCCGATCCTGCCCGGCGCTCCGGCTCGCCAAGGCCTCCACGATGGCAGTTACGGTCCCGCCTGTTGCGGCAAGGCGGTTCGGATGATGCTCGCGCCGGCGCGCCGCTCCACGCAGCAACGGTGCAGCCTGGCACTCCGACAATCCGGCAAGCCGATCGCGCCACGCCTCCACAAGCTGCGCCAGCGCGGCGTCGGACCGCGCCGAAACCAGCAACGGCGGCAGGGCAACCTCCGCTCGCACCACCTCGCTCCCCGCAATCTCGGCCTCTGCGATCTTGAGCGGCGCGGCAGAGATGACCGTGTGGGCATTGGTGCCCCCGAAGCCGAACGAATTGACTGCCGCAGCCGGGCGCGAAAGCCCATCCCCGCCCCCACGCTTCTCCCGCGCCATCAGCACAGGCGTCGACTCGCGGGTCAGCGACAGGTTCAGCGCGGCGAAGTCGATCGTGGGGTTCGGCACCTCGCAATGCAGCGAGGCTGGAATGACGCCGTCGCGCAGCACGATCATCGCCTTCAGCAGCCCGGCCATGCCGCTGCCGGCCTCCAGGTGCCCAATATTCGTCTTGACCGACCCGATCGGCAGCGGCCGCGTCCTGCTATGCCCCAGGACCTCGCCCAGCGCTCCCGCCTCGATGGGGTCGCCCACGGCAGTCCCGGTGCCATGCGCCTCGACATAAACGAGGTCGTCGGGATCGACCCGGGAGTTGCCGTAGACGTCCCGCAGCAAGGCAGCCTGGGCCGTGCGGCTCGGCAACGACAACCCGGCAGTTCGCCCGTCGGAGTTCACGCCGGTCGCCTCGATCACGAACCGGATGTCGTCGCCATCCGCCAACGCGACATCCAGCGGCTTGATCAGCACGACCCCGCCCCCCTCGGCCCGCACGTACCCGTCCGCACCCGCCGCGAACGCATGGCATCGCCCGCGCGGCGACAGCATGGACGCGCGCGAGAACCCGACATAGCTCTGTGGCGACAGAAGCAGGTTCACGCCGCCGACGATGGCCATGTCCACGTCGCCCCGGCGCATCGCCATGCAGGCAAGATGCAGCGCAACAAGCGACGAGGAACACGCGGTATCGACCGTAAAGCTCGGCCCCTTCAGGTCGAACACATACGAGATGCGGTTCGACAACGTGCTGAGCGTGGCGCCGGTCATGAAATAGGCGTTGGCGACGGCCGGGTCGCCCAGTCGCAAGGCAAGGTAGTCCGAGGCCGAGCCGCCGACATAGACACCGGTCCGCGTCCCCGCCAGCCGGGTCGCCGGCATGCCGGCATCCTCCAGCGCCTCGTGCGTCAGCTCCAGCAGCAGGCGCTGCTGGGGGTCCATCTGTTCCGCTTCACGCGGGGAGATTCCGAAGAACGCCGCGTCGAACCGATCGACCCCCTCGATCACGCCAGCAGCCAGCGTGTAGGTCTTGCCCGCCTGCTTCGGGTCGCTGTGCAGATAGGCCTCGCGCGTGAACCGCTCCGGTGGGATCTCGGTGACCGCGTCCACACCCTGGGCCAGCATTGCCGCGAACGCATCCAGGTCGGCCGCACCCGGAAACCGGCACGACACACCGATGACGGCCATGGGTCGAGGCGACGGAAGCGAGGTGGCCAGGATGTGCATAGATTCGGTAACCTATCTAAACTTCTGGAAATCCAAAGCCCCGATGTCGGGCCGTGGTCCTGGGCCCAAGCCGGAGCTACAGGAACGATTATAACAACGCAATTCCGGCTGTGTCGGTGGCACCCGGAAAGAACTCTCACTTTCGTCACTATGTTGCAGTGCGTCAGACAAGTATGTAAACCCTTCTGGCAGGAGGCGGCAGTATGCAAGTGCGGCCGCTAGTTGGCCACGGGACCACAGATCCGACGTCCATGCCGATCGTTTTGCAAAGCAGCACAGTCGGTATCGACTTCGGCTTACAGGATTGCTCCCCGACACCTGTGGTGGCCATGATGACACGGCGCGACAACATTGCGCACGGCCTGTTTCCGGACCTTCGTCTGGTCCGCAACAACCCCGACCCGGATGCGTTCCTCACCAAGCGCAAGTTAAAGCGTGGCCATCTGCACCGGGGCCGCCCCATCCTGCAACTCGTCCCTGCCCTGCTCCGAGCCCCACACCACGGGAAACAGGACACGACCGCGTGGTCTGCAAGTCTGTCCGCACCGACAGGCACGCGGGACGAAGACACACCCGATCAAGGCACACCCGATCAAGGCTGGACCCAACGCATTCTCGACCGCAATCCTGCCGCCTGGTTCGATCAAGCGATGGCGACGCGGGCGCAGGCTGTGCTGCGTCGCGTGACGGCCGGGCGCATCGCCGGAACCTGGTGGGGGCGCCAGCCGGCCGTCTCCGCCAGCCGCCGGGCCGTCGTGTTCGCCGGACCGGATCATGCCGCCACGCTCCGGCTGCTCGAACGCGCCATCGGCGAATCGGGTGCAGACCGGACCATCCTCGTCGCCGCCAACCCGGCCCCCTTTGTCGCATTCCCGCTCGCCGCCGTCCTGTCGGGCGTCATCGACCCCTGGCCGCTGCTCGCAGAGGCCGCAACCATCCACGCAACCCCCTGGTCCGACGCCTGGACCATCGCAGCCCTTCTGGGCAAGGTCCTTGCGCGCCCCGGCGGCGCACTCGATCCCGCACGCGTGGCCGCAGCTGCCCTGCTGCTCGGCGCGCGCTATTTAGACCCGTTCACTGGCCAAAGCATCGCCTGCGAGGCGTTCCTCGCGATGGCCGAGGACTGGCGCCGCCACGCCGCCACGAAGGCCTCCATCGGCTGCTGTGTCGGGGTCTCGTTCTGGAAACGCGACCGCATCGCCGCCATACTGGGCGACGCTGCCACCCCGGCCTTCCGCGATACGGCCACCTCCGCGCTGGCGATCGCCCAGTCCCGCGATGCCGCCGTCGCCGTGTGGCCGTCCCGGCAACCCCCCACGCTGCAAGCCGAGGCCGCAAAAGCCGGCGTGCCGGTGTTCCGTATCGAGGACGGCTTCATTCGCTCCGTCGGGTTGGGCGCAGAGTTCCGCCCGCCGCTCTCCGTAGTGTGCGACCGCCTCGGCATCTACTACGATTCGACCGCACCGAGCGATCTCGAAGACATCCTGTCCCACTCCACGTTCGACCCGGCTTTACTGGCCCGCGCCGCAACGCTGCGCGATCGCATGGTCCGGCAAGGCGTTACGAAGTACAACCTCACGGGGTCGCCCCCGCTGGACTTGCCCCGCGACCGCCCGGTGCTGCTGGTGCCGGGCCAGGTTGCCGACGACCGATCCGTGGAACTCGGCGGCGCCGGCGTAAGGCCGGGCCTCGATCTGCTCGCCCGCGTCCGCGCACAGGCGCCCGATGCAGCCATCGTCTATAAGCCCCACCCGGACGTCGATGCCGGGTTCCGCGAGGGCGCCATCTCCGACGCCGAAGCACTCCGCTATGCCGACCGCGTCGTCCGCGGCGGCTCCATGGCGGCATTGCTGGACCAGATCGACGAAGTCCATACCCTCACCTCGTTGACCGGGTTCGAGGCACTCCTCCGCGCCAAGCCCGTGACAACCTATGGCCAGCCCTTCTACGCAGGCTGGGGCCTCACGACCGACCTCAACCGCCCGTTGCGCCGAACCCGCCGCCTCGAACTCGATGCGCTTGTCGCAGCCACGCTGATCCTCTACCCCCTCTATTTCGACCCTGTCACAGGCCTTCCCTGCGGACCTGAAATCGTCCTCGACCGCCTCGCCGATCCGGCGTTACACCGGCTGACACCGCTCATGCGCCTCCGCCGCTGGCAAGGCATCCTGATCGCCACCCTCCAATCAAGGCCTGGGCTGTTACGCCGTGGGCGAGTCCACGCCGCCCCCACCAGGAAGGAATCTCCGAATGACGCCGCCTGATCGGAAGCGCACCTTCCTGTTCCTCCAGGGCCTCGCCAGCGGTTTCTTCGACCGTCTCGGACGCACGCTCATAGCTCGCGGCCACGGAGTTATCCGCGTCAACCTCAACGCCGGCGACCGCGTCTTCTGGCGCCAACCCGGCGCGCTTGACTACCGCGGCCGCCCCGAAGCCTGGCGCACCTACGTGGCCGAATTGATCGCTGACCGTGACATCACCGACATCGTCCTGTTCGGCGACTGTCGCCCCATGCACCGCGAAGCCATCGAGGTCGCCGGAACCCTCCTGCTGGCCGTCCACGTCGTCGAGGAAGGTTACCTCCGCCCCGACTGGGTGACCATCGAGCTCGGCGGCGTCAACGGCCATTCGAGCCTGCCCCGCAACCCGGACTGGTATCGTGAAACCGCCGTCAGCCTTCCGGCGGTGAACGACGTCGCAACCATCCCATCGAGCTTCAACCGCCGTGCCCGCGAAGACGTCCTCTACAACATGACCGCCATGCTGCTGCGACCCCTGTATCCCTTCTACAAGACCCACCGCCCCTGGCATCCGCTCATTGAATACGCCGGCTGGCTCCGCCGCCTGGTGCAGCGCCCCGCCGCACGCCGCCGCTCCGAGGCGATGATGCAACGGATGCACACCGGCGACCCCTATTACCTCTTCCCCCTGCAACTCGACTGCGACAGCCAGATCCGGCTGCACTCGTCCTTCAAGGGCATGGCTGCCGTCATCCGAACGGTGCTCACCTCGTTTGCCACCCTCGCACCCCCACACACCTTGTTGGTCGTGAAGGAGCATCCGCTCGACAACGGCCTGATCAACTGGCGCAAACTCACGCTCGACCTCGCGGCAACCCTGGGCATCACCGACCGCCTGGTCTACCTCGAGCAGGGCGACATCGCTTATCTTGTCCGTGACGCCCGCGGCGTCGTCACAGTCAACAGCACCACCGGCACCTTCGCGCTCGCCGCCGGCGTTCCGGTCATCACATTGGGCCATGCCATCTACGCCCTCCCGGGCCTTACCTTCCAGGGCGAGCTGGATCAGTTCTGGACCGACCACACCACCCCCGACGCCGCCCTCTACGACGCTTTCCGCCGCGTCCTCGTCGACCGCTGCCTGATCCGCGGCGGCTTCTTCAGCGACGAAGGCCTCGACATGCTCGTAACCGGCGCCGTCGGCCGCCTTGAGGCCGCAGCCCCCGCCCCGATGCAAGCCTCCGCCGCAAGCGCCCGGCGGCCGACATTCGGCCCCTCCGGCGCGGTAGCCTCGCCGACGCGATGATGCGGACGCCCGTGGAGCCACCCCGCGCCATCCTGGTGACAGGGGCGTCGAGCGGGCTCGGTGCCGCCCTGGCCAAGGGGTATGCGGCAAACGGCATAACCCTCGCCCTGACCGGCCGCGACCCAGCAAGGCTGGAGGCAACCGCAGCGTTCTGTCGGGACCGTGGCGCCACGGTCCACGCCGCAACGCTCGACCTCGCCGACGCCCAAACCGTGGGCGCCTGGGTCGAGGCCATGGACGACACCATACCCCTCGACCTCGCCATCGCGGCGGCAGGGCTGTCGGGCGGCCCGCAGCCGGGTATGGTGACCGAAGGCGTGGAGTCGGCGGTGAATCAGATCGCGGCAAACCTGCTGGGCACCGTGCACGTGATCGAGCCTCTGCTCCCGCGCATGCTGGCCCGCAAACGCGGCCATGTGGCCGTCGTCTCCTCGGTCGCAGGCTACCGCGGCCTCCCCTACAGCCCGGCCTACAGCGCCAGCAAGGCTGGTGTGCGCGCCTACGGCGAGGGCCTCCGTGCCGCCCTTGCGCCCCACGGCGTCGTCTGCAGCGTCGTGGTTCCCGGCTTCTTCGATTCGCCCATGACCGACAGGTTCATGGGCGACAAACCCCTCATGTTGTCGCTCGACCGCGCCGCAGCCATCGTCCGGACCGGGCTCGACCGCCGCCGTGCCCGCATTGTCTTCCCCCGCCTCCTGGCCCTCGGCATCCAGGCGACCGACCTCATGCCCTGGTTCCTCGGCGATCTGATCCTGCGCGGCGTCCGCTTCCACATCCGGCCCCGCCGATGATGATCCAGTTCGCGATCGCCGCCGCCGCACTCGCCGGCAGCTGGCTGCTGCTCCGCCACCGCGCCGGCGGCGGTGCACTCGGCTTTGTCCCGCTCGACGTCGCACCCCTGCTCCTGGGCTGGGCCATGCTCGACTCACTCGCCCACCGCCCCATTCTCTCCGCCGTTGCCGTCGCCGCCGCCGCCGCCGGCCTTGCCCTCGCCGATGCCGTCAAACGTACGACCCTGCTGGAGCCCCTCGTCTTCGCAGACCGCGCCGAATTGCTGGAGGTCGTGCGCCATCCACGCCTCTATCTTCCCTTCGCCGGCCCGGGCCTTGTGATCGGGGGAGCGCTCGCAGCCCTCCTCGCCATCGCCGCCCTGTTCTGGCTCGAGCCCGCTGCTCCCTACCTCCCCCCCCTCGAACCCGCCCTGGTCATCGCCGCCCTGCTGCTCCTGCCCGTCCGCCCCTCCATCCTGCCCCGCATCGCCCAGGCCTACCGCGCCTGCGGCCTGCGCGGCGAGCCCTTCGCCGACATGCAGCGCTTCGGATTCATTGCCGCAACCGTGATGCAGGCGACCGTCGCACGCGGCGAACGCCAGCATCGCCGGGCCACGGTCGGCCCGTTCCCCATTTCACCCGGCCCCGCCCTCGATGGGCCGGTCGTCCTCGTCCAGGCCGAGTCCTTCTTTGATGCCCGGCATCTCGGGCCGTTCATCCCATCCGACCTTCTCCCCGCCTTCGACCGTATGCGCCACAGCGCGCTGCAAGCCGGCCGCCTTACCGTGCCCTGCTGGGGCGCCAACACCGTCCGATCCGAATTCGCCGTCCTCACCGGAATCGATTCCACCACCCTCGGCCTCGACCGCTTCAACCCCTACGAGCGCTTCGCCCAGCAGCGCCTGCGCTCCATCGCCTGGGA
>JAYVEG010000232.1:0-10289 GCA_043748985.1 Rhodospirillales bacterium
ACCGCCTTTGCCGGCGCGCCCGCGGTGGGTTGGAGGTCCGTGAGGCGGGCTGCTTTCGTCCGTCTTGGCGCGCTGTTGACGTATTGTCCGGCGATCCAGGCCATGAGGATCATGGCGATCAGGGCCGCGATGGAGAACCAGCCGAGGCTGCGCTGCCCCAGCGGCACGATAATGAAGGCGGCAAGCAGCGGGCCCAGTGCGCCGCCGGTCTGTCCACCGACCTGGAAGATGCCCTGGGCCAGGCCGTGCCGGCCACCCGAGGCGTTGCGGGCCATGCGCGTGGCCTCGGGATGGAAGATTGATGAGCCGACGCCCACGCAGGCGGCGGCGAGCAGCAGCAGGCCGTAGCTGCTGGCGTAAGCCAGGCCGACGAGGCCGACCAGGCTGAAGCCCATGCCGACGATCATCGAGTAGGGTAGCGGGTGCTTGTCGGTATAGAGGCCGACGGCGGGCTGCAGCAGCGATGCGGAGATCTGGAAGGCGAGGGTTATGAGGCCGATCTGGCCGTAGTCGAGATGGTATGACGCCTTGACGATCGGGTAGATCGCGGGGATCAGCGACTGGATCATGTCGTTCAGCAGATGGGTGACGCTGAGAGCGACCAGTACGGACATGGCGGCCTGCCTGGGGGCGACCACCGACGCGACGTTGCTCATACCCGAAAATCGTCCCTGACCTTATGTTGAACAGTCTCGTCGCTGTCGGGCGGTCTGTCGACAGGGGTGAGAAGATGGCTCGTGCGCGGGGGGGCTGGAAGCGGGTCTGGGCTGTGGTAAACTTCGGGGATGACAGACAAAAATCCGTTACTGGAGGCTTGGGCCACTCCGTTCGCGATCCCGCCGTTCGATCTGATCCGGGCGGAGCATTTCGCGCCGGCGTTCGCGGTGGCCATGGCGGCGCATCTGGAGGATGTCGCGGCCATCGCCGCCGATCCCGCGGCGCCGACGTTCGGGAACACGATCGAGGCGCTGCAGCGGAGCGGGCGGGCGCTGCAACAGGTGGCCTCGGTGTTTGAGAACCTGGTGGTGAGCCTGGGTGGGGCGGCGCTGGAAGAGGTCGACCGTGCGATGTCGCCGGTGCTGGCGCAGCATGGGATGCGGGTAGCGCTGAACCCCGGCGTGTTCGCCCGGGTGGATGCGCTGATGCAGCAGCGGGATGGGATGGGGCTGGCCGAGGACCAGATGCGGCTGCTGGAGCGCACGCATTTGAATTTCATCCGGAGCGGGACGGCGCTGGGGCCGGCGGCGAAGGGGCGGCTGACGGAGATCTCGGCGCGGCTGGCGGCGGCGCATACGGCGTTCGGGCAAAACGTGCTGCATGACGAAAAGACGTGGTTCCTGCCGCTGGGCGAGGACGACCTGGTGGGATTGCCGGATTTCGTGCGGGACGGGGCGGCGCGAGCAGCGGCGGAGCGGGGGTTACCAGGCTATGTGGTGACGCTGTCGCGGTCGTTGATCGAGCCGTTCCTGACGTTCTCGACGAACCGGGAGCAGCGGCGGGCGGCGCATGACGCCTGGGTAGCGCGGGGGACGCATCCGGGGCCGCACGACAACCGGGTGCTGATCCCGGAGATCCTGGCGCTACGGCGGGAGCGGGCGGCGTTGCTGGGCTATGACAGCTTTGCCGCGTTCCGGTTGGCGGACACGATGGCGGGGACGTCGGATGCGGTTGACCGGTTGCTGCGGGAGGTGTGGGCGCCGGCGAAGGAGAAGGCGGCGGCGGAGCGGGACCGGCTGTTGGCGATGGCTCGGCGCGAGGGCTTCCAAGGGGGGTTGGAGCCGTGGGACTGGCGATTCTATGCCGAGAAGGTGCGCCAGGCCGACTATGCGCTGGACGAGGCGGAGATGAAGCCGTTCTTCGTGTTCTCGGCCATCCAGCAGGCGGCGTTCGACACGGCGACGCGGCTGTTCGGGGTTACGTTCACGGCGATCGACGGGGTTGCGCTGTATCATCCGGACGTGCGGGCCTACGAGGTCCGGGATGAGGCGGGGCATGTGGGGGTGTTTTTGGCGGACCCGTTCGCGCGGCCGGATAAGCGGTCGGGCGCGTGGATGAGCAGCTATCGCGACCAGGAGGCGATGGATGAGCCGGTGTCGGGGATCATCGTCAACAACAACAATTTTGCGAAGTCGGACCCGGTACTGCTGAGTTTCGACGATGCGGAGACGCTGTTCCACGAGTTCGGGCATGCGCTGCACGGGCTTTTGAGCCGGGTGCGGTATCCAGCGCAGTCGGGGACGATGGTGCGGCGGGATTTCGTGGAGTTGCCGTCGCAGATCTACGAGCACTGGATGGCCCTGCCATCGACGCTGCGGCGGTATGCGCGGCACCATGAGACGGGGGAGGCGCTGCCGGATGCAGTGATCGAGCGGCTGCTGGCGGCGCGGGGGTTCAACCAGGGGTTCGCCACAGTCAGCTACACGTCGGCAGCGTTGATGGACATGGCGCTGCACGAGCACGCGTCGCCGGAGACGCTGGATGTGGTGGCGTTCGAGGCGGAGGTGCTGGGGGCGATCGGGATGCCGCCCGAGGTGTCGATCCGGCACCGGCCGGCGCATTTCCAGCACCTGTTCGATGGTGGGGGATATGCGGCGGGATATTACTCCTATTTGTGGGCGGAGGTGCTGGACGCGGACGGGTTCGAGGCATTTACCGAGGCTGGTGATCCGTTCGACCCGGCGCTGGCGGGGCGGCTGCGGGCACTGCTGTCGGCGGGTGATACGCGGGATCCGATGGCGCTGTATGTCGAGTTTCGTGGGCGGGCGCCGACGACGGAGGCGTTGCTGAAGCACCGGGCTCTCGTTTAGCGGTTCGACAAGATCGTCCAATAAGGGGTCGGCGGCGCCCTGCATCATGCCGGGATGAACAGGGTTGCCACAGTCATGGCCGGGCGGTTTGCCAGCGTGCTGCTGACGCTGCTGGCGATCTTGCTAACGGTGTTAATCGGGACGAACCTGCTGCCGGGGGATATGGCCGAGACGCTGTTGGGCCAGGCCTCGACCGCGGATGCGGCGGCGGCGTTGCGCGCGAGCCTGCAGGCGTCGGACCCGGCGCCGGTGCGCTACCTCCAGTAACTGGTGGGGCTGGTGCAGGGGGATCCTGGCACGTCGTTGATCACGCCGCTGCCTGTGGCTGTCATGATTGGGCCGCGGCTGGTCAACTCGCTGCTGCTGGGCGGGCTGACGGCGGCGGTTGCGGTGCCGGTCGCGTTGGCGTTGGGATCGCTGCGGCGGTATGGCGGGGGTCGGTGTCCGACCGGCTGGTGGCGATGGCCTCGACCGCGGCGATCTCGTTTCCGGATTTCCTGGCTGCGACCGTGGCGGTGATCTTGTCCGCGGCCGAGTTGAAGTGGTTCCCGGCGCTGTCGATGGCGCGCGCGACGTCATTCGGGGACATGCTGCAGAGCTTCACGCTGCCTGTACTGACGCTGTGCCTGGGGGTGGTGGCGCAGTTGTCTCGGATACCGCGGGCGGCGCTGGTGGACGTACTGGACATCAGCCGGACGGCGGACACGTTCATCTCCATCCCGCATCTGCTGTTCGCGCTGGGGATCGTGGCGGCGTTGGGGTCGTCGTTGCCGGTGTTGGTGGGGGTGATCGCCTTCAGCTACGTGCCGGGATCGTTCTGGATCGCGCGGTCGTTGGCGATGAACGTGAACGCGATGGAGTTCATCCAGGTGGCGCGGGCGCCGTTCCTGGCGAAGGTGGGCGCGTTCAAGCGGGAGACGAGGCTGCCGGTGTTCCATGCGCTGCGCATCCCCGACGTGGCCTCGGCGCGGCATGCGATTGCCGATGGGCTGCAAGACATGGTGGCGATGACGCGGGCGCACATTGGGGACCCGCAGATCGTCAACAAGCTGGTGCGGGGCGAGGAGGAGCGGATCCTGCCGATAGTGGGCGGCATCACCATCACCCAGGCGACATTGACGGCGGTGCTGACGGACATGGTGGGCTCGTTGCATCGTAACGGATTGACGCGGGTGATCGTGATGAACGGGCATGGCAGTAATGTCGGGCCGATCGCCGAGGTGGCGCGGACACTGCATGAGCGGGACGGCACGGTGCTGTCGAGCCTTTACCTGTGGCCCATCGCATACGGGATGCTGCCGCGCATCCTGGGTGCGGGGGCCGCGGCGAAGGTGTCCGGCACGGTGCCGACCCGCTGACGAGCCTGGGGCTGCATCTGTTTCCGGAACTGATGCGCCAGGACCTGGTGCCGGCCGCAGCCCCGCTGAAGTCCGACCCGCTGTTGGCCTGCCGTTCACCGCGCTGGGTATCGCGAGCTTCGAGGGCGCGGAGGTCGGGATGCCGAACGCCTACGACGAGACCTACAATGCCGGCGTGGCGATGGGCGATCCACGCATGAGTTCGGCGGAGACCGGCGCGAAGCTGACCGCGATGCCGACCGAGATTGCCGCGGGGTTCATCACCCACTTCGCCGCACGCGCGCGGTGACGCCGGACATCGAACTTCCCACCGACATCGAGAAGCTGCGTCGGCGCGCGTTCTGGTCCGTGATCATCGGCGGCTTCTTCGAGCTGTTCGACTTCTCGATCTTCGGGTTTTTCGCCGGCTCCATCGGCCGCAACTTCTTTCCCGGCGACGATCCCATCGCCTCGCTGCTCAGCAGTTTCGCGAGCTTCGGCGTCGGTTTCGTCCTGTGCCCGATCGGCGGTCTGGCAATCGGCGCCTACGGCGACCGACATCGCCGCTAATCAGCGCTGGTGTTCACGCTGCTGCAGGTCGTTGGCCGGGTCGCTGTCGGCCTTTGCGATGGCATCCAGCCTGGGTGCGCCGAGCCTGGATAGCTGGGGCTGGCGGGTGCCGTTCGTGCTGGGCCTGGCGATTGCGCCGGCCGGGTATTTCCTGCGGCCGCGGGTGGGCGAGACGCCGCGGTTCAAGGCGGCAGAGGCCGGGCGTCGGCTGGATGCCTCGCCGATCCGGGCGACATTCACGACGCAATGGCCGGCGCTGCTGATCGCTGCCGGCTCGACGATCGTCTGGACGGCGGGCGGCTATACGTTCCTGACCTTCCTGCCGGTGTTCGCGACCCAGCAGCTGGGGATCGCGCCGGCCCTCGGCATCAACGGCCTGGCGGCGGCCGTGCGGATCGGGCTCACGCCCGTGATGGGTGCGTTGTCCGACAGGATCGGGCGCAAGCCAACGGTGCTGACGACGGCGCTGGGATTCCTGCTGCTGATCTGCCCGATGTTCGTCTGGCTGACTGCTGCGCCCGGGGTGGCGTCGCTGCTGGGCGTACAGCTTGCGGCCGCGTTGCTGATGGCGATCTTCAGCGGTCCCGGCCCCTTTTTGCCGTGCGAATTGTTCCCGCTGAGCGTGCGAACGACCGGCCTGTCGGTTGGCTACAACCTGGTGACGGCGGCGTTCGGCGGCTTTGCGCCGTTCATCGGCAACTGGCTGGCGCGGGAGACCGGTCAGAAGGTCGTGCCGAGCTATTTCGTGGTCGTTTGCGCTGCCATGAGCCTGATGGCGATCCTGCTCATCCACGAGCGTTCGCGCGACAGGGACTGGTAGCGCCGGGGTCAGCCGATCGCCTGGCTGGCGAGGCCCAGGAGCTGGGCGCCGGAGACGGGCGTAGGCCAGGGGCCGCGGACCATCACCTGCACGTCCTCTATCGACGCCAGGCCCGGTTCGGCAAGTGCTGCGATCATGCCCGAGCCCGCGGGGATATCGAGGCGCTGGAAGCCGGGTTGCTGCAGACCTGCGACCAGGGTGGCGGCCTCGGTGGCATTGGGCGCGACGATCGGGCCGAGTAGCGCGCCGCGGCCGAACATGCGCCGCATGGCATAGCCGGACGGCGCATGACGGGGGCCGGCGAGTGCGACGGTCGATACTTCGAGCAGTGATTGGAGCAGGGCGAGCCGGTCGAGGCCGGTGGCAGCCTGGTCGAGCGCATGGATCGCAGGCAGGTCGGCGATGGTTGCGAGCGTGGGTGTGCCGTGGCCGGGGCCCACGATGCCCTGCCATTGTTCGACCACCCCGTGATCCCTGAAGCCCAGCCGGGCATAGAGCCCGGCGCCGGCCGCGGTCGCGTGGAGCTTCAGGCTGCGGCCGCCGGCGCTTGCGATCGCCGCCTGCATCAATTGGCGGCCGATGCCGAGGCCTTGCAGGTTTGCCAAGACCTGGACGCCGCCGATCGCGGCATGCGCGGCGTCCAGCGGGAACAGCAGGGCTGTGCCGAGCAGCATGCCGTTCTCGCGCCAGCCGATCCCGGATCCCACCCGCAGGAACCAAGCCCAGTCTTCCGTGCGGTGGGGCCAGCCGAAGCCGGCGGACAGGGAAGCGGCGGCGGGGGCGTCGGCTGGTGTCAGCGTATCGATCATGCCTGAGCCTAGGGTGAGCGGATCGTGCGGCAAAGTGGGACGACAAGATCGTCCAAGCATCGGGCCGCGTCATGGGGCACGCCTGGGACATCCTTCTGAAAGGCTGCGCCATGACGGACCATTCGTAGCGAGCTTACCCGCCTCGAAGACGCGATGATGCGGGGGGCCGGGCGCCGCGACCTGATGCGCTGGCCGGCTGCTGCGGGCATGGCGGCGCCGATGGCCAACGGGCTGGTGCTCCGCACCGGGATCCGGGTTCAGCACGCCCGGCATCTGTTGCGTCAGGGGCTGCCTGCGGCTGCGGTTGCGATCGACAGCGGGTTCTGCGACCAGAGCCACCTTTTGCGCCACTTCAAGCGCCAGTGCGGCGTGAACCCTGGCCATTTCGCACTCGCGTCCTGCCCGGCTGAAGCTTCTTCCGATCGAAATGGATCGAAAGAAAGCGCTAGCGGCCTGATGAAAAACGCGGAACTTTTGGCCTGGCGAAGCAGCCAGATCGGATAACGTTTTAGCCATGAGGATTCGCCATGCGTCTGACAGATTTCAGCGTCCTGAGCTTCGACTGCTATGGCACCCTGATCGATTGGGAGAGCGGCATCTTCACCGCGCTGCAGCCGTTGCTGGCGAAGGCTGCGGTGCCGCTGTCGCGCGATGCGGCACTGGAGACGTTTGCCCGGCACGAATCCGCGCAGGAGGCCGAGACGCCGGGCATGGTCTATTCGGCGCTGCTGGCGCAGGTGCATCGCCGGGTTGCCGCCGAGTTGGGGCTGCCGACGGGCGAGGAGGAGGATCTTCGATTCGGCGCCTCTGTGCCGGATTGGCCGGCTTTTGCCGATTCGGCGTCGTCGCTGCAGTATTTGAAGAAGTATTATCAGCTCGTGATCCTTTCGAACGTCGACCGCGAGAGCTTCAAGGGCAGCAACAAGCGTCTGGCTGTCGAGTTCGACGCTGTCTATACCGCGCAGGATGTCGGATCGTACAAGCCGGACGCGGCCAATTTCGACTACATGCTAAACCATCTTGCGGCGCGTGGTGTAGCGCAGGGGAAGATCCTGCATACGGCGCAGAGCCTGTTTCATGACCATGTGCCGGCCAAGAAGAAGCAGCTGGCCTCGGCCTGGATCGACCGGCGGCACGACCAGGATGGCTGGGGTGCGACGATGGCGGTCGAGACGCAGGTCGAGACGCAGGTCGAGACGGGGACGGGCGAATCACGGGCTGCGTTCGACTTCCGTTTCAACAGTATGGCGGACATGGTCAAAGCGCATCAGGATGACCTGCGGGGCTGAACCGCCGGGAGGAACCGCTTGTCGCCGAAGCTGGACCGGATCGATCTCAAGGTCCTTACGCAGTTGCAGCGGAATGGCCGCATGTCGAACGTGGAGCTGGCGGAGCTGGTGGGCTTGTCCCCCAGCCCGTACCTGCAACGGACGAAACGGCTGGAGGGGGCGGGCTACATTATCGGCTATGGCGCGCAGCTGGACCTGGTGAAGTTGGGCGCGGTGGTGGTCGGGTTCACCGAGATGACGCTGGAGGACCATCGCCGCAGCGACTTCGCACGGTTCGAGGCCGCGCTGCAGGGGATCGACGAAGTCGTGGGACGCCAGCTTGTCAGAGGCGGCTACGACTATCTTCTGAAATTCGTGACGCGGGGGGGGCGCACTACCAGTCGATCATCGAGGGGATGCTGGATGGGGGGATCAGGATCGAGAAGTATCTCAGCTATATCGTGATCAAGACGCTGATCCAGAAGATGGGCTATCCGCTGACGCGGCCGTGCGGCGGCGGGGCATAGTCTGTCGATGCGAGATTTCCCTCTGACCGAAGCTGCAGGTGCCACCGACATCCTGGTGTTGGGAACCGGGTCGTTTGCGGCGCGGATCGCGTTCGATCTTGCGGCTGTGGCGCGGCAGCCGACGCGGGTTGTCATCGCCGGGCGCAACCTGGCGCGGCTGGCCTGGATCCGGACGGCGGCGAATGCGCGCGGCGCCATCTTCGCTACGGCTGCGCGGTTCGAGACACATCCGGTCGACTTGCTGCAGGGTGAGGCGACCGAGGGGATGCTGCGTCGACTGCGACCGGCTGTGGTGGTGCAGGCCGCCTCCGTGCAGCCCGGCAGCGTGATTGCAGCGGCGCGTGACAGGTGGGCGGAGATTGTCGCGGAGGGCGGGCTGAGCGCTTCGGCGGTATTCCAGGTGGCTTTGAGCGCCCGTGTCGCGGGTGCCGTGCGGGATGTCTGGCCGCAGGCACGGCTGGTGAATTGCTGCTTTCCCGACGTGGTCAATCCGATGCTGGCGGCGCTCGGTCTGCCGATCACGTGTGGCACTGGCAACGTCGCCATTTTGGCCAACGCCTTTGCGGGGGTCGCGGGGCGGGCTGTGCGGGTGCTGTCGCATTACCAGAACCTCGGTTTGTGGCGGCAGGCTCCGGCGCAGCGGCTTGGGTCGGTGCCGCGGGTGTGGTTCGGTGAAAATGAGGTGGGGGATGTGCTCGACCGTTTTCGGGACGTGCAGTTGACTGCGGAGCCGGCGCTCGACATTTCCGGGGCTGCGGGGGTGCCGTTGTTTTTGGCGATGGCGCATGGGCAGGGATGGACAGGGCATGTGCCGGGGCCGTTTGGCCTGCCGGGGGGTTATCCGGTGCGGTGGGACGGGACGGCGCTGGGGCTCGATCTGCCGGTCGGGTTGTCGAAGGAGGCGGCCGTTGCGTGGAACGTTGGGTTCGAGGTGGCGAACGGCATCGTGCTCGAAGGGACGCGGGCGCGGTATACGGGGCGGCTGCATGATGTGCTGCAGCGGCACAGCCCCGATCTTGCGACAGGGTTCGATTTGACGGAGTTGGGGGCAGCCGTAGCGGGGATGGCGGACCTGCGCGATCGGTTGCGAGGCGGGTGATCCTTTAGGCTATACGGCGGTGGGCTGCTGGGCCGTAACCCTCACCCAACCCTTTTGTCGAGGGAGGGGGCTTTTGTTCAGTTCGGGGGTTTTGCCGTTCCCGGGATCGTGGCGATGAACCACGGGGGGGTGCGGACGCTACCCTGGGTGTGGGACATGCGGGCGGCTGTTTCTTTCAGAAGCGGGACCAGTTTTGCTTCGACCTGGCGGGGTGTCCATCGGGTCGTGGGCACGGCGACGTTCAGAGCCGCGACGGGGACGCCAGCGGGGCCGAACACGGGGACGGCGGCCGAGATGTCGCCGCGATAGACCTGTTCGGCGGCGAGCGCGTAGCCTTTGCGGGCTATACCGTCGAGGAGCTTGAGCAGGCGGGCCTGGTCGATTTCGGTTTTGGGCGTGAGCTTGCGGAGATCGGATCGGGCGATGATCGACGCGGCCCGGGGTCGATCCATGAAGGCGAGGAAGACCCGGCCGGCGGCGGCGGCGAAGGCCGGTAGACGGGTGCCGAGGACGACATCCACCGAGATGGCGTGGCGGCCGGGCGCGCGGGCCACGTAGACAACTTCGGTATCCAGCAGTTCCGTGAGGTTCATGACCTCGCCGCATTCCGCGTTGGCTTCGTAGAGCAAGGGTGTGGCGCTTTCGATCAGGGCACTGCCGTGGAGGTAGGCGAAGCCGAGGTCGAGGACGCGCGGGGTCAGGGAAAAGCGCCTTGTCTGCGGGTCTTTCTGGAGGAAGCCGAGGGCGTGCATGGTGAACGCGAAGCGCTGCACGCTGCTCTGGTCGAGGCCGGTTGCGGCGCAGAGGTCGCGCAGGCCCATGCTGGGCCGATCGCGTCCGAAGGCCGCCAGGACGCGTAGGCCTTTTTCGAACGAGGATACGAACAGGCTGGACTGCCGGGCCTTGTCCAACGTTGGCTGCTGTTTTTGTTCCTTGGTGTCGGACGGCATGGGTCGGGTCAGTAGCGGTTTCGCTGGTAGCGGACAATCGCCGCTATGCCGGCAGGACCAGCGTATCGTCGCGCTCCCAGTCAAGGTGTACGGCGTCGCCGA
>JAYVEG010000233.1:0-10287 GCA_043748985.1 Rhodospirillales bacterium
GCTGCCTGCTTTACAGGCGGGCCGACCGTGACAGTCCGGCCGAGGTAGGAGACCCACAGCCGTCGCGTGCGCCATACATCCGCGCCCAGCAGGCCGTCATTGCCCTGGATCTTGCCCACCAGGATCACCGGGCGATCGATCGTCTCGGATCCAAGGACGACCTGCTTGAATCGATGCGCCTGCACACTGAGGCCGACCGGGTCCGCCGTCACAATGCGCCCCGTGCGGTCCGCGGCCACGTCGGAGTCGGCCAGGCCGAGGCGGGCCTGGTCCAGGATGGTGTTGGATGCGCCGGTGTCGACGATCGGGGCGACCGTCGCGCCGTCGACCACGATCTCTGCGGTCAGGCGGTAGGGGCCGAAGCCGGCGCTGCGCAATGTCGTGGAGGGGCTGAACGGCGGTGTGCCGGGGCAGCGGCGGCCGGCGTTGAAGGTCAGGCGCCGGGCCGGCATGTCGATGTCCAGGTCGTAGGCGGCGAGCGACTTGCCGCCGAGCACGCCGTCGAACGGCACGTCCGTGGTGAAGCGCACGACGAGGAGCGACGTGTCCTCGAGGTCTATGGCGCCCACGTGCAGGCTGGCTTTCTTCGTGGCCCAGTTGACGCCGCGCGCGCCCAGGCCGGCGGAGTAGGACAGGCTCGAATAATCCTGCTCGAGCTTCAGGCGCTCGAACCCCTTATGGCTCAGGACCGTGGTATCGGCGCCGGTGTCGAGCAGCATGCGGGCGGGTTGGCCCGCGATCTCGACGTCGATCAAAGGCAGGCCCCGGACCACGCGGAGGGGCACCGTCGCGAGAGCGGAGATGCGGCAGGTTTCCGGCGTATCCATCGCCGCGCACCCGGACAGCACGAGTGCCGCGACGAGGAAGGCCAGCTTCATGGGCGCCGCCGGAGTGCAGCCTCCAGGGTGTTTTCCAGCAGGCAGGCGATGGTCATGGGCCCCACGCCGCCCGGCACCGGCGTGATCGCCGCGGCCACGGCGGCACATTCGGCGTAGGCGCAGTCGCCGACGAGGCGACCATCGGGGAGTCGGTTGATGCCGACATCGATGATGGCGGCGCCGGGCTTGATCCAGTCGCCGCGCACCATTTCCGGCCGGCCCACGGCGGCGACCAGGATGTCCGCGCGGCGGCATTCCTCGGCGATGTCCTGGGTGCGTGAGTGCACGATGGTCACTGTTGCGTCGGCGGCGAGCAGCAGGGCGGCCATGGGCTTGCCGACGATGGCGGAGCGGCCCAGCACCACTGCGCGGGCGCCCCGCGTGGGGATGCCGGCGGCGGCCAGCAGCTTCATGCAGCCGGTGGGCGTGCAGGGGGTGAGGACTGCGATGCCGTCCTGGAGGCGGCCGACGTTGACGGGATGGAAGCCGTCGACGTCCTTGGCCGGGTCGATCGCCTCGATCACCACCCGCGCCTCGATGCCTGGGGGAAGCGGGAGTTGTACCAGGATGCCGTCTACGGCGTTATCGGCGTTCAGGCCTGCGACCACGGCCAGCAATTCGGCCAGGGTGGTGGTTGCCGGCAGGCGGATCGTGGTTGCGTGCAGCCCCGCTTCCGCGGCGGCTCGGTCCTTGCTGCGGACGTAGACGCGACTGGCCGGGTCTTCGCCCACCAGGACGACGGTCAGGCCGGGGCGATAGGGCAGGGCTGCCGTTCTGGCCGCGACCGAGGCCCGCAGGGCGGCCGCGACCGCCTTGCCGTCGATGATGCGGGCCGTCGTCGCGCTGGCCGGCATGGCTACAGGATCGACCAGTGGCCGGTGGAGATCCCGATGTAGAGCGTCGCCAGCAGCGGGCGGGCGATATACTGCAGCAGCAGGATCACGACGATGGGGCTCAGGTCCAGGTTGCCGAAATTGGGCATGATGTTGCGGACGGGGCGCAAGACCGGCTCCGTTATGCGGAACAGGAAGTCGCCGACCGACCAGACCAGGCGGTTGCGGGTGTCCAGCACGCCGAAGCTTGCCAGCATGCTGAAGACCGCCGCAAGGATGAGCGCCCAGATGAACAGTCCGATCACGGCGTTCAGCAGTTCGAAGATGGCGGTGATCACGGGTTAGTGCCTCCTTGGGTGGCGCGGACCCTAGTGCGTGACGGCTTCGAGTTGAAGCCGTCATGCGCCAGGTTCTTGATGAAGGACGCGGAACCTTGTTTCAGGTTGGAAGTCAACTGAGACGATACCGATTCCGCCACGGGCCGTACGGTTCGCAACGCCCTGATGTGCAGGAATGGGGTTGACGCACCGGGGGCGGATCAGCATTGTCCGCCCCCTGCACGGCTGGGGCTGTAGCTCAGTTGGGAGAGCGCCTCGTTCGCAATGAGGAGGTCAGCGGTTCGATCCCGCTCAGCTCCACCAGTGTGCAGATTTCACCTGACTCCGAGCAGTTCGACGTCGAACACCAGCGTCGCGTTCGGCGGGATGGCGGCGCCGGCGCCGCGGGCGCCATAGCCGAGTGCGGCGGGGATGATCAGGGTGCGCTGGCCGCCCACTTTCATGCCGGCCACGCCCTGGTCCCATCCGGCGATCACGCGGCTGGCGCCGAGCGGAAACTCGAACGGGCTGCCGCGGTCGCGGGAGCTGTCAAACTTCTTGCCCTTGTTTTCTGGGGCGGCGGCGTCGAAGAGCCAGCCGGTGTAGTGCACGGATACGGTCTTGCCCGGCACGGCCTCGGTTCCGGTGCCGACCGTGTGGTCGGTCGAGACGAGGCTGGCGGGTTGGGCTTCGGCGTTGCTGGCGGACATGAGGATTGCGGCTCCAAAGATTAGGCTCGTCAGAAAACGGCGGTTCAGCATGATCGGTTGTGGCCTTATAGCTTTCCGATGAAGGACGCGGAACCTCGCTTCAGGTTGGAAGTCAACCTGAAGCGATACCGCTCCAACGATAACACCAGCCATTTCAGCACGTCACCACGCCCGCGACCACAGATGCACCAGCAAGGGTGCCAGGACTGCGGTCACGAGGCCGTTGATCGCAAGGCCGATGCCCGCGAGGGTGCCGGCCAGCTCGCTGACCTGGAACGCCCGCGCGGTGCCGATGCCGTGGCCCGCCACGCCGGCTGCGAGGCCGCGGGCGGCGTAGTCCTTCAGGCCCAGCGCGTCCATCAGCGGCGTGACGACGACCGCCCCTGTGATCCCGGTCAGGATCACCAGGACCGCCGTCAGCGCAGGGACGCCGCCGATCTGCTCGGCGATTGCCATGGCGATCGGCGTGGTGACCGATTTCGGGGTCAGCGACAGCAGCGTCGTCCGGCTGGCGCCCAGCAGCCAGCCGACGGCCACCGCGCTGATGATGGCCGTCAGGGAGCCGGCGACCACCGCGACCAGCATGGGCGCGAGCATCCGCCGCAGCTCGTGCGCCTTGGCCGCGAGGGGAACGCCGAGTGCGACCGTGGCCGGGCCGAGCATGAAGTGGACGAACTGGGCGCCGTTGAAATAGGTCTCGTATGGTGTCCCGCTGACGTGCAGGGTGGCCACGAGCATGATGACGGCGACCAGGACCGGGTTCACGAGCGGATGCCGGCCGAGCCGGCGTTGCAGGGCGTCGGCCGCGGCATAGGCGGCCAAGGTCGCGGTCAGCCACAGCAGCGGGGAGGCGCTGAGATAGACCCATAGGGTGACGACGCCTTCCATGATCAGGCGCCGCCGCGCAGTCGGACGACGGCGCGGAAGGTGAGTGCGGTGACGACCAGCGATGCGACGGTGGAGACCAGGATCGCGGCCCCGATCGCGACGCCCTCGTGTGCCAGCAGCGGCAGGACCTGCAGCACCCCGACGGCTGCCGGCACGAACAGCAGGGAAAGGTTGCTCAGGAGCGTGCCGGCGACAGGCGCCACCGTGCCGTGCAGGGCGGGGCGGAGCAGCAGGATGAGGGCCAGCAGCGCCATGCCCAGCACCGGGCCGGGCACAGCGAGGCCTATTCCTCGCGCCACGACCTCGCCGGCCAGCTGGCAGGCCAACAGCATCAGCAGTCCATTGAGCATCGGCGCATATCCCTGAATGAGGCCGGGATCAGGCTGCCGAGCGCATCCCTGTAAGTCCAGCGCCGGGTCGCACGGCGTCGCCCTGGAATATCCCGATTCCTGCGGCGCGTCCCCACCGGACGGCGTCCGGCTCGTCCGCGCGGGCCAGCAGCCAGCGTGCCGTGCCCGCCTGCAAGGCGTCGGGGTCGAGGCCCCGCAGCGTCGGTGACCATTTCAGCTCCACGAAGTCCAGCTCGAGTGCCGCCAGGTCGAGCACCGGCAGCATCGGCGAGGTGACTGCGCGCAGCAGGACGAGGTAGCCGCGCGCGCGGGCGAACGCCGTGGCAAAGCGGAAGCTTGGGAGATCGCCCATGACGTCTGCCGGATGCAGGTTGAGGACGGTCTGTCCCCGGAGGCTGGATGGCAGGGCGGTATCGAACTTCAGGAACTCCGGCGACAGGACGCCGCCCACGTTCAGGTCGAGCCCGAACGGGCCAGCGCCCCGGAGCTCTCCGGGTGCTGCGAGCAGGGCCAGCATGCGCCGGTCCAGCATCCGCGTCAGCCGGCGGAACAGCCATGGCTCTGCGTAGACGTTCCTGTCGGGGCAAAGGTCGCTCATCAGTTCTTGGATCGAAAGGAACCGCGTTTCCCATGCTGCGGTGAACCGTGCTGGCCCGACCCGGCACACCGTCCGCCGTCGCGCGAACCGGGCAACGTTTGCGATCGCCAGCTTGGCCTCGATCGCCTCCATGGCAGCCAGGTCGAGTGGCGGCAGCGTGGCGGCGTTCGCACCTGGCGGGACGATTTGCGGGTTCGGGGGCGCTGCGGTGGCGTCGCCGTGCCGTTCGGCGGGGCTGGTGGCGACCGCCAAGAGGGCGGCGCCATCCTTCGGCAGGTCGAACAGCCGTGCCAGTTCCGGCAGCGCCGGTGCTGCGAGCGGCGCATCGTCCAGCAGATGACCCAGTCCATCGAAGACGCGTTGCACGAGGCCTGCCGACTCGCCGCGCCAGCTGATTGCGACCCGGCCGTCCGTCAGGTCGTGCCGTCGTGCCCGATCTGCGCCGGACAGCGGTTCCAGCGCCTCTAGTGCGAGGCGGACGTGATGTGGTTTGGCCATCCGGGTGGGCAGCAGGTCGATGCGCAACAGGAGCACCCGCCGTTCGACGCCCGACACCGAGCAGTCGCGCACCAGGGTCGTCAGTTCGGACAGCCCTGGCGGCTCCTGGCTCATGCTGCCATCACCTTTTCCTGCTCCACCCGGTCCCGCCCGACAGCTTCCAGATAGATCGGTGCGCCCAGGTCGAGCAGGGTGACGTTCCGGCAGCCGGCGCGGCCGGCGGGGCCGGTTGCGGATGCGCGTTCGCGACATTGGCGCATCGTGCACCCGTTGGCGGCCGGGCATGCGCGCAGGCGCTCGGCGGCCAGCATCGCGTCGACGTAGCGACCCTGGAACCGCGTGATTCCGTGGCTGAGGCCCCAGGCGATCGCCGCCTCGCTCTCTGCCCGATGCAGTACGATCCGGTCCGCGCCCAGCCGCAGGACTGCATCCCTCAGGTCTGCGCCTGCCGCTGTCATGGCGGGCGACCAGTTCAGCTTCACGAGCGACGGCTTGAGCACGGCGGGCGACGTCACCATCAGCGCGTGGTGGCTGACGCCGTCCAGGACGAGGTGCAGGCCGGCGAGCCGCAGCCTCTCCCGCGCCAGGATGAACGACTTGATGTCTGCGAAGGCCTCGACGAACGGTACCTCCACCCCGATCCGCAAGCCGGCGGCAATCGCCTGCGGGCACGCCGAGGCGAAGTTCGCGAAGCCCGTCGAGAGGATGCCGGCGAGGGTCATGTTCACGTGCAGCGCCGCTGCCCCGAGGCCCATCGACAACAAGCCGCCGCCGGGGACATCGTCCTTGAGTGCGCCGAGCATGCGCCGGTCGAGCCGGGCGGCCAGGTGGCTGAACAGGAACGGGTCCGCCATGGCCTGGCCGCCGGCGATCCGCGCCTCGAGCACTGCGGTCGAGATCGTTACTTCCCGGAACAGGGGCACCACCGGCACCGTCCGCCCCGGCCGCAGCAGGATCGCGGTCTGCCGGTGCATGAGGTCCGACAGCGCGCCGGTCTGCACGACTGCGTCCATCGCGGCGACCGCCCCGGTGTTGGACGGCGGCTCGGGCGGCATCGGCGCCTGGTCCCCCTCCGCGACACGTTCCGCCAGCCATGTCAGCGTCGGCAATGTTGCATTGGGCAGCGGCCACAGGCTGCGCAGCCCGCCCGCGTCAGGCACATCCGCCTTGAACAGCCTGGCGAGTATGTCCAGCAAGGCGGCGCCCGCGTCCGTCGGGCGGAACAGCAGGGCCATGTCCCCGTTCGGCAGCGCGAACAACTGTCCGCTGCAACGCGATGCGGCGTCATCCAGCACCGTGGCGGCGACCCGGCGATGATGCGCCCGCGGGCCGGGCGGCGGGATCCGCGACAGGTGCAGGGCCAGCAGCGACCATCCCAGCAGGCGCCCCGGTGGCGCCCGCAAGATCCGTTCGACCGCGTCCAGAAGCTGCCGGCCTACATGCACCCGGGCGAGGTCCGACCGGCCGGACAGTCCGGCGCGGACCTCGGCCCGGAATTCGGGGGGCTCGTCGAACGCGCGATTCGATGTCGTCGGCCTGTTCATGCAGCGGTAGTGTGACAGATAGATGGTGACCAATTCCTTAAGTCCGGTGCAGGATTCCATGGCTCAGCTGCCGCCGGGCCGCCGCGTCTATGCGATCGGGGACGTTCACGGCCACCGGGCCAAGCTGGAGAGCGTGCATGCCTGCATCCGCGCCGACCTGGCTCTTCGCCCCGTCGCTGCGCCGCTGATCGTGCATCTCGGGGATCTCATCGACCGTGGGCCGGATTCCGCGGGCGTGGTGGCGTTGCTGGCCAATGGGCCGCCCTTGCCGGGCGTGCCCTGCGTGAACCTCATGGGCAACCATGAGTGGATGATGCTGCGGGCCCTGCGGACCGCGGGTGCCGACGACATCGACCGCTGGCTGGACAATGGCGGCGCTGCGACCCTGGCCAGCTGGGGTTTGAAGTCCACCAGCAAGCCGCGCGACTGGCTGTCGGCCATTCCGCCCCGCCACCTGCTGTTGCTGCGCGACCTTACGCTGCATCACACCCTGGCCGACTACATGTTCGTTCATGCCGGCGTGCGCCCGGGGATTCCGCTGGCGCAGCAGCGCGAGGCTGACATGTTGTGGATCCGCGACAGCTTCCTGCGGCACGAGGGCGTCATGCTGCCGGAGGCGCCGGGGCGGATGATCGTGCATGGCCATACGCCGGGGCCTGTGCCGGTGCTGAAGGCGAACCGGTTGGGCCTGGACACCGGCGCTGGCAAGGGCGGGCCTTTGACCTGCGCGATCCTGGAAGGTCGCAGCGTATCGATGTTTCACGTGGATCAGCCTTGACGCAGCAGTCAACCGCTGCTTGCCAGTCTGGCTGCGGCCCGCTAGCCCTTGCAGCATGGACACTATGACGACAGGCGACCATGCGCCCGGACCCGGCCAGCCCACGCCCACGCAGCCTGAGCCTGGCGTGGGCCATGGCGGCGCCGAGCATGGACTGCCGCCCGACCTTGCCGTGTTGGCGCGGTCCATCCGTCGACTGGCCCGCACCAGCGTCATGGTAATCGGCGATGTCATGCTCGACCGGTATATTTATGGGGCCGTCGAGCGGATCAGCCCGGAGGCCCCCATCCCCATCCTGTCGGTCGAGAGCGAGCGCGCCATGCCGGGCGGAGCTGGCAACGTGGTGCGGAACCTTACTGCTCTGGGCGCCGCGGTCGCCTTCGTCAGCGTGGTGGGCGACGACCAGGCGGGCTCGGATTTGACCGGGCTGATCGGCGTGCAGCCTGGTGTCGAACCCTGGCTGCTGGTCCATGGCGGCCGGGCCACTACCGTCAAGACGCGCTATGTGTCCAACGGCCAGCAGCTGTTGCGCGCCGACCGGGAGGAGACGGGCCCGATTCCGCCGAAGCTGGCCGAGCGCATGCTGCGGATTGCGGGTGACGCGTTGGCGGCGACTTCGGTCGCGGTTCTTTCGGATTACCGCAAGGGCGTTCTGGCGGGCACCGTGCCGGCGCAGTTGATCGCTGCGGCCAAGGCCGCGGGGCGTCAGGTGGTGGTGGACCCGCAGGGTCCCGACTATTCGCGCTATGCCGGTGCGGACGTGGTGACGCCGAACCGGCGCAAGCTGGCCGAGGCGACCGACATGCCAGTCGATACCGAGGCCGGCATCGTTGCCGCTGCGACTACGCTGCGCCGGGCGCACGGGTTTGGCGCCGTGCTGGTGACGCGCGCGGAGGACGGCATGACGCTTGTCGACGCGGACGGCGCCCATCATTTTCCGGCCGAGGCGGCCGACGTGTTCGACGTGTCCGGCGCGGGCGATGCCGTGGTCGCGACGTTGGCGGCGGGGCTTGCCGCGGGGCTGGACCTGAAGATCGCCACGCGGATTGCCAACATGGCGGCCGGCATCGTGGTGGGGAAGGTTGGTCCGGCCGTCGCGCGCGAGACCGACCTGTTGGCGGCCCTGACGCCCGAGGGGGGCACGCTGCGCAAGGTCGTTTCTCGCGAGGCTGCGGCCGAGCAGATCGAGCGCTGGCGGCGCAAGGGGTGGCGCACCGGCTTCACCAGCGGCGTGTTCGACAGCATACACCCGGGTCATGTCCACCTGCTGGACCAGGCGCGGGGCCAGTGCGACCGGCTGGTCGTGGGCCTGAATTCGGATGCGGGCGTGCGGCGCCGGGTCGGCGAGGGGCGCCTGGCGCAGGCGGAGGGGTTGCGGGCCGCGATCCTGGCCGATCTGCCGGCCGTGGACCTGGTCGTGATCTACGACGAGGAGACGCCGGACGCGACGCTCAATGCGCTGCGGCCCGATGTGCTGGTCAAGGGGGCCGACGACACCGGCGATGCGGGTGCAGGGGCGGAGCTGGTGCGGGGGTGGGGCGGGCGCGTATGGATCGCGGACCGGCTGCCGGGCCACGCTTTGGTGTCGCGCGCGGTTACGCAGGATGCGGTCTGATATGACGGGCGCCGGTGCTTTACCGAAGGCTTGAAGGCCCGGCGACGACAGGGTTGGTTCACGTTTTATTCTGCCCGCAAGGCGGCGCGCAGGCCAATTACGCCGGCGGGGTCCTCGGTGAAGGCGAGGCGCTGTCCGGCCAGCATCGCGAAGCGTTGCATCAGGGCGCGGCGCCGGGCGGGCGGTAGCGGGTGGGCGGGGGCGTCGCGGATCATTTCCGCCTCGCGCTCGCAGGTGACGATGAGTCCGATGTCAATTGGCAGGAGGTCGATTGGGAACTCGTGATCGACCGCGAAGAACAGCGCGTCGGCGAAGTCGCGGTATTCTGGCCATTTCAGGTCGGTCAGGAAGTCGCGCGGGCCGGATTTCACTTCGATGCAGGCAAATCCACCGTCGCCGCGCAGGGCCAGGATGTCGGCGCGGCGGCCGTTCGGCAGCGGCATCTCGTGCACCGGCGCCCAGCCGAGCTGGAGGCATAGCCGGGCGGTTGCCCTGCGGACGCGAAGGGAGCGTTCCGGCAGGGAGGGAGGCGGTGCATCCATTCACGTTTTGTACACGCTCTTCCCCTAAGCTCCAAGGCGTTGTAACAAATCTGCATTGACCGGAACTTGCCCGGTCCGCGGAGACTTTTGGCCGCCATGGTTGCCACACGGTTTGCCGTTGCGATTCACATTCTTCTGCTGTTGGCATGCCGGCAGCGCAGTGGTCCCGCGACAAGTCACCTTATTGCCGAAAGCGTGAACACCAACCCTGTCGTGGTGCGGCGGATCACTGGACAACTGGCGCGTGCCGGTTTGGTGCGGGTTCGGCGCGGGCCTGGTGGGGCGGAGTTGGTGCGGTCACCGGACCTGATCACGCTATGCGACGTGTGGCGCGCGATGAATCCTGGCAAGGCGAGCCCGATGCTGCCCTTGCATGCCTTTCCGAATCTGGATTGCCCGGTCGGACGCGACGTTCACGCAGTCCTTGGTTGTGCGTTCGCGTCGGTCGAGCAGGCCATGCAGACGGCCATGCAAGGCACGACCCTGGCAGGGCTGGTCGCCAGCATGCAGGCGAAGGCCGCGTCTTAGTCGAGACCGTCGATTGCCGCTGCCATGGCGACGTCCCGCGCGCTCAATCCGCGGGCATCGTGCGTTGTCAGCGTGATCGTCACGCGGTTGTAGACGTTCGACCACTCCGGGTGGTGGTCCATCTTTTCCGCGAGCAGAGCGACCCGGCTCATGAATGCCCAGGCAGCCGAAAAATCACTGAACCGGAACGACCGCTCGATTGCGTCGC
>JAYVEG010000234.1:0-10282 GCA_043748985.1 Rhodospirillales bacterium
CAGTCACAGTTGGGGGCGAGCAATTTCTCGTCCCGCTCCACGGTCGATCAGGCGAAGGCCAAGCGCGACACATCGCAGGCCGATGTCGAGAAGGCGCGCGCCGACATGCAGCTCGCGGCGATCAACCTGTCCTACACGCGGGTTACGGCACCGTTCGACGGCGTGGCCTCGGCGCACCTGGCCTCGGTCGGTGACCTCGTCGGCCAAGGCGGTGCGACGAAGCTTGCTACCGTTGTCCAGCTGGACCCGATCTACGTCACCTTCAATCTCGGCGAACGCGACGTGCTGCAGATCCGCACGGCACTCGCCCGCGCCGGCCGCGGCAACGTGGACCTGTCGAAGGTTCCGATCGAGGTCGGCCTCGCGAACGAGGACGGCTATCCGCACCGCGGCACCCTGGACTACATCTCCCCCGGCCTAGACCCCACCACCGGCACGCTCCTGGTCCGCGGCGTGCTGGCCAATGCCGACCGCACCATCCTGCCCGGCATGTTCGTGCGCATGCGGGTCCCGCTTCGCAGCCAGGCGGGCGCCTTGATGGTACCGGACGCCGCACTGGGCAACGACCTTGGTGGCCGCTACGCGCTGATCGTCGACAAGGACGACATCGTGCAGCAGCGTCGGATCAAGCCCGGCCCTCTCGTCGGCGGCCTTCGGGTCGTCGAAACCGGGATTGGGGTAGCCGATCGGGTGATCGTCTCCGGCAACCAGCGCGCCGTGCCGAGCCTGAAAGTCCAGCCGGAACCTGCGACGATCGCGCCCCCGTCGTGACGGGAGACCCGTCGTGATCGCCGCCTTCTTCATCGACCGCCCGGTGCTGGCCAACGTGCTCAGCATCGTACTGGTCATCCTCGGCATCGTCTCGCTCGCGAAGCTCCCGGTCGCACAATACCCCGACGTGGTGCCCCCCACCGTCCAGGTCACCGCCCGCATGCCCGGCGCCAGCGCGCAGACCGTCATCGACACCATCGCCCTGCCCATCGAACAGCAGGTCAACGGCGTCGAGCACATGCTGTACATGCAGTCCGTCAGCACCAGCGACGGCAGTTACACCCTGACGGTCACCTTCGACATCGGCACGGACCTCGATGTTGCGCAGGTCCTGGTCCAGAACCGCGTCTCCGCCGCCATGGGCTCCCTGCCGCCCGGCGTGCAATCGCAGGGCGTCACGGTCCAGAAGAAAAGCACGGCGATCTTGCAGATCGTCGCGATCACCTCTCCCGACGGCTCCAACGATGGCCTCTATCTCAGCAACTACGCGACCATCAACCTGCGCGACGAGCTGTCGCGGCTGCCGGGCGTGGGCAACGTGACCGTGTTTGGCGCCGGTTCGTACGCGATGCGCATCTGGATGGATCCGGAGAAGCTACAGGCCCGCGGTCTGATGCCAGCCGACGTCGTCTCGGCGATCCAGGCGCAAAGCCGCCAGGTGACGGCCGGGCAGATCGGCATGCCACCCACTGCCGGCGGGCAGGACTTCCAATACACCGTCAACGTCGCCGGCCGGTTCGACGACGCCGAGGAGTTCGCCGACATCGTCGTGAAGGCCGCCACTGCATCCGGCGGCAAGCTGACGCGGGTCCGCGACGTGGCCCGGGTGGAGTTGGGCGCCAAAAGTTACTCCCAGGGCTTCGACGTCAACGGCGCGCCCGCCGCGGGCCTCGGCATCTTCCAGTCCCCCGGCGCCAACGCGCTGGACGTCGCCCGCGCGGTGCAGGGGCGCATGAAGGCGCTCGCCAAATCCTTTCCCCCCGGCGTCGCCTACAGCATCCCGTTCGACACCACTGGTTTCGTCTCCGCCTCGATCGACGAGGTCTACCACACGCTCGTCGAGGCGGCCGTGCTGGTGCTGGTTGTCATCCTTGTCTTCCTGCAGGACTGGCGCGCCACGCTGGTCCCGGCCACCACGGTGCCGGTCACCATCATAGGCACGTTCGCGGCCATGGCGGCCATGGGCTTCAGCATCAACCTTTCCACCCTGTTCGCCATCATCCTGGCCATAGGCATTGTCGTCGACGACGCCATCGTGGTGGTCGAGGGCGTGATCCACCACATGGAGCGCGGCCTGTCGTCCCGCGATGCCGCCGTGAAGGCGATGAGCGAGTTGCTCGGCCCCATCATGGGCATCACCCTTGTGCTGATGGCTGTATTCGTGCCTGCCGCCTTCCTGCCGGGCCTGACGGGCAAGATGTATGCGCAGTTCGCCCTCGTGATCGCAACGACCGCCATCATCTCGGCCATCAACGCCGCAACCCTGAAGCCCACGCAATGCGCGCTTTGGCTGCGCCCGCTGGTGCCCCCCGAAAAGCGCAACTTCTTCTATCGCGGTTTCAACCGCCTCTATGACCCCATCGAGCGCGCCTATTGCCGGATGATCGGCGGGATGGCCCGCATCAGCTGGTGGATGGCCGGCATCAGCCTGATCCTGATAGCACTGGGCGCCGTCGGAATCTCGAAGCTGCCGACTGCCTTCCTGCCGATCGAGGACCAGGGCTACCTGCTGATCGCGGTCCAGCTCCCCGAGGGCGCCTCGCTCGAGCGCACCCAGCGCGTGATGGACCAGGTCACCGGCCTCGCCAAGGCCGAACCCGGTGTCGAGACCGTCATCTCGATCGCCGGCGTCTCGGCCCTGGACAACAATGCCGCCCTCGGCAACGCGGGCGTCGCCTATGTGGTCCTGGAGGACTGGGCCAAGCGCAAGGGCGGCCGCGAGGCGCGCTTTATCAACGCGGCCCTCACCCGCAAGATGGACGACGTCACGGATGCCGAGGCCTTCGTGCTGGTGCCCCCGCCCATCCAGGGCATCGGCAACGCCGGCGGCTTCACCATGCAGACGGAGCTGCGCGACGGCACCTTCGACTTCGCGCGCCTGCAGGCCATGACCCGCAACCTCATCGACGTCGGCAGCACCCAGTCCGGCCTGCAACGCCTGCGTACCTCGTTCCGCGCCGAGGCCCCGCAGCTGGATGTCAGCGTCGATCGCGTGAAGGCGGAAAGCCTACGCGTCTCGGTGGGCGACGTGTTCGGTGTGCTGGGTACCTATCTCGGCTCCGGCTACGTCGACCAGTTCACCAAGTTCGGCCGCACCCTACAGATCTACGTGCAGGCCGACGCCGCCTTCCGCCTGCGACCCGAGGACATCGCTAAGCTCTCGGTCCGCAGCCGCGACGGCGTCATGGTTCCGCTCAGCGCGCTCGTGTCGGTCACGCCCTCGGCCGGCCCGTCGCTTATCACGTTGTACAACCTCTACCCGTCGGCCAGTATCGTCGGCAGCCCGGCGGGTGCGACCAGCTCCGGCCAGGCCATCGCGTTGATGGAGCAGATGGCGGCCCAATCCCTGCCCAACGGCACCGGCTACGACTGGACGGCGATGTCCTACCAGGAAAAGGCGGTAGGCTCGCAGGTCTACGTCGTGTTCGCGCTGGCCATGCTGCTGGTCTACCTGGTGCTCGCCGGGCAATACGAGAGCTGGTATGCGCCGCTCTCGGTGCTGCTGTGCGTGCCGCTGTCTTTGCTGGGACCGGTCATCGGCCTGGGTGCTGCCGGCATCGCCAACAACCTGTACGTGCAGATCGGCCTCGTGCTGCTCATCGCGCTATCGGCCAAGAACGCCATCCTGATCGTGGAGGCGGCGCGCCATCTGCGGGCCGGCGGCGCCTCCGTTCTGGATGCTGCGACCGAGGCGGCCCGGACCCGCTTCCGCCCCATCCTGATGACATCGCTGGCCTTCATCCTCGGCGTTGTGCCGCTGGTGATCGCCACTGGGGCCGGCGCCAACGCGCGACGCAGCCTGGGTATGACGGTGTTCAGCGGCATGCTTGCCAGCACCTTGCTGGCCGTGCTGTTCGTGCCGAGCTTCTTCGTGCTGATCCAGCGGTTCGAGGAATGGCGTCGGCGGCCAAAGGCGATCCGGCATGCGGCCGTTGTGGAAACAGGGAGCGACTGACGATGACGAGGACGATAATTGCGGCGGGCCTGCTGGCTTTGACAATGGCCCCCGCCATGGCACAGGACACGCCGCCGGGGCAGCGCGTGTTCAACCAGTGCCGCTCCTGCCATCAGGTCGGCCCGACGGCAAAGAACGTGATAGGCCCGGAACTCAACGGCCTGATCGGCCGCACCGCCGGCAGCGTCCCCGATTACGCCTATTCCGAGGCCAACAAGGCCAGCGGCATCGTCTGGACGGAGGCCGTCTTCGCCGAATACATCAAGAACCCGAAGGCCAAGATCCCCGGCACGAAAATGGCCTACGCCGGCCTGAAGGACGAGACCCAGATCGCCGACCTGACCACCTACCTGAAAACCTTCAAGCCCGACGGCAGCAAGGCCGAGTAGCACAAAAGCCGTCTCCCTTGGGAGAGGGTTGGGTGAGAGTTCGCGCAGCCAGCACAATCGTCGCCGCCTACCTCACCCCAGCCCTCGCCTAACGGGAGAGGGAGCAGCAAGCTACACATCATCTGGCGACAGCGCCGTGATCCGCCCGGCCGCTCGGGTGTAAACCTCTGCCTCTCGCTCCAAGTTCTTCGGAAACCGAGTCCGCGTCGATAGCACCATCGCCTGTTTCGCCTGTGCGGCCAGCCAAACCTGGGCCGCCTCGATCGCCGCATTCCAACCGGCGACGTATTCCGTGCTGTGCTGCGTCACGGCCGCGGAAGCCCCATGCGGTCGCCCGTCGCGCGGATCGCGTTCCACGTCGTCTCCTGCAACGGTATGCCATGCGCTTGTCGATGCGTCCGCACCCGTGCCTCGGTATCGCCGGGAACGAGGACGGGCAGCGCCGGGTCGATGGGCGATGTGGCGCGCACATATGCCGCGAAGTCCCGCGTCGTCTCCGCGAACCCGGCCGCGCCGAAATGGCCGGGGTCCAGATAGATGGACAGCATCCCATTCACGATCCCGCCCCGCTTGTTGTCCGGCAGCGGCCCCGCCGTTGGAGACCCGGCAAAGCACCCCGCCAGGATCTCGCACATGAATGCGATCCCGCTGCCCTTATGGTCCCCGAACGCCCGCAGCGCCCCGGTGCCGTTGCCCGGGTCCCGCGCGCCTGACTCCAGCGGCCCATAGAAATCGGCCGGGTCCGACGACAGCTTGCCATCCGTCGTCACCAGCGCATCGTGCGGGATCGGCTTGCCGCCGTTGCTTGCCACCAGCACCTTGCCCTCCGCCACGATCGACGTCGCGAAGTCCAGCAGCAGCAGCCCATCTTCCTGCGGCACCCCGATGCATAACGGGTTTGTCCCGAACCGCCGCTGCGTGCCGCCGAACGGGGCCACGATCTCGCCCAGACCCACATTCACCATATGGATCGACACCAGCCCCTGTGCCGCCGCCCGCTCCGCCCACGCTCCAATCCGCCCGATATGCCCGGCATTGCGTAGCGCCACCACCGCCAGACCCGCGGCCTTCGCTTTGCCGATACCTAAGTCCACCGCGATCGGCGCCGCCGTCTGCCCCAGCCCGCGATTGCCATCCACCACCGCATGGGTGGCACTTTCCAGCACCACCGTCGGCTGCCGCCCGGCCAGCACTTTGCCCTCGTCCAGCCACTGCACATAGCGCGGTACCCGGATCACCCCGTGGCTGTCATGCCCCGTCAGGTTGGCGCCCAGCAGAAAATGCGCGACCGCCGCCGCCTCGGCCGGCGCGCAGTGCCGGGCCGCGAAGATGGAGGCGACGTAGGCTTCGAGGGGGCCCGCCGGCACCGTCACATCGGTCGCGGCCATTACACGGCCATCCCGGCGATCGCCTTGGCGGTCGCGCGATAGAAGTTGTTGTCCGTGGGAGTGATCAGCATTTCAGCCATGCAGGTTCGGGGTGGAAGTTGTGCGGCGAACACCGCGGCAGCGGCGATGTCCTCGGGCTGCACCATCAGCGCGCGGTCAGCCGCACCCGGCGGCTTGGGCCGGGTATCCAGGATCGGCGTCTCGACCTCGCCGGGATTGATGCACACGCTGCGGATGCCATTGATGCCCTCCTCGGCATTCAGCGTCGCCGACATTGCCCGTGCGCCATGCTTGCTTGCCGTGTAGGTCGGGCCGGCGACCGCGAAGATGCCCGCCGCCGCGTTGCTCACCACATGGATGATGGTGCCACCCCCCGCTGCGCGCATGGCCGGCAGCACCGCCAGCGTGCACAGGAACGGCCCTTTCAGGTTCACGTCCACCACGAGCGCCATGTCCTCCGGCCCCAGATCCTTCCAATGCCGCTTCGTCGCGTTGGTGCCTGCGTTGTTGACCATGATCGCGACCGGGCCGAGTGCAGCCACCACCGCCTGGTGTGCGCGCACCACCTCCGCCGCGTCGGACACGTCGGCGGCGACGATGCAGGGCGGTGACGGCAGCAGCGCCGCCGTCTCGTCCAGCTTGTCGCGCCGCCGGCCACTGATGGCGACGCGCGCGCCCTTTTGTGCGAACGCGATGGCGATGGCCCGCCCGATGCCGGTGCCGGCGCCGGTGATCCACACGATCTTCCCGGTAAGGTCTTGCATGCTCATCCTTGGACAGTGGGTTTGTTAGACGACCAGCCCTGTTTCAGGATGCAGGAGGTGCATCTGGTTCATGTCCGCCTGCAGCGGCAGCGTCTCGCCTGGGCTCGCGCATGTTTCCGGCGGGATTCGCGCCGTATAGGTCGCGCCGGCAAGTCCGTCCGTGGTCTCGCCCAGCCGGAAATGGACCATCGTCTCCATTCCCATCGGCTCCACCACGTCGACGCGCACGTTTAACGGTGCGCTGCCGGGCCGTCTCGCCTCCATCAGATGCTCGGGGCGCAGCCCCAGCAGCATGTTCGAATCGCGGTGTTTGCCATACCGCGCTGCCTTGGCCTCGGGGATCGGCAGGGTCTGCCCATCCTCCAGCCGCATCGCGTTGTCCTGCACGCGCACCGGGAAGAAGTTCATCCCCGGCGAGCCGATGAACCCCGCCACGAACCGGGTCTTGGGATGATGATACAGTTCCTGCGGCGGCCCCACCTGCTCGATGATTCCCGCATTCATCACCACCACCCGATCCGCCAGCGTCATCGCCTCCACCTGGTCGTGGGTCACGTAGACCGTCGTGGTGCGCACCGTCTGGTGCACCTTCTTGATCTCGGTGCGCATCTGCACCCGCAGCTTCGCGTCCAGGTTGCTCAGCGGCTCGTCGAACAAGAACACCTTTGGGTTTCGTACGATCGCCCGCCCCATCGCAACGCGCTGCCGCTGCCCGCCGCTCAGCGCCTTCGGCTTGCGCAACAGCAGCGGCTCGATATCCAGGATGCGCGCCGCCTCGTCGACCCGCGCCTTGATGTCCGATTTCGGCGTGCCCCGCAGCTTCAGCCCGAAAGCCATGTTGTCGAACACCGTCATGTGCGGATAGAGCGCGTAGTTCTGGAACACCATCGCGATGTCCCGGTCGCGCGGCGGCACGTCGTTCACGATCTGCCCGCCGATCCAGATCTCGCCGCCGCTGATCTCCTCCAGTCCCGCGATCATCCGTAGCGTCGTCGACTTGCCGCAGCCGCTGGGACCCACCAGCACCACGAACTCCTCGTCCGCGATCTCGAGGTCGATCCCACGGACGGCGACCACGCCGCCGTCATAAGCTTTTTGGACGTTGCGGACCGAAACGTCGGCCATGCGTTGTTTCCCCTGTTCTTGGCGGCAGCATGGGCCGGACCGCGCCTGCCATCAAGCCGTGTCGGCGTTCGCGCGAGGTTGAGAAAAAGGGCTATGGTGATCGAGCGTTGCCCCTGCCGTGTGCGTCTGGAGGATGACTGGATGCGTATTCGTTGCCGATCCCTGGTGTTGTTGCTGGCCGCCGGCGCGTGCGCCGGGCCGGGTCCGCAGCAGGCCGCCGGCTCGAATCCCGGCGCCGAGGCCTGCGCCACGCAGCTCTCGCCCAAGGCCAGCGCCATCTACCACGACATCGCCCCGCACATGACCCCGGACACCAACCTCGAGACCATCATGCGAGAGCGCGTCATGATGATGATCGTCTCTGGCGACATGTCCATGGGCGCCGCCCGACCCGCTGCCGAAAAGGCCGCGGACTGCCTGGGAATGCTGCAGCACTGAACGCCTGAACCGCCCGTCTTACGGCGTGCAGGCCCCTTGCACCGCCGCCGCCGCCCGCATTGCGCCCCCAGCGAACACCACGTCCCCCGGAACCGGCAGACCAGCCGCATGGAGGCTGTCGCCCGACCACGCATTGCATGTGTAGGCCAGCGAATAGCCCTGCGTTGCCGCAAAGAACCGGCCCGGCGCCGCATAGCCCGGCTCCGTCGCCACTGGCACCGGCGCCCCGCCGGGCCCCCGCACGATCGCGTCGGACAAGAACGTCTCCAGCCGCGACCACGCCTGTGGCTGCAGCGGCACCTCGATTACCCGCCCCGGATAGACCCGGCCAGGTTCGTCGACCAACCCGATCACCCGCACGGTCGCCACACCCGGCACGGCGCCCGCTACGAAGGCCAGCACGCCAGGGTCATTCAGCGTCATGAAGCTGCGCTTGCCGAACCCGAACGACAGCGTCCGCGCGCCTGGAAACAGCGCGGCGATGCCCGCAAGCGGACCCTCGATCGGTGCTGTCGGCACGACGATCTCGGTATGCCAGCCATAATCCACCATCCAGACGTGAAACGCCGAAACGACAGCCGGATCACAGGATGGCGGCAGCGCAGGGCGGCCGGCACAGCCGGACAGCAGCACGCCCGCAAGCAGGAGGCGGATCAGCCCGCCGCCGTCCCGGACGCGGCGTCATCCAGCCACCAGTGCAGCGCGCCCGCCGGCCGATAATGTGCAGCGACCACCGTCATGTCGTGCGCCCGGGTGCGGGCCACCATCTCCGCCTTGTCCGCGCCCGCCACCAGGAAGGCGGCGTGCCGCGTGTCCTCCAGTGGTGGCCAGGTGAGCGTGATGCGCGTCGGCTCGCCCGGCGGCTTCACCGGCGCGGCCCAGGTGGTGCGTTCCTGCAGGACCGGTTCGCCCGGAAACAGGCTGGCGGTGTGGCCGTTGGTGCCAAGCCCCAGCAGAACCAGGTCAAACAGTGGCCGTCCCGGCGACTCCGCCTTGAAGGCGCGCAGATAGGCGTCGTAGGCCCGTGCTGCGTCGTCTGGCGGCAGGTCGGTCGTTGGCACCGGATGGATATTATGCGGGGGCACCGGCGCATGGTCCAGCATTGCGGCCCGCACCATCGCCGTGTTGCTGCGCGGGTCCGCGGTCGGCACGAACCGTTCGTCGCCCCAGAACCAGTGCACCCGGTCCCACGGCATCCGCCCGAGGAACGCCGGGCTTGCCAGCGTCTCGTACAGCCGCTTCGGCGTGGACCCGCCCGACAGGCAGACCGCCAGCCGTCCCGGAAGCGCCGACAAGGTGGTCGCGATCCACTCAGCCGCAGCCTCCGCCAGGGCAGCGGGATCGCGGCGGACGATGTCCATCAGCTTGCGTCAGCCAGGGCGCGCGGGAGGATCAGGCGGTCGATTGCGAGCGCCCAGCCGTCATGGTCGTTCGCCTCGGTACGCTCCGTCGCCGCCGCCTTTGCCTCGTCGGAGCCGTTGCCCATCGCCACCGAGAATCCAGCTACCCGGAACATCGGGATGTCGTTGCCCATGTCGCCCAGCACCGCGACTTCCGACAGATCGAGCCCGAGATGCGCTGCAATCGCCGTGACCGCATGGCCCTTGTTCGCATGCTTGTGCGTCAAGTCCAGATAGTAGGTCTGCGACCGCAGCGCCGAGGCTTCGGTGCCCACGATCGCCTGTAACTCCGCCTCGATGGACGCCAGCAGCGGGTAGTCCTCCGTCACGCCGACCAGCTTGCCCACCCGGTCTAGGTAGGGTGCGTAATCCACCACCACCCGGGGATCGAAGCGCACCGTCCGCTTCTCGTGCTCCACATGGACGCCGTCGGGGTTCTGGATCAGCCACTCGTCCTTTGTGAACAACCAGGTGTCGATGCCGCGCGCGTGGAACAGAGCGACGGCTTTCCGCACGTATTCGGCAGGGGCCGGGTTCCACTCGACAGTGGCACCGTCGGGCCCGACCAGCATACCGCCGTTGAAACCCGCGAACGGAGCCTGCAGCTTCAGCGTGTCGGTGATGTAGGCCATGCCCCGCGGCGGCCGGGCGCTGACGATCGCGAGCTTGACACCAGCGGCCTGCAGCCGAGCCGCCGCGGTGATGGTGCCGGGCGCCACGGACTTGTCCGGCATCACGATGGTGCCGTCGACGTCCGAGATGACGAGCTTGATCATGGGAGAGGCAGCCAGTGGATGCCATCCCTGCTGAGTAGCCGGTCCGCCGCCGCCGG
>JAYVEG010000235.1:0-3125 GCA_043748985.1 Rhodospirillales bacterium
GTCGCTGACACCTTGCCGATCGTGCGGCCGAGCGCGATCGCGCGTGCCAGCTGCGGCATTGCCGTCGCCCGGCCGCGCACGATCTCCAAAAGCCTCATCACGTTGGCCGGACTGAAAAAATGCAGGCCGATCACGTCCGCCGGCCGGGTCGTGAACCCGGCGATCGTGTCCACGTCCAGCGTCGACGTGTTGGTCGCCAGCAGCGCCCCGGGCTTCGCGGCGGCGTCGATCCGAGCGAACACTTCCCGCTTGGTTTCCATCGTCTCGAACACCGCCTCGACCACGACATCCGCCTGGCCGATGGCGGCGTAGTCCGTGGCCGTGGTGAACAGCGCCATCCGCCGGTCCAGCTCTGCCGGCGAGAGGCTGCCGCGTTCAACGGCGATACGGTAGTTCTTCGCCACCGCCGCCATGCCACGTTCCACCGCCTCGTGCGTCGCGTCCAGCAGCACGACGGGGATGCCCACATTGGCGAAGCACATCGCGATGCCGCTGCCCATGGTGCCGGCCCCGATCACGGCCGCGCTGCCCACTGGCTCGCCCTTCGTGCCCGGCGGCATGTCGGGGATCTTCAGCGCCTCGCGCTCGGCGAAGAACACGTGGCGCATCGAGCGGCTTTCCTCGCTGCCCAGAAGCTCTGTGAAGAGCGCCCGTTCAAGCGCCAGGCCGTTTTCGAACGACAGCGTGCAGGCAGCCCGCACGGCCTCGACGCAGGCGACGGGTGCGCGCTGGCCGCGGGCGCGCTTCATCACGGGGGCTGCCGCCTCGTTCAGGAGCGCCGGGTTGGCGCGCGCCTCGGCGATCAGGTCGTCGCGGTCGCGCACCCTTACCAGCGGGGCGCTGATCTTGCTGCGGGCGAACACCACGGCCGCGGGCACGTCGGCGCAGACGGCATCGATCAGCCCGCCTGCATTCTCCGTCGTGATGGGCGTGCCGCTGGTGATGATCTTCATGGCCGCCACGGGGCCGATCACCCGCGGCAGCCGCTGCGTGCCGCCCGCACCGGGTAGTAAGCCGAGCTTGACCTCCGGTAAGCCCATGCGCGCCCCCGGTGCCGCCACCCGGTAATGGCAGCCGAGCGACAGCTCCAGCCCGCCGCCCAGTGCGACCCCGGCGATGGCGGCCACCACGGGACGGTCGTAGTTCTCGACGATCTCGATCAGCTCGCCCAGATGCGGGCTGACGGGGGGGCGTCCAAATTCCGTGATGTCTGCGCCGCCGGAGAACATGCGGGCGTTGCCGGTGATCACCACGGCCTGCACATCCGGGCCAAACCCCTGTAGCGCGCCCGCGATCGCCGCGCGCATCGCTGCCCCCAGGGCGTTGACGGGCGGGTTCTGCAGCGTGATGACGGCGACCTCACCGTGCATCGTGACATCGATCATGGCCCCGTTCTCCCCGCCCTGCGCATTCTTTGTTGGACGGATACTGACGCTGGGTTATCCTATACGTCAATGACAACACCCGCCCTTCTTGCCCGACTTCGCATCCCGGTGATCGCGGCGCCGCTGTTCATCATATCCAACCCCGATCTGGTGATCGCGCAGTGCTGCGCCGGGATCGTCGGCAGCTTCCCCGCGCTGAACGCCCGCCCGGCGACGGCCCTGACCGAATGGCTGACCCGGATCGAGGACGCGCTGGCGGCCCATGACGCGGCACACCCGGACCAGCCGGCCGCCCCCTATGCCGTCAACCAGATCGTGCACCGCAGCAACGACCGGCTGATGCATGACGTCGAGATGTGCGTGAAGCATCGCGTCCGGTGGTCATCACCTCGCTGGGTGCCCGGCCGGAGGTGTTTGAAGCCATCCACTCCTACGGCGGCATCGTTTTGCATGACGTCATCAGCGACGCCTTCGCCCACAAGGCCATCGAGAAGGGTGCCGACGGTTTGATCGCCGTCGCCGCCGGCGCGGGCGGTCACGCGGGCACGATCTCGCCCTTTGCGCTGGTGGCCGAGATCCGGACCTGGTTCGACGGCCCGCTGGCGCTGTCCGGCGCCATCGCCACGGGCGGTGCCGTGCTGGCGGCGCAGGCGATGGGGGCCGATTTCGGCTATGTCGGGTCCGCCTTCATCGCGACCGAGGAGGCGAACGCCGCCCCCGCCTACAAGGATATGATCGTCGGCAGCCGTTCCGACGACATCGTCTACACCAACCTCATCACGGGCGTGCACGGCAACTACCTGCGCGGTAGCTTGGTCAACGCGGGCCTGGACCCCGCGAACCTGCCCGTCAGCGACGCTTCGGCGATGAACTTCGGCTCCGACAAGAAGGCGTGGAAGGATATCTGGGGCAGCGGCCAGGGCGTGGGCAGCGTGCACTCCGTCGTGCCCGCCGCCAGCCTGGTCGCCCGCATGGCCGCCGAATATGACGCCGCGAAGACCCGCCTGCGATGAACACCCGCCTGCGATGAAGGTGAGCCTGCGATGACGGATCTTGTCCTGACCCGTGCCATGATCGCCGCCGGCGGCATCGACGCCATGGTCGCCCGCTGTGCCCCGCATCTGCGCCGCCTGACGGAGGCCGAGCGCGCCCTTTCGCTGCGCGCGACGCTCGATGCCCGCCCGCCCGGCGCGCCCTGGCTGTTCGGCTACGGCTCGCTCATCTGGAATCCCACCGTGCAGACCGTCACCCACCGTGTCGCCCGCGTTGAGGGCTGGCACCGCGCGTTCTGCGTCTCCACGGAGGCCGGCCGCGGCACGCAGGATAACCCCGGCCTGGTGCTCGGCCTGGATGCGGGGGGAAGCTGCACGGGCGTTGCCTATCGCCTGGCCGAAGACGATCTGGAGGCAGAGCTGACGCTGCTGTGGCGGCGGGAAATGTTGTCCGGCAGCTACGTGCCGCGTTGGCTGGATGTCACGGACCAGGACGGCACCCGTTTCGCCTCCGCACTGGCGTTCACCATGAACCCGGCCGCCGAGAACTATGCCGGCTACCTGCCGCGCGACACCATCATACGCCGGCTGTCGACCGCGGCGGGGGATTTGGGCAGCTCGGCCGATTACCTGTTCCGCACCTGCGCCGGATTACGGGCGGCGGGCATCGCGGATGCGGAGATGGAGGCGCTGGCGGAGATGGTCCGGGGCTTTCTTGACCCGAAGACCGAAACTCCAGCCACGATCA
>JAYVEG010000236.1:0-3102 GCA_043748985.1 Rhodospirillales bacterium
TCGTCTGGGCTGGTGCCGGGGTTGTGGTCGGGCATGACGAACTGACCGAGGCTGCGGCGCGGCGCGATGACCTGGCCGAACGGCGCAAACGCTTCGGCCGTCAGGTCACGCACCGGAATGGCGAAGGTGTGGGTGTCCAGGACGATTGCTCCCCTCATGTGGGGCGGAAGATGCAAGGCTCGTTCCACGTGGCATGTTGGTTGCAGAGTTCTGCGCACCAAGGAGCCACCATGACCCATTCCAATGACGGCGCGATCGTTACCGGACTGTTCCACGTCGCCGTGAAAACCAACGACCTGGCGGCGACGGTCGGATTCTACACGGGGGTCCTGGGGCTGAAGGAATGCTTCCGCCCGGATTTCGGCTACCCGGGGGCTTGGCTCGGGGTCGCGATCCCGGGCGGGCCGGCCATTCTGCATATCTACGCGGGCGGACCGGCGCTGGGGGCGGATGGCCGCGCGCCGGTGGGCACGGCGGCCATCGACCATGTGTCGCTCGCGTGCCGTGGGTTTATTGCCTATCGCGCACGATTCCGCGCGGCCGGGCTGGACTGGCGGGAGTTCCACGTGCCGGGCACCGATTTGTGGCAGCTGTTCGTCTATGACCCCTCCGGCACGCAACTGGAACTGACGTTCGACGGGTCGGTCGAGGACGGCGCCGCGCCGGACATGACGCCTGGGCGCGGCTATGTAGCGGGCACCAGCTTCTACGATCCGGCACGGTGAACCCGGTCGAGATACGCCCACGGGATGCAGCGCTCAGTGTCCGCGGCCTCAACAAATCGTTCACCGGCCAGCCGGTCTATGCCGGGTTCGATCTGGATTTGCGGCGCGGCGATGTGTTGTCGGTCTTCGGGCCGAACGGGTGTGGCAAGTCGACGCTCATCAACATGTTGGCCGGGCTGCTGCCGGCCGATGGCGGCACGATCCTGTTCGATGGGCGCACGGTCAGCGAAATTCGCGTCGGCTACGTGTTCCAGAACTACCGCGAGGCGCTGTTCCCGTGGAAGCGGGCGGGCGAGAACCTGCGGTATCCGCTGCGCCGCCTGGGGATGGGACGGGCCGCGGTGGAGCGCCGGGTGGAGCAGCTCTGCGCGCAGTTCCGTGTTCGATTCGACCTGGCAAGGTATCCGTACGAGCTTTCGGGCGGGCAGCAGCAGCTGGTGTCGATCATGCGGGCGCTGGCGGTGGAGCCGGAGGTGCTGTTCCTCGACGAGCCGTTCTCGGCTTTGGATTACGAGACGACGCTGGATTTGCGCGACCTGCTGCAGCGGGCGCTGAAGGAGACGGGGGTGACGACGATGCTGGTCAGCCACGATTTGGAGGAGAGCATCGTGCTGGCCGACCGGCTGCTGATGCTGACCCGGCGGCCAACGACGGTGGCGGCGGACGTGCCGATCGGCCTGGCGTGGCCGCGCACGGCGGCAACGTTGAGCGAACCGGAGTTCGTGGAGATCCGGCGGTATTGCCTGCAGGTGTTCCAGGCTTCGGTGCAGGGCGCGCCCGTCTGAGGCCCAGTCTAAGGCCCAGTCTGAGGTCCCGTCTAAAGTCCGTCTGGTCCCGGCACATCGGTCCAGAGTTGGCGGAGCCGGGCCTGGAACGGGGGGCGTGTCTTGGCCAGCGACCCGGCGACGGGGTCGCTGTTGGGCAACAGCGTGTCGGACGCGTCGGCGGAGAAGCGGCGGACGAAATCCACGCGGGCACCGCGGAGCGCCTCGACGCCCGCCGGGGTGCCGCCGCGCCGGAGGATGGCGGCCGCCAGCACGGCATCCTCGATCGCGGTCGTAGCGCCCTGGCCGAGGGTCGGCACCATCCCGTGCGCCGCGTCGCCCAGCAGCAGTACGCGATCGTCGCAGGCGCGCCAGAGCATAGAGGCGGTCTGCGAGCGGGCCCAGTGGATGGCGGCGAAATGGCGGGCCATCGCGTCGAGCATCCAGGCGACCGCAGGGCAGGGCGGTGCGCCCACCGGCAGGAACATTGCGCGCTGTGCGGCGACGGTCTGGTCGGCGGACGGGATCTGGCCGGCGGCATCCAGCGGGAAGGCGCCCGCGATGTAGACGGCGTCGCCCGGCAATCTGAAGGCGAGCAGGCGGTGCGGGCCGTTGAACCACTGGCCGTAATCGTCGAACGGGCAGTCGGCGGCGTCTTCGACGAGAAGGCGCCAGAGGCAGACGCCGAGCGGCTCCAAGTGCGGCTCGCCGGCGGCCAGGGCGCGGGTGCGGCTGTAGCGGCCGTCGCAGCCGATGACGAGGTCGAAGGCGCCGTCTCGCAGCAGGGTGCCGTCGGGCCGGCAGAAGACGGGGACGAGGCCGGTGGAGGCCTCCTCGAGCGCCGTGAGGGTGAGGTTGGAGCGCGCTTCGACGGGGCCGCGGAGGACGCGGTAGAGCTCGGACCAACGGAGGCGGGCGCCGGGTTCGTCGGCCAGACTCTCGAGGGGGAGGTCGAACAGCGGGGTGCCGTCGGTGAGGCTGGTGAACCAATGCCGCCAGGGGAGAGAGGCGGCGCGGATGGCGTCGTGGGCCTGGGGCGCATGAAGCCGCAGCGCCTTCAGCGCGTTTGGTCCGATGTTCAGCCCCGTGCCGGCTTCGGCGAGGTCGCCAGGGTCGGACCGTTCAAAGGCGGTGACGTGGAGGCCGGGCGTGTGGCTCAGCCCGGTGGCGAGAAGGCTGCCGGCGACGCCGGTTCCGATGATGGCGATGCGCATGTTGCGGTTCCAGCAAGGTGCGTGCCAGGGGCATGCTGCCAGGGCATCCACAGCGTGATTCCCCTGCCTTGGCCAGGCAGAGTTCTGAGGTCGACTATGCCGCCCGACTGGCGCACGAAATCGCCAACCTGCGACGGGCCGAGGCCGGCACCCTTGCCGGTTGGCTTGGTGGTGAAGAATGGCTCGAACGCGCAGACGAGCCCATCCGGGGTCATGCCCTTGCCACCTGCCAGCCCGTCCGCAATCAGTCGGGTGCCACCGCGTCGTCGAGATAGCGTTGGACATGATAAGGTGCCGCGGCCAAGCTGGGGCAGTAATCATTGACCACCGCTTCCAACCGGTCGGTCGTTCCTCGAAATGGCGCCGCCATTTCCGCCAGCCGCACGCGAGCGGTCTCTA
>JAYVEG010000237.1:0-3082 GCA_043748985.1 Rhodospirillales bacterium
AATGCCTCGCCGCCGAAGCCAACGCCGCCCTCACCACCGCCTTCCACCACCACGCCAACATCATCCGGGCCATCGCCGGCTGCGACTGCCTCCCACCCCGAACCTGGGAACGCGCCGGCTAACCAACCCACCCAAATCCGCCACTCCAACCGCCCCAACAGGGGCCGCACCCGCTTCCCCCTCGGGAAAAGGGCCGGGGTGAGGGTTCAAGCCAAAAGCACCAACCCCCCAAAAACTCGCACCCATTGACTCCGCCCATTAAACCGCCGAGCCTATCTTTCTCCGAGGGGAGCCCCGACAAGGGGCTGAGAGTCCGCAAGCCAAACGGCAGCCCCGATGGCAGCGCGGTGACCCTGATGAACCTGATCCGGGTCATGCCGGCGTAGGGACGGGAATAACGTAACTCCCGTTCAGACTGCATGGCCGCTAACACGAGGGCCGTCCATGACCTACCAACAGAAGCCGAGCGCCGTTACCACCGGCCCCATCACCGGCTCCCAGAAAGTCTACAGCAGCCCGGCAGGCCATCCGGACATCTCCGTCCCCTTCAAGGAGATCGTGCTCGACCCCTCCGCCAAGGAGGCACCCCTCCGCCTCTACGACACCTCCGGCCCCTACACCGAAACCAACGTCGCAATCGACCTCGCCGCCGGCCTTCCCCCAATCCGCGCGCCCTGGCTCGCCAAACGCGGCTTCGCCACCGCCACCGCACGCAGCGTCAAACCCGAAGACAACGGCTACGTCCCCGCCGATCGCCTCGTCCCCGCCTGCCCGGCCCCCCAGACCCTCCTCGAAGGCCGTCCCGGCCAACTCGTCACCCAATACGAGTTCGCCCGCGCCGGCATCGTCACCGAGGAAATGATCTACGTCGCCCACCGCGAGAACCTCGGCCGTGCCGCCGCGCATGACGAAGCCGCCGCCCTCATCGCCGATGGCGAAAGCTTCGGCGCCGAAATCCCCGCCTTCGTCACCCCCGAATTCGTCCGCAGCGAGATCGCCCGCGGCCGCGCCATCATCCCCGCCAACATCAACCACCCCGAAATCGAACCCCAGATCATCGGCCGCAACTTCCTGGTCAAAATCAACGCCAACATCGGCAACTCCGCCGTAACCTCCGGCGCCCCCGAAGAAGTCGAAAAACTCGTCTGGGCCATCCGCTGGGGCGCCGATACCGTCATGGACCTCAGCACCGGCCGTAACATCCACAACATCCGCAGCTGGATCATGCGCAACTCCCCCGTGCCCATCGGCACGGTCCCGATCTACCAGGCGCTGGAAAAGGTCGGAGGCGACGCCGACAAGCTGGACTGGGAAGTCTTCAAGGACACCCTCATCGAACAGGCCGAGCAAGGCGTCGACTACTTCACCATCCACGCCGGCGTCCGCCTCGCCTACGTCCCCCTTACGGCCCGGCGCGTCACCGGCATCGTATCCCGCGGCGGCAGCATCATGGCCCGCTGGTGCCTCGCGCATCACAAGGAAAGCTTCCTCTACGAACGATTCGACGAAATCTGCGACATCATGCGCAAATACGACGTCTCGTTCTCCCTCGGCGACGGCCTCCGCCCCGGCTCCAACGCCGACGCCAACGACGCCGCCCAGTTCGCCGAACTTGAAACCCTCGGCGAGCTGACCAAGACCGCCTGGGACAAAGGCTGCCAGGTCATGATCGAGGGCCCCGGCCACGTGCCGATGCACAAGATCAAGGTCAACATGGAAAAACAGCTCGCCGAATGCGGCGAAGCCCCCTTCTACACGCTCGGGCCGCTGACCACCGACATCGCGCCGGGATACGACCACATCACCTCGGCCATCGGCGCCGCCATGATCGGCTGGTTCGGCACCGCCATGCTCTGCTACGTGACGCCCAAGGAGCATCTCGGCCTCCCGAACCGCGACGACGTCAAAATCGGCGTCATCACCTACAAGATCGCCGCCCACGCCGCAGACCTCGCCAAGGGTCACCCCGCCGCCAAGCTTCGCGACGACGCCATCAGCCGCGCCCGCTTCGACTTCCGCTGGGAAGACCAGTTCAACATCGGCCTCGACCCCGACACGGCGCGCCTCTTCCACGACGAGACCCTGCCCAAGGACGCCCACAAGGTCGCCCACTTCTGCTCCATGTGCGGCCCCAAGTTCTGTTCGATGAAGATCAGCCAGGACATCCGCGCCGACGCCGAACGCCTCGCCGGCCTGGAAGCGAAAAAGGCCGAGTTCGTCGAGAAGGGCGGCGTCCTCTATGTTCCCGCCGCCGAGTAGCCGTTGACGGCCGATACACTGACCAGCGCGCGGGCGGCCCTGGACGCAAGCGGCCAGATGCCGGACGTGGAACTCGATATCGCGGGCACCGCACTCCAGCTCGCCCGCATCGACGCGCCCGAGGCAGACTGGCAAGCCGCCCGCGACCATCTCAGCGTCCTGGCCCGGGATGCCGTCGAACTCGCCCGGGACCTCGACAGCACCGACGTCGCCGCGCGGGCCGGCGCCCTCGCAGGCCTGATCGTCGGCCGGCATCGATACGCCGGAAACACCCAAAGCTACGACGACCTCGCCAACGCCAACCTGCTCCATGTCATCCAACGCCGCCGAGGCCTGCCGGTGGCACTCGGCATCCTCTGGCTGCATTGCGCCCGTGCCGCCGGATGGGGCGCCCACGGCGTCGACTTCCCAGGCCACTTCCTCCTCGCGCTGGAAGGCGAAACCGGCAAGCCGCGCGTCAAATCATCCAGCCAGCAAGCCATCCTGGACGTCTTCGCCGGCGGCGTCCCCCTGGATGCCCGCGATCTCCGCACCCTGCTCAAGCGCATCCAGGGCCAGGCAGCGGAGCTGCGGCCCGGCGTCCTCGCGCCCATGTCCGCCAGAAGGGTCCTGCTCCGCCTGCAGGAAAACGTCCGCTCCCGACGCCTCGCGTCCGGTGACGCCGAGGGCGCACTCGCCTGCACCCTCGACATGCTCCGCCTCGCCCCAGACCATGCCGCACTATGGCGGGACGCCGCAGTCATGCACCGTCGCCTCGACCAGGTCTCGGCCGCCCTCCGCTGCTACGCGCGCCTGCTCGACCTGGTGCCAGAAGGCGAGTCAG
>JAYVEG010000238.1:0-3082 GCA_043748985.1 Rhodospirillales bacterium
CTCCGCGAGATGATCCAGTGGCTCGCTCTCGACCAGCGGACCCTGACGTCGATGCTCTCGACCACGGTTCTGAGCCGCCGGTCCACCCAATCGTTCAACGAGCTTCCCACGTGGGACGGGCCATTGGCCGGCACCCCGCTCGTCGAGGAACTGTCCCGGCGCTTCGCCGCCCATGGCATGGAGATCCTGTACTTCGACTTCTCCCCCGCCCACGCCCCCGGCGTCCATGTCGTGAAGGCTTTCGTACCGGGCCTGGAGGTCGAAACGATGAGCTACCACCGCATCGGCGCCCGCGGCCTTCGCAAACTCCTCGACCGCAACTCGCCGCTGGTCGGCTTCGGCCCACTGCCCGCCGGCGCTGCTCCCATCCGCCTCCCCGCCGACCAGGCCGCCAACTTTCCCGCATCCCCCTGGCTCGACACGGCAGAAATCGACCGCATCGTCGGCTCGCTCTATCCGCTGTACCGGGAGCCGGAGGTGCACAGCGCCCCCATCAGCATGGAAAACCGCCGGGCTGCGGCATGAGATTCGCCTACAACACCAACGGTGCGGCCAACCACCGCCTCGACGATGCGCTGGCCCTGATCGCCGACGCTGGCTACGACGGCGTCGCCCTAACCCTCGACATCCACCACCTCGATCCTTTCGCCCCCGACTTTGCCGAGAAGCGCCGCCGTCTTGCGAGCCGACTGCTCCAGCTGAACCTGGGCTGCGTCATCGAAACCGGCGCGCGCTTCCTGCTGGACCCTCGCGCCAAGCACGAGCCCACGCTCCTGACTGCCGCGCCCGAGGGGCGGGCACGGCGCATCGACTTCCTGACCCGCGCCCTCGAGGTCGCCGCTGACACCGGTGCCGACGCCATGTCCTTCTGGGCGGGCATCCCCAAGCCCGGGGTCGACGTCGCCCAGGCCCACCAATGGTTGCGCGATGGCGCCGAACAGATCGCCCGCGCCGCCGAACGTCTCGGCACCACAGCCGCCCTCGAACCCGAGCCCGGCATGCTCGTCGAAACCCCCGACGACTGGGCCGCCCTTGCCATCCCCGGGTTGAAGCTCGCGCTGGACACCGGCCACTGCCTCGTCACCAACGACCGCGATCCTGCCGAAGCCCTGCGCCATTTCGCCGCCCACATCGGCACCGTGTCCATCGAGGACATGAAGCGGGGCGTTCACATCCACCTCCCGTTCGGCGAAGGCGACATGGACATCCCCGCGATCCTTCAGGCGCTGCAGGACATCCAGTTCGAAAAACTGGTCTGCGTGGAACTCAGCCGGGAAAGCCACCGTGCCGACACCATGATCCCCGGCTCTTTGGACTACCTCCACCGGCAACTCCGTAGGCTGGGTGAAATCCGTCGACCCACTGTCGCAACCCCCGCGGACCCTGCCTAAATGCGCATCGCCTTCATCTCCCGCCGCTTCTTCCCTGCCATCTCCGGCATGAGCGTCTACGCCCTGAACCTCCTGCGCGAGCTCGTCGCCGCCGGCCACGGCGTCACCATGATCAGCCAGTATCGCGGGGACGAGTTCGGCAAGCGCGTCTACGGCGGCGGCCCCCCGCCCGAGACCCCGGGGGTCAAAACCATCGGCCTTGAGCAAAAGGGCGAACAGGACCAGGGCGATTTCGAAGCCGACGTCGATGCCATCGTCGCTGCCATCATCGAGGAGCACGCGAAAGACCCCTTCGACGTCATCCACGCCCAGTACGGCTATCCCTGCGGCTGGGCTGCGCAGCTCGCCGCCCAGCAGATCGGCATCCCTACCGTCGTCAGCATCCAGGGCGGCGACGGCCACTGGGTCGGGTCCTGTTGCGAGACGCACCGCCTCGCCATGACCCGCGTGCTCGACCACGCCAACGCCGTGCTCATCGGCTGCGAGTCCTTCCGCGACGAAGTCGTGCAACGCCTCGGCACGGACCCCGCGCGCTTCACCATCGTCCCCGGCGCCGTCGACACCGCCCGCTTCACCCCGTCGGGCCCTCCTGCGGATCCCGAAACCATCCTCTATCATGGGCGCGTCGATGCGAGGAAAGGCGTCCTGGACCTGCTTGAAGCCTGCCGCCAGCTCACGGACAGCAACGACCGCTACCGCCTGCTCATCTCCGGTATTGGGCCCACCTACGATGAGACTGCTGCGCAGATCCTGTCTCTGGGCCTCGAAAAGCACGTCGAGATGACTGGCTATATCGACTACGACGCCGTCCCTACGATCTACCGCCGGGCCAGCATTTTTGCCTCCCCGACCTACGCCGAGGGCTTCAGCAACACGATCCTAGAAGCCATGGCGAGCCGGATGGCCGTAGTGTCCTGCCGGTCCGTTGGCGTCGTGGACTGCATCCGGGACAACGACAACGGCCTCCTCACCGAACCCGGCGATCCCACCGCCCTTGCCGCTGCCCTCCGCCGGGTTCTCACCGACGCCCCGCTGCGCACGCGCCTCGCCGATGCCGCCCTCCGGGAATGTCGCACCGCGTATTCCTGGCAGACCGTCGGCCGGCAGATCATGGGCATCTACGCCGCCATCGCAGGTCAGGGCCCCCACGCCATCGACCCCGCACTCCCCATCCTCCCCTGCCGGTTCCGAACCGACCCGCATCTGCTATGAAAACCGTCCTTGCTCTGTCCCCCCATCTCGACGACGCCGCGTTCTCCTGCGGCGCCACCATGGCCCGGCTTGCCGACGCCGGCTGGCGCGTGTGCATGGCCACCGCGTTCACCCGCTCCATCCACCCCGCCCAGGGCTTCGCGCTTGCCTGCCAACTCGACAAGGGCCTTCCTGCGGAAACCGACTACATGGCGCTCCGCCGCCAGGAAGACCGAAACGCCGCCGCCCATCTCGGCGTCACCGACCTTCGATGGCTGGACCTGCCGGAGGCCCCCCATCGCGGCTACGACAGCGCCGCCGCGCTATTCGGCCCGATCCACGGCCACGACACCATCGCGAACGACCTGGCTCTGCTGCTGAAGAATCTCGTCGCAGATCTCCATCCTGACCTTGTTCTCGCGCCCCAGGGCCTCGGCAACCACGTCGACCATCGCCAGATGATACGCGCCATAATGGACGTAATTCCCGACGCCCCTCTT
>JAYVEG010000239.1:0-10132 GCA_043748985.1 Rhodospirillales bacterium
CTCGACGATCTCCTCCCCGAAGCCTTCGCCGTCGTTCGCGAAGCCGGTCGCCGCGTCGTCGGCATGCGCCACTTCGATGTCCAGATGCTCGGCGGCATGGCCCTTCACTCCGGAAAAATCTCCGAGATGAAGACCGGCGAAGGCAAGACCCTCGTCGCCACGCTGCCCTGCTATCTCAACGCCCTCGCCGGCCACGGCGTCCACGTCGTCACCGTCAACGACTACCTCGCCAAGCGCGACGCAGAGTGGATGGGCAAGATCTACGGCTTCCTCGGCCTCTCCGTCGGCGTCATCGTCCATGACCTCGACGACCGCGAACGCCGCGCCGCCTACGCCGCCGACATCACCTACGGCACCAACAACGAATTCGGCTTCGACTACCTCCGCGACAACATGAAGTTCGAGCTCGCCGACCAGGTCCAGCGCGGCCACTTCTACTGCATCGTCGACGAGGTCGATTCCATCCTTATCGACGAGGCCCGCACCCCCCTCATCATCTCCGGCCCCGCCGAAGACAGCAGCGACCTCTACCGCACCGTCAACGCCGTCGTCCGAGATCTGGTCGTCGATGAGACCGTCTACGAAAAAGACGAGAAATTCAAGACCGTCACCCTGACCGAGCCCGGTTCGGAAAAAGTCGAAGACATGCTCCGCGACCAGGGCATCATCACCGAGGGCAACCTCTACGACATCTTCAACGTCTCCGTGATCCACCACGTCCAGCAGTCGCTCCGCTCCCACACCCTCTTCCACCGCGACGTCGACTACATCGTCCGCCAGGACAAGGTCATCCTGATCGACGAGTTCACCGGCCGCATGATGGAGGGTCGCCGCTTCAGCGAAGGCCTGCACCAGGCGCTCGAAGCGAAGGAAGGCGTCACCGTCCAGCCCGAAAACCAGACCCTTGCCAGCATCACCTTCCAGAACTACTTCCGCATCTACCCCAAGCTGTCCGGCATGACCGGCACCGCCATGACCGAGGCCGACGAGTTCGCCGAGATCTACAAGCTGGAAGTCATCGAAATCCCCACCAACGTCGGCGTCGGCCGCAAGGACGCCGACGACGAGGTCTACCGCAGCGCCGCCGAAAAATACGAAGCCGTCGCCACCCTCATCGCCGAGGCGCGCGAGCGCCAGCAGCCGGTGCTGGTCGGCACCACCAGCATCGAGAAATCCGAGATCATCAGCGAGCTGCTGACCAAGAAACATGTCCCCCACGCCGTCCTGAACGCCCGCTTTCACGAGCAGGAAGCCACCATCGTCGCCCAGGCCGGCGCGCCCGGCGCCATTACCATCGCCACCAACATGGCCGGCCGCGGCACCGACATCAAACTCGGCGGCAACGCCGACATGCGCATAAAGCTCGAATTGACCGACGTGCCCGAAGACCAGCGCCCCGCCGCCGAACAGGCCATCAAGGACGAAGTCGCCCGCAACCACGACGTCGTGAAGGCCTCGGGCGGCCTCTTCGTCATCGGCACCGAGCGCCACGAAAGCCGCCGCATCGACAACCAGCTCCGCGGCCGCTCCGGCCGCCAGGGCGACCCCGGCGCCAGCCGCTTCTTCCTCTCCCTCGAAGACGACCTCATGCGCATCTTCGGCTCCGACCGCATGGGCGGCATGTTGCAGCGCCTCGGCCTCAAGGAAGGCGAGGCCATCGTCCACCCCTGGATCAACAAGGCACTGGAAAAGGCCCAGAAGAAGGTCGAGGCCCGCAACTTCGACACGCGCAAGAACGTCCTGAAATACGACGACGTCATGAACAACCAGCGTCGCGAGGTCTATCAGCAGCGCCGCGAATTCATGCGCGCCGACGACGTCAGCGAAACCGTCCAGGACATGCGCGGCGACGTCATTGCCAACCTCGTATCCGTGCGCATCCCTACAAAGGCCTACGCCGAACAGTGGGAAACCGCCGAACTCGCCGATGACGTCCGCCGCATCCTAAACCTAGACCTCCCCGTCCAGGACTGGGCCCGCGAGGAGGGCATCGACGAGGAAGGCGTGCGCGACCGCATCGAGGCCGCCGCTAACGCCCACTTGGCCGCCAAAGCCGCGAACCTCGGCCCCGAGCTGATGCGCTTCGTCGAGAAAAGCATCCTCCTCCAGATGCTCGACGCCGTCTGGAAAGAACACCTCCTCGCACTCGACCACCTCCGCCAGGGCATCGGCCTGCGCGCCTACGGCCAGCGCGACCCGCTGAACGAATACAAGAGCGAAGCCTTCGCCCTCTTCAACTCCATGCTCGACGAGCTGAAGGAACGCGTCACAACCATGCTCGCCCGCGTGGAACTCGGCCCCGAAGCAGCACCCGAGCCGCAATTCCAGACCCTCAACGACACCGCCATGACCTACAACGACCCGGCCGCCGCCGCCCCCTACGCCGGCGGCGACGTGCTCGAAGCCGAACGCCCGCGCATGATCGCCGACCCCATGGACCCCTCCACCTGGAAGGACACCCCCCGCAACGCCCCATGCCCCTGCGGATCAGGCAAGAAGTTCAAGCACTGCCACGGAAAGGTCGGGTAAGGCGGGTGCACCCCGCCAGCGGCGCCGCGGTGCAGCCGTGTAGGGTGGGTGCAACCCACCGCAGCCGGCGCGGCGCGGTGGCCGCTTAATCCGTACGCTCATGAGGCCGGGCATGGTCGTGTTGGGAGCGCTCTGCGGCGCCGTCCTTCTCACCTGCGCGCTCACGTTGGTAGCCGGGCTGAAACTCACGGCGCCGGCGCCCCGCATAATCGGGCCGCCTCCCGCGACCTTGGCTGGGGCCGAGACCGTCACCCTCGCCTCCGCCTCCGGCGCAGTCCTGCGCGGCTGGCTGCTGCCGCCCACCCGGCCCGGCGCCGGCGTCGTGCTGCTCGCTCACGGCTACCGCGAATCCCGCGGCATGATGGTCCAAAGGGCCGTCGTCCTGCATGAGCAGGGCCTCGGTGTTCTGCTGTTCGACTTCCAGGCCCATGGCGAGAGCACAGGTGCCCGCATCACACTGGGCGCCAAGGAGGGCATGGACCTCCGCTCTGCGGTCGACGAGCTCGTCCGCCGCTTCCCGGGCGAGCGGATCGGCGCCATTGGCGTCTCGCTCGGGGGCGCAGCCATCACGCTGGCGCCCCACCCGTTAGCCATCGACGCCGCCGTCTTGGAATCGACTTTCCCCAGCGTCGAGTCCGCCCTCCGCAACCGGCTCGCCAGCGATCTGCCCGGCGGCCGCTGGCTCGCCCCGGTCCTCACCCCGCTGATGGTAACGATCATGCAGCCGATCCTTGGCGTTAAGGCTGCCGACCTTCGCCCGATCGACCGGATCGGTAGCCTGGGCGTTCCCGTCCTGCTGCTGGCCGGAACCAATGACCGCCGCACGCCTCTCCCGGAGGCCCGCGACCTCTACGACCACGCAACGGAACCCAAGCAGTTCGTCGAGGTGCCCGGCGCCGGCCATGTCGATCTCGAGCGGTTCGACGCCCCCGCCTATTGGGCCGTCGTCGTGCCCTTCCTGACCACCCACCTGCAGCGGCCTTCAAAACCCTAACCCGCAACCACCCGCCCGCGCCGCACCACCGTCCGCCCTCCCGGTCGTTGCGCCACCGCCTCGGCCACCGTGCCCGCCGCCACCAGCACCAAATCCCCCCAGCACCCCGGCGCCAGCCCCCACCCCTCCAGCCCCAGCATCGTCGCGGCCGACGTTGTGATCGCCTCCAGTACCAGCTCCAGCTCGTCGTCCCGCCGCAAATTGTTCCGTAATCCCAGAAACATCCCCCGCTCCAGCATGTCGCCATTGCCATACGGGCTCCACGTGTCCCGCACCCCGTCCGACCCGGCGCAGACCACCACCCCCGCCGCCACCAGCTGCTTGAACGACGGCACCGGCCGCGACGCCGGTGCCGTCGTCACAATGGCAATCCCCGCCTCCGCCAGCCCCTCCACCAAAGGTTCGACCAGCCCCGCATCTGGCGACCCCAAACAGAACGCATGGTCGATCGCCACCCGCCCTCGCATCCCCAGCGCCCGCGTCCGCTCGATGATCAGCTCCATCGAGAACGCCCCCATCTCCCCGGGCTCGTGCAAATGAATATCCACCCCGCGTCCGAACCGCTCCGCCAGCCCAAACACCGCGTCCAGATGCCCCTTCGGATCCCGATCGACCGCACAGGGATCAAGCCCGCCTACCGTCTCGCACCCCATCCGCAGCGCCTGCTCCATCAGCGCGAAGGTGCCCGGCCGCACCAACAACCCGCTCTGCGGAAACGCCACCAGGTCCATCCCCACCACATCCGCCAACTCCGCCCGCGTCCGCAGCACCCCCTCCACCCCCGAAACCCCGCAATCCGTGTCGACATCCACATGCGTCCGGATATGCGTCGCCCCGTGGCTCACAGCCAGCAGCGCATGCCGCTTGGATTGCCTGTGCGGCGGGATCGGCAACGTCCGCCGTAGCACCCGCTCATTGTCGATCTTGTCCTGCAGCCGCGGCCCCACCGCGTTGCGCACCCACGGCATCCCCAGCAGCGTCTTGTCCAGATGCGTATGCGCCTCGATCAGCCCCGGCAGCGCCAACCGCCCCCTACCATCGATCTCGGGAATACCCGGCAGGGCAGGGGCCCCACTGAACCGCCCCTCGACGATGCAAAGATCGGTCAGGGCGCCACCCAGCGGGCGCACATTGCGGACGACAAGGTTCATCCCCCAACCGTGACGGAGCCCGCGCGACCCTGCAAGCCCTCAGCCCCCCAGTCGCCCCTCAACCCGGGCCGCCAGCGCTCGCAACGCCGCAACCAAGGTCCGGGCTGCGCGCCGACATCGCCGTACTCGCATCGCGCCCGGCCAACAGTCCTGGGCAAGGACCCTGCCGCCACCGCAGTCTAGGTCGAGGAGGCCGATCCAACAGGCTGGTTCATCGCAGACGCGCATTCCACCGACACCGGCCTCTCGGCGTTCTGCCTGGACATCAAGATCACCGAACCCACCAACACGCGCAAGGATACGACCGCCTTCGTAATAGCCGTTTTCGATGGCACGCAGGCGCTGCTCGGACTCTTGCACGAGAAGAGCTACATGCTCGTGCACGCCGTCGATGGCCATGCCTACGGCTATAACGGACAAACCCAGAGTGGCCGTTGGGCGCAGTTGGTTGCCCGCCCGTCATAAGGTTTTTTCGTCCCGGCTGCGAACCCTCGCGCGGCCGGGGCGTCAGGGCGTTGTTAGATCAACTCTGGCCAAGGGACTCACATCATGCGGATTGCAGCCACACTGACGCTCGTCACGCTCGTGCTAGCAGGCACCCCGGCCCTCGCCGCCGGCACCTGCAAGGCCGAGCGCCTCTCCTGTGCGACGAACATGCCAATCGGCGGCTACTGTGAATGCACCGCCCGCGGCGTCACCGAAAGCGGCACGGTCGTGGAGCGCGCGCGCAGCACCACCAATTCGACGTCCGGCGGCTGCGGTGCCCGCCCGAACGCCCCAGGCTGCAAGTAGACCTATCCGGACAGCCCTCTCCCGAAACCGGGAGAGGGCTTCGACCGATTAGGCCGCGAGCCGCTCCGGCTCATCAACCGTCAACCGCGTCCGCGTCAGCTTCTCGATGCCCCGCAGGAACGCGCGCTCGCTGCTGTCGCAGAAGCTGATCGCAATCCCTGTGTGCCCGGCCCGCGCCGTCCGCCCGATCCGGTGCACATAGGCCTCCGGCACGTTCGGAAGGTCGAAGTTCACCACATGCGTCACCCCGTCCACGTCGATGCCGCGCGCCGCGATATCCGTCGCAACGAGCACCTTGACCCGACCGTCCTTGAAGTTCTGCAGCGCCCGCTCACGCTGCGGCTGGCTTTTGTTGCCATGGATCGCCGCCGCCGGCAGGCCGATCGCCTCCAGATGCTGCGTCACACGGTCCGCGCCATGCTTCGTCCGTGTGAACACCAGCGTCCGCCCCATGTCGCCGCGCTTCAGCAGATCCGCGAGCACCTGACGCTTCCGCGCCGTCTCCACGAACATCACCCGCTGCTCGACCCGCTCGGCCGTCGTGGCCACAGGCGCCACAGCCACGTGCACCGGGTCCTTCAGCATCGCTCCGGCCAACGAGGAAATCTCCTTCGGCATTGTCGCCGAGAAGAACAGCGTCTGCCGCTGCGTCGGAATGGTGCTCACGATCTTGCGGATCGGCACGATGAACCCGAGGTCCAGCATATGATCGGCCTCGTCCAGCACCAGAACTTCGACGCTGCCCAACTGCACCGCGCCATCATGCATCAGGTCCAGCAGCCGCCCCGGCGTCGCCACCAGCACGTCCACGCCGCCCTGCATCGCCTTTACCTGCCGGCCCTTCGGCACGCCGCCGAACACCAGCGCCGTCCGCAGCCCGGCATTGCGCCCATAGCTCCGGAAACTCTCCACGATCTGGCTCGCCAGCTCGCGCGTCGGGCTCAACACCAGCACACGGCACGACCGCGGCTTCGGCTGGATCTTGTTGGCCATCAGCCGATGCAGGATCGGCAGCGCAAAGGCCGCCGTCTTACCGGTGCCGGTCTGCGCAATGCCCTGCACGTCCCGGCCCTGCATGACATGCGGGATCGCCTGCATCTGGATCGGCGTGGGGGTCACGTAGCCTTCGGTCGTCAACGCCTTGAGCAACGGCGCGGCAAGGCCGAGACCTTCGAATGTAGTCGTCATAATCTGTCTTTCGTTCCCCCTTCGGCTTGAAGGGGAGCCCTGAACGGGGCGGACGCCTGGGTCACGCGCAGCAAGGGCGCAGCGATCGTCAGGATCGCAAACCGACGCAAGAATGATGATGTGGCCGTACCGGTCGAGCGACAGCGCACGAGGTCACGTCAAAACGCGTGTCAAATAACTACCGCTGCACTGCAGCAAAGTCAAGGAAATATGCAATTCAAACGGAAAGGTTCAGCAACGATCCCCGCGGCGGTGGGATCGTCGGCCGTGACTCCGGAATGTTTGGCTTGCCAGCAGCCTGCCGGTCCGACGCACCCGCCTTCTCCCGAACCAACCGGATCGGATCCGCACCGGACGCACGGTTCAGTGGCGACGTCGTGGTCGCGCCGGAGAAAGCCTGCAAAGAGTTCGTCGAGATCATGCGGATAACAGTAAGGTGCATTCATTACGAATACGTTAATGGCGCCGCGACGTCAACGATTTCGCCGCCAGATCTTCCGCATGCCGAGCTCCCCAGGCGGGTTCAGCGACACAACGCATCAGCCGCGCCCTGGCTTCACCCCTCGAGCGCCGCAACCCCCGGAAGCGTCTTGCCCTCCAGCCATTCCAGGAACGCGCCGCCCGCAGAGCTCACATAGCTCATCCGCTCGATCACACCGGCATGCCGCAACGCCGAAACCGTATCCCCGCCACCCGCCACCGACCGCAGCGAGCCCTGCTCCGTCGCATCCGCCACGGCTCCCGCCAGCGCCGTCGTCGCGACATCGAACGGCGGCGTCTCGAACGCACCCAAAGGCCCGTTCCACACCAGCGTCCGCCATAAAGGCAGCTGCTGGCGCAACGCCTCGATGGTCGCAGGTCCCACATCCAGCATCATCGCATCGGCCGGGATCGCACCCACCGCCACCGTTTCCGTCGGTGGGTTGGCCCGGAATTCCCGCGCCACGACCGCGTCGGTCGGCAACATGATCGTGCAGCCCGCCTTCTTGGCCTGCTCGACGATATCCAGCGCCGTCGCATGCATCTCGGCCTCCTGCAGACTCTTGCCCACGTTTACCCCCTGCGCCGCCAGGAACGTATTGGCCATCGCGCCCCCGATCACCAGCACGTCCACCTTGCGCGACAGATTGCCCAGCAGCTCCAGCTTCGTCGAAACCTTGCTCCCGCCCACGATGGCCGCAACCGGCCGCTGCGGCGTGCCCAACGCCGCATTCAACGCTTCCAGCTCCTGCTGCATCAGCCGCCCGGCATACGACGGCAACAGCCGCGCCACACCCTCGGTGCTCGCATGCGCCCGGTGCGCCGCCGAGAACGCGTCGTTCACGAACAAATCCGCATTCGCCGCCAGCTCGGCCGCAAACGCCGGGTCGTTCTTCTCCTCGCCTGCGTGGAAACGCGTGTTCTCCAGCACCAGGACGTCGCCGTCCCGCAACGCAGCCACCGCCGCAGCCGCAGCCGGCCCCACGCAATCATCGGCAAACGCCACCGCCTGCCCCAACACCTCGCCCAACGCCACCGCCATCGGACGCAGGCTCATCTCCGCCACCCGCTCGCCCTTCGGCCGGTCGAAATGGCTGCACACCACGACCTTCGCGCCAGCCGCAGCAAGCTCTCTGATCGTCGGGCTCAACCGCTCGATCCGCGTCAGGTCGGAGATCTTCCCGTCACGCACCGGCACATTCAGGTCCGCCCGCAGCAACACGCGCTTGCCGCAAACGTCCACGCCATCCAGCAGGCGGACCTTCATGCCCTACAGGCTCCCGAACAGGATCGCGGTGTCCACCATCCGGTTCGAGAAACCCCACTCATTGTCGTACCATCCCATCACCCGCGCCAGCTGCCCATCCACCACCGCCGTCTGCGTCGCATCGAACGTGCAAGACGCCGGCTGGTGGTTGAAGTCCACGCTGACAAGCTTGTGCGTGTTGTAGTCCAAAATCCCCTTCATCGGACCGGCCGATGCAGCCTTCATCGCATCGTTGATCTGCTGCACCGTCGCCATCTCGCGCAGGTTCACATCCAGGCTCACCAGGCTCACATTCGCCGTCGGCACCCGAATGGCCGTCCCGTCCAGCTTGCCCTTCAAGTTCGGCAATACCAGACCCACCGCCTTCGCCGCCCCGGTGCTCGTCGGTATGGCGCTCATCGCCGCAGCCCGCGCGCGATGCAGGTCATTGTGCAACGTGTCCACCGTGTTCTGGTCGCCGGTGTAGGCGTGGATCGTCACCATGAAGCCACGCAGGATGCCGAAGCTATCGTCCAGCACCTTCGCCATCGGCGCCAGGCAGTTCGTCGTGCACGACGCGTTGCTGATCACGGTCATGTCCTTCGTGATCACCGACTGGTTCACGCCATAAACCACCGTCGCATCCACCCCGTCGGCCGGCGCCGAGATCAGCACCTTCCGCGCGCCCGCCCCGGTGATCAGCGCCATGGCCGATTCCTTGCTCGTGAACCGCCCGGTGCATTCCAGCGCCACGTCCACGCCCTGATACGGCACCTTCGACGGATCCTTCTCCGCCGTCACCTTGATCGGGCCATACGTGCGCCCGTTATACGTGATGGTGATCGTGTCGCCCTGCACCTCGACCGTGCCGGGAAAACGCCCGTGCACGCTGTCGAACCGGAACAGATGCGCGTTCGCCTCGACGCTGCCGAGGTCGTTGATCGCGACCGGCTCGATCTCAGTCCGACCGCTTTCGATGATGGCGCGTAGCACCAGGCGACCGATGCGCCCGAACCCGTTGATGGCGACCTTGACGGCCATGTTTCTATATCCCTTCTGATGGTGACGGTTGCAGCCGTTTGCGCACGGCACTGGCAATCGCGTCCGGCGTGATGCCGAAATGCCGGAACAGTTCCTCGGCCGGCGCGCTCGCGCCGAACCCGGTCATCCCGATGAAAATCCCCTCGCCCCCCAACCAACGCTCCCACCCGAACCCGCACGCCGCCTCGACCCCCACGCGCAGCACCGTCCCGAGCACGCCCGCGCGGTAGCTGTCATCCTGCAGCGCGAACAACTCCCAGCACGGCAGCGACACGACGGCAGCAAGGATTCCCGTCTCGGCCAACAGCCGCCGCGCCTCCAGCGCCACGGCCACCTCGCTGCCCGACGCGATCAGCGTCACCTGCCGCGGTCCGTCGGCCTCCGTCAGCACATAACCGCCTCGTGCGCATCGGTTCTCGCCGGCATCCATCCGAACCGCCGGCACCGCCTGACGCGACAGAACCAGCAGGCTCGGCCCGTCGACGCGGCGCACCGCCAACTCCCAGCACTCCGCGGTCTCCATCGCGTCGGCAGGTCGCATAACCACAACCCCAGGCATGGCCCGCAAGGAAGCCAGATGCTCGACCGGCTGGTGCGTCGGCCCGTCCTGGCCCAGCCCGATGCTGTCATGCGTGAGCACATGGATCACCCGTAGCCGCATCAACGCCGCAAGGCGCAGCGCCGGACGCATGTAGTCGGTGAACACGAAGA
>JAYVEG010000240.1:0-3076 GCA_043748985.1 Rhodospirillales bacterium
TGCCAAGCGCCTGGAGCGGATCGAGAGCCGCAATCGCCGAGGCGAACGCCGAACTCCTGATTCATCTCGAACATTCGACCAATGCTGATCTTGCCGACCTTGCTCGTTCTGAACGCCAGCGATTGCTCGACCACTGCCGGAGAGAGCGGATTTGGGAGAGGGAGAGGAGTAGGCGCGACGACGAACGTTTCGAATAGTGGTGCTCCCCAGCATCGCACGAAGGCTGCATTTCGGCGGGAAGCCAAAGCCCTATGCAGGCATGGCATCTTGCAAGGCCAGATACCAAACGTAAGACATGGGCATTAGCCAGTTGGTCTCCCGACCCGGATGGGTCGGGATGTAGGATGATAAAAAGGTTTGACGGCCTGACATTCGTTCATTATCTGCTCTATACTACAATCGTTTCTCTGTTTTCTCTTCGGGCTTACACCAAGGCTGCCGCAACGGCTCGCAACGGCCCGCAACGGCCGCAGCGTGCCCGGATGCCTCATAACCCTGCTCGCGCAGGGCTAACCCGGACACCCCGACGGGCTGACCTGCGCGAACGCCTACCCCATCGGGGGCAACGAGCGACGCAGGATACCTATAATGACCGCAGACAACCCGGGCAGGCGCGTGCAGCGCGCCGCCAGTTCGAACCCGTCTAATACCCGAGCCGTGACCGAAACGGCATCGAAATACCCTGACGCACCGTCGCGCGAGGTCTGTAAGCGCCGGGGTCGCATCGAGCTTCCGGCGGACATCGAGGGCGAGGACGGCATGGAACTCGTCCTCCCCGGCGGCGGTACCGTCACCGTCTATCCCTCCCGCGGCGTCGACCCGGCCATGGTCGCAGCGCGCCGCATGGTGTTGCGGGCCGTACGCGAGGCGGGCGCGGGCAAGAAGGTCCGCGCGCCCGGTGGCCTGACGGTCGTCGCTGTCCCCGGGACGGAGTGGGTGGCCACGGTCAAGGCGCAGTGGCAGGCGCAATTCCGCGGCGGTTCCGAGCCGGACGACGGCGAGTTTGAACTCCGCAACCGTCGAGGTCGGAGCTGGGTCGCCTTCTGTCGCGACGGCACTGAACGGTCCTACGGGCCGGGACGCGGCAACGACACCGTGGCCGACGCCGCGTGGAAGGGTACGGCGGTCGTCGGCTTCTCCGCCTCGCCAAACACGAACCTACCAACCCAGCTCACGCGCTCGCCGGACTGCCGGGTGATGATCCCGCCGCTGGACGCCGTCATGTTTCGGACGGTGATCGCCGAGGTCGCCGGAAGGGCGCCCGCGGCGGAGGTCCCAGAAGTGCTCGCGGCCGCGATGACGCCGGACATCTTGCGCCTCGCCCGGCGGCCGAGGCAGTCCGCGGACGCCTACCTGGCACGCCTCGCGACGCTCGCGGAGGCCGAGGCACCCACTGGGCGCCCAGGCCCGGACCTGGACGGGATCCACGGCATGGACGAAGCAGTCGATTGGGGCAGGCGCTGGGTCGGCGACCTGGCAGAGTATCGCGCGGGCCGCATGCCGTGGGCGGCCCTGGATCCGGCCACCCTGCTGCACGGCGTCCCGGGCACGGGTAAGACCATGTTCGCGGAAGCGCTCGCCCGCAGCGCGGGGTTACCGCTGGTGTCGGCGTCCTTCGCCCGCTGGCAGGCCAGTGGCGCCGGCTACCTCGGCGACTGCCTCAAAGCCATGCGCGCCAGCTTCGACGAGGCCCGGCGACGCGCCCCGTGCGTTTTGCTGATCGACGAGATGGACGCAATCGGCAGTCGCTTCGCGGAGCGGGGCGGGAACGGCGACTACTGGACGGCGGTCGTGACGGGTGCGCTAGAGCTGCTGGACGGCACCGAACGGCTCGAGGGCGTGCTGGTCCTGGGCACGACCAACGATCCGGGCGCGATCGACCCGGCGCTTCTCCGGTCGGGGCGGATGGACCGCCTGTTCGAGATCCGGCGCCCCGACGCCGCCGCGCTCAAGGGCATCCTGCGTTACCATCTCGGCCCGGACCTGCCGGACGCCGACATCGCCCAGGTCGCCCGGCTCGCAATCGGCGCGAGTGGGGCCGACTGCGCCCGCCTGGTTAGGACGGCGCGCCAGTCGGCCCGCCAGGGGCGGCGCCCGATGGTGCCGGCCGACCTCCTGGCCGCGGTCGGGACCGCGACACCCGACCCTGCCGTCGACAGGACCATTGCCGTGCACGAGGCGGGCCACGCGGTCGCGACGGCGGTCCTCCGCCCTGGGGCCGTCAGGGATGCCCGCATCCAAGCGGGCGCCGGGCTGTCCGGGTCGAGCGCCGCCGTCCCGGATACGAGGGGCACACGGGAGGCGATCCACGGCGCGTTGCTTGAGATCCTCGCGGGTCGTGCCGCGGAGGAGGTGCTGCTGGACGCGTTCTCCGGCGGCTGCGGCGGTCCCGGGCACAGCGACCTCGCGATCGCCACCTGCCACGCTGTCGCGATCGAGACGGCGCTGGGCCTGGGGGTTTCCGGGCCGCTGTGGCAGGGCCAGCCGACGCCAGATACGGTGGGCACGCTGCTGGCGCTGCGGCCCGCGCTTGCAGCCCGGGCGCAGGCGTACCTTGAGGCGGTCTACACCGAGGCGGTCGCCCTGGTCCGGCTCCACCGCGGGGCGGTCTCCGCCGTCGCGGACGCACTCGGCGCCATGCGCTCGCTCACCGGGCCGCAGATCGAGGTACTGGTAGCCGCGCACCGTCCGGACGGTAGCGGGGCCGCGCCATGAGCGGGGGCTTGAGCGAGGGCGACCGGGTGGGACGGTTCGTCGTTATCCGGGACCGCGACGGCCAGATGCATGCCGTCTCGGCCTCCGGCGTCGGCGCCATGTGCGAGAGCGACGGTGGCGTTGTCCTTCTCCTGCCCGGCGGGCGGCTGATCATTGTCGAACGAGCGCTGTCCGTGCTGCTGGCTTGGTTCGACGGGCGCCGGGCATGACCGACGCGGTTCCCTTGCGCATGGCCCGGGCAGCGCCTGCCCCGGCGCATCCCTGCCGCACCGTCGGGCCGTGCCGGATAGCCGGGGCGACGCAGGCTTGAGGCGACGCATTCCGATGTACGTCCCAAGGCCTGCCAACGACCGCCCCTGAG
>JAYVEG010000241.1:0-10100 GCA_043748985.1 Rhodospirillales bacterium
GCCTGGTGCTGATCGACGGCCGCTACCAGCCAGACCTCAGCACGCCGCCCGACGGCGTCACCGTCACCACCTTCGCCCAAACCCCCATCTTCGAACCCGGCGGTGCCGCGTTGCCGATGGTCGCACTCAACACCATGCTCGCCGAGGACGGCATCAAGTTGCACGTCGCCGCCAACGTCGCCGCTGGAACGCTGCTGATCCTGGCCCTCGCACCCGACGGCCACCGCCCCATCGACTTCCATCCCCGCCACCGCATCGTGCTGGAGCCCGGCGCCCAACTCTCGATCGTCGAGATCGCGCGCGGCGAGGGCACCTATCTCCACAATGCCGTGACCTCGATCTCCGTGGGCATAGGCGCCACGCTGACCCATGCCCGCCTCCAGCAGGAGGCGGCAGACGCCTTTCACCTCAACACTACCATCGCCGAGATCGCCGAACGCGGCACTTACGACGCCTTCGTCCTCACCCTCGGCGCACGCCTGGCTCGCACCGAAGTCCATGCCCGCCTCGCCGGGCCCAACGCCGCCGTCCACCTCAACGGCGCCCAACTGCTCGACAACAACCAGCACGCCGACATCACCACCGTCGTCGCCCACGACGCCCCGAACTGCGCCTCCCGCCAAACCGTCAAGAACGTGCTCGACGGGCGATCCCGCGGCGTGTTCCAGGGCAAGATCGAGGTCGCCCGCATCGCCCAGAAGACCGACGGCTACCAGATGAACCAGGCTCTTCTGCTCAGCCCGCACGCCGAGATCGACGCGAAGCCGCAGCTGGAAATCTACGCCGACGACGTTAAATGTAGCCACGGTGCCACAATCGGCGAGCTCGACGCCGACCAGCTCTTCTTTCTGCGCAGCCGTGGCATCCCGTTGGCAGCGGCCCGCGCCATCCTCGTCCGCGCCTTCCTGACGGAGGCGCTCGACGTGGTGCAGGACGAGGCGGCACGAACCCTTATGGAACAGGCGATCGAGGCCTGGTGGGATAGGAAGGCAGCATGAACGCTTTTTCCAAGCAGGACTCGAAGTTCGGGTTCGACGTCGAGACCATCCGCGCGCAGTTCCCGATCCTGTCGCAGCACGTGCGCGGCAAACCCTTGGTGTTCCTGGACAGCGCCGCCAGCGCCCAAAAACCCCGCGTGGTTATCGACGCCATGGTGAACGCCATGGAAACCCAGTACGCGAACGTCCATCGCGGCCTTCACTGGATGAGCGAGCGTACGACGGACGCCTACGAAGGCACCCGCGACGCCGTTGCCCGCATGATCAACGCGCCCACCCGCGAGGAAATCGTCTTCGCCAAGAACACGACCGAGGCCATCAACCTCGTCGCCTACAGCTACGGCCGTGGCGTCATGCGCCCCGGCCAGGCCGTGCTGATCTCCGAAATGGAGCACCACGCCAACCTGGTCCCCTGGCAGATGCTCCGCGACGCGACCGGCATCGAGCTCCGTGTCACCCCGATCACCGACGCCGGCGAGCTGGACATGGCCGCCCTGGAATCGAACCTATCGGACGGCAAGGTCGGCCTGGTCGCCATTACCCACATGAGCAACGTGCTGGGCACCGTCACCCCGGCCGCCCGCATCGCCGCAATGGCGCACGCCTATGGCGCAAAGGTCCTGTTCGACGGCAGCCAGGCGGTCGTCCATCGCGCCGTCGACGTGCAGGCCATCGACGCCGACTTCTACGTCTGGACCGGCCATAAGCTCTACGGCCCTACCGGCATCGGCGTGCTCTACGCCAAGCGCGAACTGCTGGACGCCATGCCCCCCTTCATGGGCGGCGGCGACATGATCGGTTCCGTCAGCTTCGAGCGCAGCACCTGGGCGGAAGTCCCCCACAAGTTCGAGGCCGGCACGCCCATGATCCTCGAAGCCATTGGCCTGAAGGCCGCGATCGAATGGGTCGAGGCCATCGGCTTCGACGCCATCGCCGCCCACGAGGCGCGTCTCACCGAATACGCCATCGCCCGCCTCTCCGCCATTCCCGGCCTGCGCCTGCTCGGCGCCGCCCAGGACCGCGGCGGCGTCTTCAGCTTCACCCTCGCCGGCGCCCACGCCCACGATGTCGCGACACTGCTCGACCGCCAGGGTATCGCGGTCCGCGCCGGCAACCACTGCGCCGAACCCCTCATGCGCCGCCTGGGCGTCGACAGCAGCGCCCGCGCCAGCTGCGGCATCTACACCACCGAGGCAGAGATCGACTTCCTGGCAACCTCACTCGACCGCGTGCGCGAGTTCTTCGTGTAATGCCCCAAACCTCCGTCGACACCTTCGCGGACATTCGTGACCTCTACAGCGCCGAAATCCGCCAACACGGCCGCTCGCCAATGTACGCGAGCCGACCCGAAGGGTTCGACGCACACGCCCGCGGCGACAACCCGATGTGCGGCGACCGCGTCACGGTCTTCGTCCGCCGGGCCGGCGACCTCGTGGCGAACGCCGGCTTCGAGGCCCGTGGCTGCGAGATCACCATCGCCAGCGCCGACCTGATGTGCGAGGCCGTCGAAGGCCGCACCGCAACGGACATTCGCCGCATGGCCCACGAGGTCGAGGCGATGGCGCGCACCGGTCTGTGCGATGCCTGCGACGCAGCATTGCGCGCCCTCGAACCTCTCGGCGCCGTCCACGAGTACCCATCTCGTATCCGGTGCGTGACGCTCCCATGGGCAGCCCTGGTGGCGGCCCTCGACGGGAAGCAGGAGACTGGATTGTGACCGAAAGCTGGACCCCCGAAGCCCCCCCGGGCGAAGTCACCGAGGCGCCCCGCCCCAGCGAGGAGGCAGTGTTGGAGGCGATCGCCACGGTCTACGACCCCGAGATCCCGGTGAATATCTACGAATTGGGCCTGATCTACGCCGTGGAGATCGGCGATGATCATCACGTGAAGGTGGAAATGACCCTGACCGCCCCGGGCTGCCCCAGCGCGCAGGAATTGCCGGTGATGGTTCAGGACGCCATCATGACCGTCGCAGGCGTCACGTCCTGCGAAGTCGATACCGTCTGGGATCCCCCCTGGGACCCCAGCCGGATGACCGAAGACGCGCGTCTAGCGCTGAACATGTTCTGAGCGAGGCCACCATGAGCGCCACCCAGACCACCACGAAGCCACGCCGCGCCCTCCCGCCCCTCATGCGCCTGACCGACGGCGCGGCGGAGCGTCTGCAGCGCCTCTACGGCAACGGCCAGGAAGGCATGCTGCTCCGCATCAGCGTCAGCACGAAGGGATGCTCCGGCCTGTCCTACGTCATGGACTGGGTCCCCGAACCCGGCCCCGGCGACGAAATCGTCACCGACCGCGGCCTCACCGTCCTCGTCGATCGCAAGGCCAGCCTCTTCCTGATTGGCTCCGAGATGGACTACAAAACCGACGTCCTTACGTCCGGCTTCACCTTCACGAACCCGAACGAAAAAGGCCGCTGCGGCTGCGGCGAAAGCTTCCATGTCTGATACGGGCGACTTGACTGATTGGACCTCATCCATCGGTCATCAAACCGGCGGCGTAGCCCCCAACTCCGCCTCTAAAAGACGCTCGAAAGCCACATCCCCAATCCGCGCCATCTCAACCTCTGAAACCTCGGCACGCGGGTCCACCGCATTCCGAAGGTCCTTGTAGCGGTCCCCATAGCCCCACCCGAGGCTCTCGGCCAGCACCTGCGTCCAGTTCAAAACCCGCACTCCACGCCGCTCCAGCGGCACGCACGCCCGATGGCAGGAATGGTGGATCGTGCAAAGCGTATCCGCGTCCGCCGCCGCCATCGCCTCCAACGTCGCCCGCTGCGCCGCCGCCAGCGTCCCCGGAACGCCCACCAGCGCGGAACACATATGTCCCGGCACCACCAACTCGCTCTCCACCACCTCCACCCCCGGCACCGCCCCCAGGATCTCGGCCACCAACCGGTTTACCGGCACCCGGCTGTTAAACCCATGATGCGCATGCAGCAGAACCCGCCGCCGTACCGGAAGCGTCAGCAGCGGCCGCAGCATCGCCAGCCCGGCATGCACAACCTCCGTCACATGCCGTGTCTCGAAGCCCGGCGGCGTAACCGGCGCCATGCTGTCCCGCATGTTCATGTGGCAGGACGGGCACCATGTGACCACTGTCGCGCGCCCGGTGGCGTTGAACGTCTCGATGGTCCGCCGCGCCATCCCCTCGTTGATCCCGGCATTCGCGTCCTTCGGGCTGCCGCAGCAATGCCCCGGCCCGCCCCGCGGCGCTGCATCCATGCCGACAATCTTGAGCAGGCGCGCCGCGATCCCGATCATCTCGCCATGCCGGGTCATGTTGCAGCCGTACCAGAACACGGCCGGGCTCAAAGCCATTCCGCACACTCCGCCTCGGTCATCGTCAGCCGCGCAAAAGCCTTAACCTTGGCCGAAAGCTGCCTGTCCTCCATAACCGCGATGCGCGCCGGCTCGCCCAGCGCACCCTTCGCCCGCCAGGTCGCAAGCCGCATCATGAAGGCCGCGTCCAGCCCCACGGGACAAGCAGCCGAACACACCCCACTGCGCGTGCAGGCCCCGATCCACGCCAAAGCGGCCGGCGTTCCCGGCCCATCCAGCAGCACGTCTCGCATGCCCGTGGCAACCGCGTCCGGCGCCGCACCCTTCACACCGGGCGCACAGGCGACCATCGGGCAGGCTTGCACACACGCGCCACAGCCGGTGCACAGCCCCCCCAGCCGCGCGCTTTCCGCTCGGATATGCCCGGACAGCGACACCCCTAGCTAAGATGCTCCTGGCAAGGCTTTCCAGGCGCGCAAAACGGACAGGCCCCAGGCGCCGGGCGCGGCAAGGGGCCACCCTCTTCGACGACCGCCGCCCGGCTGGCCGTTGCCGCACACACCAGCCCGGCCACCGCCAACACACCCCTCGACATCCACAGCCGTCGCGCCTGATCCATCGCCGCCTCCTTCACTCACCCGCAGGCTCGCACAAGCCCGCCTGCAAAAAGAAGCTTATCCTGCCAACCGCAGACACTCCGCAACCAGAAACGGCGCCCCTGGCCCGGCCTGCGTGAACACGCTCAACGCCTCCACCCGGCGTGGCAACGCCACGGCCGCAGCAAAATGACGCTCGGCCGCCGGCCGGATCAACGACCGCTCCTCCGGCGTCAGGCGCCGCGTCAACGTCATGTGGAAAAACCAGGTCTCCAGCACGTGCGGATACCCCCACTGCACCAGCATCGCCTCCTGCGCCGGCGGCAGGCCGCCCTTGCGCCGCCGGGCCAGCTCCGCCTCGTCCGGTGCGGCGCGATGCCCATCGAGACCGACCACGCAGGCATCGGCAAGCGCGTGCAACGCCGGCGATGCCCGCGTCTCGCGCAGCGCCAGAAACCCTGACAGCTCGGCAACCGCAAGCGGCGGCAACTCGAACGCCGACACCGTGGCGGCAATCCGTTCCACATCGCCCACAAACCGGTCGTAGCTCGTGGCCAACCGCATCGGCGGCTTCAGGGTCGCATGAAACCCGTAAACCCGCGGGTCCGCCGTCAACGCCCCGATATCGGGAATGTCCGGCTGCTGCAGTAGGGCCGCCGTCTCTGCATCGCGCCCCAACCAGGTCGCGGCAGCGCGCCACAGCGGGTCGGACGGGGCAGGGGCATAATAGACCGCAACCCGCATTCAGATCACCCGTTCACCCGCCCGCCAAACCTGCCGGATCACCGGCATGCCCTGCCACTCGCGAACGCGCACCACGTCGGCCCGCAGGCCAGGATGCAGCGCGCCCCTATCCGGCAAACCCGCCATCCGCGCCGGGTTCGCGGTCACCATGGCAATTCCCTCGGGCAGCGTGATACCCGTCTGGGCCACGCAGGCGAAAGCCGCCTCGACCAGTGCGGCCGGCACGTAGTCGCTCGCAAACGCATCCACCGCCCCGGCCCGCACCAGATCGGCCGCCGACACGTTCCCGGAATGGCTCCCGCCGCGGACGATGTTCGGCGCGCCCGCAATCACCTTCATCTCCAGCCGACGCGCCTCGGTCGCAGCCAGCATCGACACCGGGAATTCGCTGATCCCGATCCCGTCGGCGTGGTTCTCGGCGATCTCTTCGGCCGTCCGGTCGTCATGGCTCGCCAGCACCACATCGCGATGGCGCATGCGGGCCAGCAACGCAGCCCGGTTCGGCGCCCGCATCTTGGCCCGCATGGCGTGCAGTTCCGCAATCCGCCGCTCGATCCAGGCCGGGTCGTGCCCCTCCCGCTTGCGCATGGCGCGATACCGATCGAGGTTCGAGTACTGCCCGACCCCCGGAGAGTGGTCCATCAGGCTCACCATCCGCACCCGAGGATGCTCGGCCACAGGCTCGAACAGCGTCCACATATCGGCCGCAGGCAGCTCGCACCGCAGATGCAGGAAGTGCTCCGCCTTCATCAGCCCGGTGTCCGCCAGCGCGTCCAGATCGACGACCCCCTCCTTGAACGTCTGCGTCCGCTCCTTGTCGAACCCAAGGTCACCCAGGCACAGCGCGTCCAGCACGGTGGTGACACCGCTCGCGGCGCATTGCGCGTCATGCGTCAGCATCGCGGACCGGCTGGGCCAACGGGCATTGCTGCGCGGCTGCACCTGCCGCTCCAGATTATCGGTATGGACGTCGACCACGCCCGGAATCAGCGTGTCGCCGTCGAGGTCGATCGCCCCGGGCGCAGTGCTGATCCCGGGCTGGATGTCGGTGATGGTCTGCCCCTCCAGAACGACCGTGCCGTGCAGCAAGGCGTCCGGCAGAACCAGGCGGGCGTTGGTGAGGATGGTTGTCATGCGGCGTCCTGCATCGGGCTGATGGTCAACGAGGAATCGGCGACCGCGTCGCGGACTGCCATATCATGGAAAATGCCGACGATCGCCGCCCCGCGCGCCTTCGCCTCCTGGATCATGCCGATCACCACCTCTGCATTCTCCGAATCCAACGATGCCGTCGGCTCATCCAGCAGCAACACCGGGTGCCCGGCGACAAACCCACGCGCCAGGTTCACGCGCTGCTGCTCCCCCCCCGAGAACGTCGCCGGCGGCAGCCCATGCAACCGGACGGGAATGTTGAGCCGCGTCAGCATGGCGTCTGCCTGCGCGCGCGCCGCGTCGGGTCCGGCACCACGCAGCATCGCCGCCTCCGCAACGACCTCCAGCGCCGGCACGCGCGGCACGACGCGAAGAAACTGGCTGACATACCCCAGCGTGTCCCGCCGCACGGCCAGCACCGTGCGCGGATCGGCCGCGGCAATATCGACCATCCCCCCATGGTGGCGCACCAGGATGCAACCGCGGTCGATGCGGTAATTGCCATGCAAAGACCGCATGAACGTGGACTTGCCGGCGCCCGAGGGGCCAGTCAGGGCCACGCACTCCCCGGCCCGGACACTCAGCGCGACTCCGTCCAGCACAGGCAGCGTGATGCCCCCCTGCAGGTGAAGGACGAACGTCTTGCCCACCGCCTCGGCCTTCAGCATCACGTCACTCATGCCTGCAGCACCGAGCTGACGAGCAACTGCGTGTAAGCGTGCTGCGGATCGTCCAGCACCTGGTCCGTCAGCCCCGTCTCCACCACCCGCCCGCGCTGCATCACCATGATCCGCCCAGCCAGCAGCCGGGCGACGGCAATGTCGTGCGTCACCAGCACCACCGCGATCCCCAGCCGCGCGACCAGCGTGCGGATCAGGTCCAGCAGCCGCGCCTGCACGCTCACATCCAGCCCACCGGTCGGCTCGTCCATGAACACCAGCCGCGGATGCGTCACCAGCGTCCGCGCGATCTGCAGCCGCTGCAGCATGCCCCCGGAGAACGTCGCCGGCATGTCGTCGATCCGCGCCGGGTCGATCTCCACCTGCCGCAGCCAATCGATCGCAGCGTCGCGGATGCTGCCGTAATGCCGGCTGCCCTGCGCCATCAGCCGCTCGCCCACGTTGCCCCCCGCCGACACGCGCATCCGCAGCGCCTCGCGCGGATTTTGATGCACGAACCCCCAATCCGAGCGATGCAGCGCCCGCAGCGCCGGGGCCGGCATCGCATGCAGGTCACGCACCGCGCCAGCCGGATCACGGACCCACACGGTCCCCGCATCCGGCGCCATCCGGCCGGAAATGACGTTCAGCAGCGTGGTCTTGCCGGACCCGCTCTCACCGACGATGGCCAGCACCTCCCCGGGCCAAAGGTCCATCGCGACCCCATCAAGCGCCGGAATGGCCCCGAAGTGCAGTTCCAACCCGCGTGCCGACAGCAGCGCGTCCTGCGGGATCATTCCGCAGCCTCCCGCAGTGCCACCCGGCCGGAGCAATAATCCGTATCGGAACACACATACATCCGCGTCCCCCGGTCGTCGGTGACGACCTCATCGAGGTAGCTGTCATCCGCACTACAAAGCTCGCACACATGTGGCGCCCGCCCAGGCCGGAACGGATGGTCGTCGAAATCCAGCGACCGCACCTCGGTATAGGGCGGCACGGCATAGATCCGCTTCTCCCGCCCGGCCCCGAACAACTGCAGCGCCGCCATCCGGTGCATCTTCGGGTTGTCGAACGCTGGGATAGGGGAGGGCGCCATGAGATACCGGCCGTTCACCATCACCGGGTAGTCGTAACTGGTCGCAACATGCCCGAACCGCGTGATGTCCTCATACAGCTTCACATGCATCAGCCCGTATTCAGCAAGCCCGTGCATCCGCCGGGTCTCGGCCCGGCTGCTCTCCAACCGGTTCATCGGCTCCGGCTGCGGCACCTGATAGACGATGATCTGCCCGGCCGTCAGCGGCGTCTCCGGAATCCGGTGCCGCGTCTGGATGACCGTCGCCTCGGCCGTCCGCGTAGTGGTCCGCACCCCCGCCGTCCGACCGAAGAACCGCCGGATGGAAACCGCATTCGTCGTGTCGTCCGCCCCCTGGTCGATCACCTTCAGCACATCGTCCGGCCCCAGAATGCTGGCTGTCACCTGTATGCCCCCAGTGCCCCATCCATAAGGCAGCGGCATCTCCCGGCTCCCGAACGGAACCTGGTGCCCAGGGATCGCCACCGCTTTCAACAGCGCCCGCCGGATCATCCGCTTCGTCTGCTCATCCAGATAGGCGAAATTATAGTCCGTCATCCCACCTTCTCCCTCTCCCCTTGGAAAAGGACCGGGGCAAGGGTATGGCCGAGAGAACCAACCTCCCCACCCGCACCGGCCCCACCCGCACCGGCCCCACCCGCACCGGCCCCAGCCGCAACAGCCCCAGCCTCTACAGCCAAAGCCGCCTCACTTCGCATCCGCCGCACCGTCTCCAGCTCTGCCTGGAAATCGACGTAGTGCGGCAGCTTCAAATGCTCCACGAACCCCGTCCCCTCCACGTTGTCCGAGTGATACAGCACGAACTCGATATCCTGCGCCGGCGCGCTGACATGCTCGCCCAACTCCTCGGCCCGCATCGCACGGTCCACCAGCGCCATGCCCATCGCCTTCCGCTCGCCCTGCCCGAAGCACAGCCCGTAACCGCGCGTGAACTGCGGCGGCGCTGTCCGGGAACCGTGGAACTGGTTGACCATCTGGCACTCGGTCAAAACCACATCCCCGATATCGATGGCAAACCCCAGCTCCGGCGGTTCGAAGATCACCCCAGCCTCGCCGATGCGAAGCTCGCCCACGAACGGGTGCGTGCCCCCATAACCCCGCTGGGTCGAATACCCCAGCGCCAGCAGAAAACCCTCGTCACCCCGCGCCAGTGCCTGCAGCCGCACGTCGCGCCCCGCGGGGAAGGCCAAAGGCTGCCGGGTCAGGTCACCAGGCTGCGCCTCGGACGCCGCTGCGTCGGGCTCGACCAGGTCTTCCCGACCCAGAATGCCGAACACCGGCGGCAGCGCCGCGCCATCTGACGGCGCCTCAGGCGGCGCATTCGGCGCGTCCGGCAGCGACGGGTCCAGCAGCCGGTGGGTGTAATCATAGGTCGGCCCCAGCAGCTGCCCGCCCGGCATGTCCTTGAAGATCGCCGAGACCCGGCGCCGCAGCCGCATCGCCGCAGTGTCCACCGGACAACTATGCCCGAACCGCGGCAGGGTCGTGCGATAGGCCCGCAGCAGGAACGCCGCCTCGATCAAATCCCCCTGCCCCTGCAGGATGGCGCGCGCTGCCAATGCCGGGTC
>JAYVEG010000242.1:0-3064 GCA_043748985.1 Rhodospirillales bacterium
CCAGAGCAGCAGGACGGAGGGGGCGCCGTTGATGCCGACGTCGAGGGCGCCGGAAAGGACGCCGTCGCTCATGGCGACGGGACCGCTGATGTTGCGGTAGGTGACGTCGACCGCTGGCAGGCCGGCGGCGGCGAGCTGTTTTTCGACGAGCTTGCCGCCCTCCATGAGCATGACGGCGAGCATGCTGGTGCCGTACTGGACGCCGATGCGAAGCTGGGTGGTTTCGGCGTGGGCGGGGCGCAGCGCGAGCAAGGCGAACAGCGCTAGTAGGATGGCAATGGTGGCGCGCATGGCAGTTTCCCCGATTTTTCGCAGTGTGGACGCGGCGGCGCCGGGTGTGGAGTGCTACACTTCCAGCTCGATGCAAACTGGAACGTGGTCCGAGCTGCGTTCCCAGTCGCGGGCTTCCACGAGGACTTTCATGTCCATGAGCGCCGGCACCAGGTCCGGGGTGACCCAGATGTGGTCGAGGCGGCGGCCACGGTTGGCGACCTTCCAGTCGCGGTTGCGATAGGACCACCATGTGTAGAGCTTCTGGTCTGCGGGGACGAAGTGGCGCATGGCGTCGACGAAGCCAGAACGCAGCCAGGCGTGCATGTGCTCGACCTCGATGGGAGTGTGGCTGACGACCTTGATAAGCTGTTTGTGGCTCCAGACGTCGTGTTCGAGGGGGGCGATGTTGAGGTCGCCGACGAGGATGCAGCGTTCGGGGCGGCGGGCGGTGAACCAGTTCGTGGCTTCGGCGACGAAGGCCAGCTTGTGGGCGAATTTCGGGTTTTCCACGACATCGGGGATGTCCCCGCCGGCGGGGACGTAGAAGTCGTGGATCTCGATGGGCCCGGACGGGGCCTGCAGGCGGACGGCGATGTGGCGGCAATCGCCCTTCTCGCACCAGTCGGGGGCCAGCATGTCCGGCTCGATCGGCAGGCGGGAGAGGATGGCGACGCCGTTGTAGCCCTTCATGCCGCTGCGATGGAAATACGGGTAGCCGAGGGCGATGGGCCCGGCGTCGGGAAACAGGTCGTCGGGGACCTTCGTCTCCTGCAGGCAGATGACGTCGGGGTCGAGCCCGGCCTTCAGGTGCTCCAGCAGCGGCAGCCGGAGGCGGAGGGAGTTGATGTTCCAGGTGGCGACGCGGAGCTTCATGGGCCGGGTATGGCTGTGTCGCGATGCGGCGACAAGCCGGCTACTACAGCGCGCGCAGCACCGGCAGCAGGGATAGGACCAGCAGGGCGGCCATGACGAGGTTGAAGGCGCGCAGAGACCGTCCGCCGCGGAACAGGCGGGCGGCGCCGACGCCGGTCAGGGTCCAGAAGGCGACGGCGGGAAAGGTGACGAGCACGAAGATGAGGGCAAGGAGGAGCGATTGGCCGAGCACGCCCTCGGCGGTGGTGTAGGTGGCGACGGCGCCGAGCGCGATGATCCACGCCTTCGGGTTGACCCACTGGAACAGGCCGGCCTGCAGCATGGTAAGTGGTCGGGAGGCGGCGTTGGCCTCGGGCGGGGCGGGGCGGGCGGTGGCGATGTGCCAGGCAAGCCAGAGCAGGTAGGCGACGCCGATCCATTTGAGGGCGGTGTGGAGGGCGGGGACGGCCAGGAGCAGCTGCCCGGCGCCGAGGGCGACGGCGACCAGCATGATGGGGAAGCCGATGGCAATGCCAAGCATGTGCGGCAAGGTGCGCGTGAAGCCGAAGGTGGCGCCGGAAGACGCAACCATCACGTTGTTGGGGCCCGGTGTGCCGGACATGGAGAATGCGAAGCCGGTGGCGGACAGAAGCCAGGCGATGGACAGGTCGGTCATTGCGCGAGCGTACGGCGATGATGCGGTGCCCGACCACCGACGATCGCGCCATGGCCCCATGCGGCGGTCGCGCGCCTTGATCGGGTGGTGGATTCGGCTAGGGTCCCAGCAAAGATAGCTAAAGGGGAAACGCATGTTCCGTAGAACGCTGCTGGCCGCGTCCGTGATGACTGGCCTGTCGATCAGTGCCCACGTGCAAACGGCGGCGGCGCAGTCGTCGGGCCCGGTGCAGGTGGGCGCCATCGAGATCCTGTCGGGCCCGTCGGCCGCCTATGGCGTGGCGATCAAGGCCGGGTTGGAACTGGCGCTGGACGAGATCAATTCGAAGGGCGTTCTGGGCGGCCGCAAGATCGTGCTGACGGTCGAGGACAGTGCGGCCAACAAGGACCAGGCGATCAACGCGGCGCGAAAGCTGGTGGGGCGCGACAAGGTGGTGACGATCATCGGGCCGACGTTGTCGAACGAGATGTTCGCGGTGGGGCCGGTGGTGAACGAGCGGAAGATCCCGATCATCGGCACGTCGACGACGGCAACGGGCATCACGGCGATCGGCGACTACGTGTTCCGCACCAGCCTGCCGGAGAGCGACGTGATCCCGGTGACGCTGGCGGCGGCGAAGGCGCGCGGCGTGAAGACGATCGCGCTGATGTACGCGAACGACGACGCGTTCAGCAAGTCGGGGTTCGACGTGATGAAGGCGGCGGCCGAGAAGGCCGGGTTGAATATCCTGGGGATCGAGACGTTCGGCAACAAGGACACCGATTTCTCGGCGCAGCTGACAAAGATCAAGGCGATGAAGGCGGATGCCGTGGGGATCTCGGCGCTGGTGGAGCCGGTGTCGGGCGTGCTGCTGCAGGCGCGACAGCTGGGTTTCGGCAAGGAGACCCTGTTCGTCGGCGGGAATGGGAGCAACTCGCCGAAGCTTGGTGAGATCGCGGGCCCGGCGTCGGATGGGCTGATCGTGGGCAGCCCATGGTTCATCGGCAAGACGGATGCCGTGAACGAGACGTTCGTGAAGGCGTTCCGGGCGAAGTATGCCAAGGACCCGGACCAGTTCGCGGCGCAGGCCTATGACTGCATGCACATCGTGGCCGAAGCGGTGGAGCGGGCCGGGGCGGCGGAGCCGGAAAAGATCAAGGACGCGCTGCTGAAGACCAAGCATAACGGCGTGATGGGGGCGTTCACCTTCACCGCCGGGCGTGACCCGGCGAGCACCGAGGGGGTGGTGGTGCTGTCGATGCAGGATGGGAAGTTCGGCATCGC
>JAYVEG010000243.1:0-26403 GCA_043748985.1 Rhodospirillales bacterium
GGCCTGGTCTCCGGATGGCACGAGGTTGGCATTCGGTACCGAAACCGGGTTCGCCGCGTTGGTGGACCTCGGCAAGCGATAGGAGCGGCTGTTGGAACAGATTACGGCGCAAGGCATGCGCATGGACAAGCTTGGGCTCGGTACCTACCGGATGACGGGCGATGACTGCACCGCCGCCGTCGTGTCCGCGCTTGCCCTGGGCTACCGCCACATCGACGCCGCCGAGATGTATGGCAATGAGGCGGAGGTCGGTGCCGGGCTGGCAGCGTCCGGCGTGCCCCGCGGCGACCTGCACCTGACCAGCAAGGTGTGGTGGCAGAACCTGGCCCCGGACGCCATGGACCGCGCTTGCGACGCAAGCCTCGCCAAACTGCAGACGGACTACCTAGACCTCTATCTGGTGCACTGGCCGGCCGCCGACATGGACATGGCCGCAGTCATGAAGGCGCTGTTCGCCATCAAGGAAAGCGGGCGCGCGCGGGCGATCGGGGTCGCCAACTTCACGTCGCAACTCGTAAGCCAGGCAGCCGGCTTGGCCCCCATCGCATGCAATCAGGTCGAATATCACGTGCTGCTGTCGCAGGACGTGCTGCTGGCGACCATGCGCGAGTTGGGGATCCCACTCGTGGCGCACGTCCCCCTCGCGCAGGGGCGTCTGGCGGAACACCCGGCGCTGACGGCCATCGCCGAGAAGCACGGCGCAACCGCGGCGCAGGTCGCCCTGAAGTGGTTGCTGGACCAGGAGGGTGTCGCCGCCATCCCGAAAGCATCCCGACGGGAAAGCCAGCTTTCCAACCTCGGCGCGCTGGCGCTGACGCTCGACGACGCCGACCGTGTCGCCATCGCGGCATTGCCAAAGGACCAGCGCTTCGTGAACCCCGGTTTCGCACCGCAATGGGATGCGCCGCTGGCCGCATGATCCGCAACGTCGCCGCCGCTGACCAGGCGGCACTGCTGGCGCTGAACAACGCCCATGCGATCGAGCTGTCGGCACTGTCGGCCGTCCGCTTGTCCGCGCTGCTGGAAATGGCCTACGCCGCCCGGGTTGTCGGCACCGCGGAGGCCTTCCTGCTCGCCTTCGATGAGGCCGCGGCATACGACAGCCCGAATTATCTCTGGTTCCGCGAGCGCTACGAGCGGTTTGTCTATATCGACCGCATTGTCGTAGCGCCCGCGGCCAGGGGCCACGGCCTGGCCCGGTCGCTTTACGCCGATCTCATCGCGCAAGTGTCAGGCAGATCCATGCTCGCCTGCGAAATCAACGTCGATCTGCCAAACCCCGCCTCGGATGCCCTGCACGCGTCCCTGGGCTTTTCCGGCGCAGGGCACGGCGCAGTCGGCGGCAAATTCGTGCGTTATCTCACACGAACCTTAGCCTGAGGCACCCTCGCAGGATGAGCCAAAGCGCGATGTCCTACGACCCGTGGCGATACCCCTGCCGACGGCGCCATTCCTCATGACGCCGATGCCGCTCGTAATCCTCGCGGCGACGCCACTCGCGACGCCGCCAATCCTCGTAATACTGCACGGACTGGATGCGCGCCGGACCGCCGGTCACCGCGAACGCCACCGGTGCTGCCTGCGCAGCGGGCGCATCGGACGACACAGCAGCCACGGCACCAACCAGGGCCGACAGCGACAGAAGCAGCTTGCGCATCATGAATGGTCTCCTGTGGTCGAATCTCATGAAGCGCAGGTGGTGCGGCGGGATCAGGCCGCCTTCGTGGCGAAATCTTGATGGTGGAACAGACGCGCGAACACGTGATCGACATGGGCCAGGTGCATGTCCAGCCCCATCGCGGCATCCAGCACCTCGGGCTCGATGCGGCCGGCGACGTCGGGATCCTCCAGCAGTGTGTCGCGGAACGTCCGCGCGCCGGGCTTGCCCAGGCCGCTCCACACCGCCATCGCGCTCCGCTGCACGATGCGATACGCGTCCTCCCGCAGGATCCCGGCCCGCGTCAGCCCCAGCAGCACCTCGCCGCTATGCACCACGCCGCCGAGACTCTCGAGGTTGGCCAGCATCTGCTCGGGATAGACGGTCAGCTTGTCCATCATCCCCGCCAGCCGCATCAGCGCGAAGTCCAGCGTGACCGTCGCATCCGGCCCGATGGCGCGCTCGACGCTGCTATGGCTGATGTCTCGCTCATGCCACAGCGCCACGTTCTCCAGCGCCGGCGTGACACAGGCCCGTACGATGCGCGCCAGCCCCGTCAGGTTCTCGGACAGCACAGGGTTGCGCTTGTGCGGCATGGCACTGCTGCCCTTCTGGCCGGCATGGAAGAACTCCTCCGCCTCCCGCACCTCGCTGCGCTGCAGGTGCCGTACCTCGGTCGACAGCCGCTCGATGCCGCTGGCGATGACCCCCAGCGTGCAGAAGAACGCCGCATGCCGATCCCGCGGGATCACCTGCGTAGACACCAGCTCGGGCTCCAGCCCCAGCTTGCCGGCCACATATTGCTCGATCACCGGGCCTAGGTGGGCGTAGGTGCCGACCGCACCGCTGATGGCGCACACCGCCACCTCCGCCCGCGCCGCCAGCAGCCGGGTCCGGTTGCGGGAAAACTCCGCCCAGTGCCCGGCCAGCTTCAAACCGAAGCTGGTCGGCTCCGCATGGATGCCGTGGCTGCGCCCAATGGTCGGTGTGTACTTGAACTCGACAGCCCGGCGCTCCAAGGCCGCCAGCACGTGATCGAGGTCCGTCAGCAGCAGGTCCGCGGCCTGCGTCATCTGCACCGACAGGCAAGTGTCCAGCACGTCGCTGCTGGTCATGCCCTGGTGCACGAACCGGCTGTCCGGCCCGATGCCCTCGGCAAGCCACGTCAGGAAGGCGATCACGTCATGCCGGGTCTCCCGCTCGATCTCGTCGATCCGGTCCAGGTCCGCCTGGGTGATGGTGGCGACCTTGGCAGCGCCCTTCTCGCGGATGGCGCGCGCCGCCGCCTCGGGGATCATGCCCTGCTGCGCCATGGCTTCGGCCGCAAGGGCCTCGATCTCGAACCAGATCCGAAACCGGTTCTCGGGGGCCCAGATCGCGGTCATCTCGGGGCGGCTGTAGCGGGGAACCATGGCAGGCCTCACGGACTTCTGAGTGTGATGCGCGGTTACGCCCCCCGTTCGGCGATGGCAAGCCGATGATGATGTCGGGTTCAAATTGAACGACTATACGGCTGTGCTGCCCGAGTTGATCGCCTTGCTGCAGGTCATCCTGATCGATCTCGTGCTGGCGGGCGACAATGCCGTCGTGGTGGGAATGGCCGTGGCCGGGCTCCCGCCTGCGCAGAAGTCGCGCGCCATCCTGGTCGGCATCGCCATCGCGACCGCGCTGCGCATCGGCTTCGCGCTCGTCACGCTGCAGCTCATGGCGATCGTAGGACTGCTGCTGGCCGGCGGCGTTCTGCTGCTCTGGGTTTGCTGGAAGATGTATCGGGAACTGCGGCCGAATGCCCGGATGCGCGCCGACCAGGCCAGCGGTGCAGCGCCCAAGACCATGCGCGCCGCCATGATCCAGATCGTGCTGGCCGATTTGTCCATGAGCCTGGACAACGTCCTCGCCGTGGCAGGCGCCTCGCGTGAACACCCCTGGGTGATGGTCGTCGGGCTCACGGTCTCCGTGGTCCTGATGGGCGTTGCAGCGCGAATCGTGGCTGGCCTGCTGGAGAAGCGGCGCTGGATCGCGTGGGTGGGCCTGACGATCGTCCTCTACGTCGCGTTGAAGCTCATCTGGGAGGGCGGGCACGACGTGTGGTCCCGCTGGCTCTGGTTGCGGATGAGTGTGGAAGGCCTGGCGACATGAACAAGACGGCTCTGATCGCGGGTGCCAACGGCATCGTGGGTGGGGCCCTAGCCGAGCACCTCGTGGCGCGCGGCTGGACCGTGCATGGGATCGCCCGTCATCCAACCGCCATCCCGGGTGTGCAGCCCGTGGCAGCGGACCTGATGGACCCGACCGCGCTGAAAACGGCGCTGGTGGGGGTTGCCGCAACCCATGTGTTCATCACCGCATGGATGCGCCAAAGCACCGAGGCGGAGAACATCCGCGTCAACGCCGCCATGGTGCGCACCTGCTCGCAGCAGCCCCCGACAGCGTGGACTATGTCGGCCTTGTCACAGGCCTGAAGCACTATCTCGGCCCGTTCGAGGCCTATGGCAAAGGCGTGCTGCCCGAGACGCCGTTCCGCGAGGAACAGCCGCGGCTGGATGTGGAGAATTTCTACTACGCGCAGGAAGACGAGGTTTTCGCAGCCGCGACCCGGCGCGGCTTCGGCTGGAACGTGCACCGCCCGCACACCATAATCGGCCACGCCGCCGGCAATGCCATGAACATGGGCGTCACGCTCACCGTCTACGCCTCGCTCTGCGTGGCCGCCGGCCGGCCGTTCGTGTTCCCCGGCTCTGCCGTCCAGTGGAACTCCCTGACCGACATGACCGACGCGCGCCTGCTCGCCCGGCACCTGGAATGGGCCGGCGCCACGCCCGCCGCACAAAACCAGGCGCTCAACGTGGTGAACGGCGACGTCTTTCGCTGGTAATGGCTGTGGGGACGCTTCGCCGGCTGGCCAGGTGATCCCGTAGGCTCCATCCACCAGACAAGCGTAGGCTGGGTCCAACCCACCACCCGGACGACCGAAATAGAAGCTTTGCGTCAGTGCTTCTGAACGTTCCAGAACACCGGAATGGTGGTCGGCCGGATGCCCTCGATATTCGACCGAACGCCCGCCAGCGTGCGGAACTGGCCGGCATTGATATACGGCAGAACCTCGAAGGCGCGGGCGTGAACCTGGTCCAGCAAAGCGCGCCGGTTCACCGCATCCGGCTCCTCCCACCAGGCGCGACGCAGCTCCTCTAGCTTCTCGTCGCAAGGCCAGCCCGCCAGTCCGTTCGTGCACGGGGCCGCAAGATACAGGTTCGTCAACGGACTGCTGCCGTCCAGCACGTTCGCCACCGTGATGAACAGATTCCAGCCACCCTGATCCGGCAACTCCTTCTTGTTTCGGCGCTGCGTTACCGTGCCCCAATCCATCGCCGGCACGTCCATGTTCAACCCGGCCTTCGCGAAGTTCTGCGCCATCGTCAGCGTGGCTGCATGGTTCACGGCCAGATCGGTGGGGTCCATGAACAGCACCTTCTCACCCTTGTAGCCGGCCTCGGCCAGCAACGCCTTTGCCTTCGGGATGTCGATCCGCTGCAATCCTCGCGCGCCGGCGGCGGTCTCCAGCGGGCTGCCGCACATGAAGTAGGCCGGACAGTAGGGAACCTGCTCGGACGGCCGGGCCCCGATGGCGTCCAGGTTTTCCTTCTGGTCCACGAGATACAGCAGTGCCTGGCGCGCCTGCGGCTTGTCGAACGGTGGGATGGCGCTGTTCGGGCGCAGCCAGATGTCGAACCCGATGGGGTTGATGGTCATCAGCTTGATGTCCTTGCTGCGCTCCAGCACGGGGATCAGGTCGGGGCTGGGCTGTTCCAACAGGTCGATCTCGCCACGTTGCAGGGCGGCGGCGGCTGTGGCGGCATCCGGCATCGACAACCACTCGATGCGATCGACCATGGCCGTCTTGCCGCCGGCCAGGCCGTCCGGTGCCTCCGCGCGCGGTTTATACGCGGGGTTGCGGCGATACACCGCCCGCTGCCCGGCGCGCCACTCCGCCGCCTCGAAGATGAACGGGCCAGACCCCGTCGCATCCGTGATCGCCGTCGTCGCCGGCGTGTTCGCCAGCCGCTCCGGCATCACGAAAAGCGCCGACGCGGTCGGGCGGGCCAGCGCCTCCGTCACCAGCGCGAACGGGCGTGACAGCGTCAGCGCAAAACTGCGGTCGTCCACCACCTCCAGACTGGACGCCGCCGCCAGCAGCGCCTTGCCCACGACGTCCCGCTGCGCCCACCGCTTGATGCTGGCAACGGCATCGATGGCCCGAACCGGCGCGCCGTCATGGAACGCAAGCCCCGGCCGCAACGTGAACCGCCAGGCCCGGCCGTCCTCGGACCGGGTGAAACTCTCGACCATCTCCGGCTGCGCGTCGCCCTTGCTGTCCAGCGCGAACAACTGGTCATAGACGAGGAAGCCGTGGTTGCGGACAAACGCCGCCGTGCTCTGCACGGGATCCAGGCTGGTGAGGTCGTTCACCAGCACGATCTTCAGCGTCGTCTCGGCATGGGCCGCACCCGCGAACAGCAGCGTTGCGGCACAGAACAGGCGGGTCAGAACATGCATGGGCTTCGGCCTCCGTCGATACGAGATCATGCAGGGTTGGCTTGCCTGTGCGAAGGGGGCGCGCCGGTGACCCGGCAGAGATTGAACCGCAGCAGCGCAGTGTCAGCGAGTCCAGACCAATCGTTTGATCCCGATCCTAAGAGCAGGAACATCGAAATCGATCAACAGGCCGAACTCATATGCAAGGCATTGCTCATAGACCGACCCGACCAATCCCGGCCCAAAAGCAGTGCGCATGAACACCGCCGCATCAACGATCTGCCCGGTCAGCGCAATAATCTCAGCTGAAAGCTCACCCGTCTCTGCGGCTCTGCAATTCTCTATCCTTGCTTGACCATCCGGGCCGCAAAGAAGCCATCGATGCCCCCCAACGCGCCCCAAAGGCCAGGATGCGTCCGGAAATAGCCGTCGGACGTCAGCGCCTCCGGAATCGAGGCAAGCTCCTCGGCAGAAAAGGGCGCGGGCGTCAGCCCCGTAACACCGGCCAACCGCGCCTCCGCCTCCTCAGGCTGCAGCGAGCACACGGCATAGATCAACCGCCCCCCCGGCCGCAGCATCCCCACCGCCGCCTGCAAAAGACGGTCCTGCCCCGCCGTCAGTTCCACCAGGTCCTTGGGCCGCTTCAGTCGCAACGCGTCCGGATGCCGTCTGATCGTCCCGGTCGCACTGCACGGCGCATCGAGCAGAACCGCATCCAGCGGCTCGGCGGGAGTCCACGTGGCCGCATCGGCCTGCACCACCTCGACCTCCAACTGAAGCCGGGCCAGATTATCGTGCAGACGCCGCAGCCGGGCCGGGTCGCGCTCCACGGCAATCACGCGGGCCCCGGCCGCGGCCAGCTGCGCGGTCTTTCCGCCAGGGGCCGCGCACAAATCCGCGATGCGCTCACCGGGTTGCGGCGCCAGCAGCCGGGCCGGCATCGCGGCGGCAGCGTCCTGCACCCAGAACCGCCCCTCCTCATAGCCCGCAATGTCCATCACGCGTGTGCCGGCCGGCAGCCGGGCAGACCCGGTCGGCAGCAGGACCGCGCTTTCCGGCAGCGCCGTTCCCGGTGCCAACGTCAGATCCAACGGCGCCTCGTGGGTATGCGCCTCGGCTATGGCCCGCGCCGCCGGACCCCAGCTGGTCCACAGCCAACCCGGCGTGTCCAGCCGCGGCCCATCCAACGCCTCCAGCGCCGCCGGCCCGGCCTCCGCCACTCGCCTCAGCACCGCGTTCACCAGGCCGGCGAAGGGCGAGAACTTCCGCGACCGCGCCAGGTCGACCGCCGTACCGACCGCCGCATGCGCCGGCGTCTCCAGCAGCAGCAGCCCGGCCGCCCCGATCCGCAGGATATGCCGCACCCCATCCGGCGGCGCCCGCGTCAGGAACGGCTCGATGACCGCATCCAGCGACCCCAGCCGACGCAACACGCTCGCCGCCAGCCGGTGCGCAGCCCCCCGGTCCCGCGGCTCGGCGGCCGGGGCGGCGTCCAGCGCCTCGTCCAGCGGCCGGCGCCGGTCCAGCACGGCAGACAGAAGGTCGTACGCGATCTCACGTGTGGGATCATGACCAGGGGCGCGTGGAACGGCCCGTGGGACGGCAGATGGGACGGGATGTGGCGTCGGTTGCTTCATGGGCGGGTTCATGGCCCGGAACCGACAGGCATGCTAGGGGCCGCGGCATGACGACCCTGTTGGATACCCGACGCCCCCGGCTGTTGCTGGTGATGCTGTGCCTGGCGCTCTGGCTGCCGGGGTTCTTCACCATGCCCCCCGGCGACCGCGACGAAAGCCGCTTCGTGCAGGCCACGAAACAGATGCTGGAAACCGGCGATTTCGTCCGCATCATGAACGGCACGGAGGCGCGCAACAGGAAGCCGATCGGCATCCACTGGCTGCAGGCGCCCTTCGTGGCCGCGGCCGCTGCCGTGGGGCTCGCCCACGAAAACCCCGTCTGGCCCTATCGCATCCCCTCGCTGCTGGGCGGCCTGGTGGCCGTGCTGGCGTGCTTCGAGCTCGGCTGCAGTCTCGTGGGCCGCCGGGCCGCGTTGCTGGGGGCCGCCATGCTGGCCGCCTGCGCGGCCGTGGTGGTGGAGGTGCACATCGCCAAGACCGACGCGGCATTGCTGGGTGCAACGACCCTCGTCATGGCGCTGCTGGGCCGTGCCTATCACGATACGGCACGGTTCGGCCGTGGCGCCGCGGCTGCCTTCTGGCTGACGATGGGCGTCGGCGTGCTGCTGAAGGGCCCCATCACGCCCATGGTTGCCGGGCTGGCCGCACTGGCATTGGTCGTGGCCGACCGGAGCGCCGCCTGGTTGCGGGCGCTGCGGGCCGGATGGGGCGTGCCGCTGATGCTGCTGGTGGTGCTGCCGTGGTTCATCGCCATCGGGGTCGCCACGCACGGGAAATTCTTCACCGATGCCGTCGGCGGCGACCTCGGGCGCAAGCTGACCTCGGGCGACGATTCCCATTGGGGCCCGCCAGGGCTGCACCTGATGCTGCTGCCGGTCCTGCTGTTCCCGGCCGTTGCGGCGTTGCCGGGTGGCGTGGCGGCAGCCTGGCGCGGTCGTAGGGAGCCGGCCGTGCGCTTCCTGATCGCCTGGATCGTGCCAGCCTGGCTGGTCTTCGAGGCCGCCCCCACAAAGCTGCCGCATTACCCGCTGCCGCTCTATCCCGCCGTGTGCCTGCTCATGGCGACGGGCGTGGTGGCCGGGATGCGGGCATGGGGCTGGGTCGGCGCAGCGCTGGCCGCCGCAATCACGGCCGTCTTCGCCGCGTCCGGGGTGGGTGCGGCCGTCTTCCTGGGCCTCGACCCCTGGCTGGGGGCCCCCTGCCTCGCGGCGGCGCTCATCGTGGGTTGGTTCGCGGTCCGCGTCGCCCATGAACGGGCGGCCCTGGCGGCGATCATGGCATCGGTGCTGCTCTATGCCGCCGTGCTGGGGTGGGAGCTGCCGCGTCTCTGGCCGCTCTGGATCGCACCACGCGTCGTCGCGTCCGTCCCAACGGGCCGCCTGGGCTCGGTGGGCTTTGCGGAGCCCAGCTTGATGGTCCTGGCGGGGACCGGAACCCAGTTCCTGCTCCCGGTGGACGGCGTGCAGGCCCTGGCGGATGGCAGCGTCGACGTGCTGCTGGTGGGCGACCGCGACCTGGCCGCGGTGCAGGCCGGCCTCTTGGCCCGCAGCGTGGCCACCCACGTGGTCGGCATCGTTCCGGGCTTCAACTACTCGCGCGGGCGGCGCGTGGTCCTGACCGCCCTGGCGCGGTAACGCTCGCTCAAACCAGCTTCCGTTCCCGAAGCGCCGCGATGTCCGCCGCCGACAGGCCCAGCCGCTCCTCAAGCACCGCATCCGTATCGGCGCCGAGCAGCGGCGGAGCATGCCGGTAGCTTGCGGGAGTCGCCCCGAACCGCACCGGATTGGCCACCAGCGCGATCTCGGCCCCGGCGCCGTGCGGCATGGTGATGCGTGCGCCGCGCGCCTGGACATGGGGGTCGGCAAAGACGGCATGCAACGTGTTGATGGGCCCACACGGCACCCCCGCCGTTTCCAGCACCGCGATCCATTCGGCCGTGCTCCGCACCACGGAGACAGGGGTAAACGCGGCGATGAACGCCGCACGGTTCGCGACCCGGGCCCGGTTGGTGGCGAAACGCGGATCCGTCGCCCATTCGGGGTGCCCGGCCGCCCCAGCCAGCCGGCCGAACTGCCCGTCATTGCCGCACGCGATGATCATCGCGCCGTCCGCCGTTGGGAAATCCTGGTAGGGCACGATGCTGGGATGCGCATTGCCCATCCGCACCGGGCTGGTCCCTGTCGTCAGGTAGTTCTGCGCCTGGTTGGCCAGCGCCGCGATCTGCACGTCCAGCAAGGACAGGTCGATGTGCTGCCCCTCACCCGTCCGATCACGGTGCGCGATCGCCGCCAGGATCGCCGTCGTGGCATAAAGCCCCGTCAGCACGTCCGTCAGCGCCACGCCCACCTTCTGCGGCCCGGCACCGGGCTCCGAATCCGCCCGACCGGTGATCGACATCAGCCCGCCCATGCCCTGGATCAGGAAGTCATATCCGGCCCGCGGCGCGTAAGGCCCCGTCTGGCCGAACCCGGTGATCGAGCAGTAGACGATCGCAGGGTTGATCGCTGCCAGGCTCGCATAGTCCAACCTGTAGGGCTTTAACCCACCCAGCTTGAAATTCTCGATGACCACGTCGCTGGTGGCGGCCAGGCGGTGCAGCAGCTCCTGTCCATCGGGCTGCGTGAAATCGACGGTGACACTGCGCTTGTTGCGGTTGGCGCACAGGAAATACGCCGCGTCGTCCGTGGCCGCCCCAGCCCCATCCGGCGTCCAGGGCGGGCCCCAGCCCCGCGTGTCGTCGCCGGTGCCAGGCCGCTCGATCTTCACGACATCGGCCCCGTAGTCGCCCAGCAACTGCGCAGCCCACGGGCCCGCGAGGATTCGGGAAAGGTCCAGGACCTTCAGATGGGCGAGGGGACCGTGCTTGGGTTTCATAGCTGGATTTGACCACCCTTGCGGGCATCGCGGCTATCCCCGCGGACAGACCCGCGTCACGAATTCCCGCACGGCAGCCTCGGTCGCGGTGAAAGTGGTCGTCAGCGCAAAGCCGCCCACCCCATCGGTATCGCACATCAGCACCCGCAAAGGCTTGCCCGATGCCTTGACCAGACAGACGCCGCCATGGCTCGAGGGGCCGCCGGGCTGCTGCGGCCCGACATCGACGACCATGGTGCAACCCTCGACGACAGCGCCAGAGCCGAGCGCGGCCAGTTCGCGCTGGAAGGCTGTCGCCGCTGGCGCTGCAGCAGGATCGACGGCACCCCCATCCGACCCCACGCCCGGCGCCGCCTGCTGGGCAAAGGCACCGCCCCATGCCACGGCTATGAAAACCACAACGCCGACAACGCTGCGCGACATCGCTGCACTCCTCGATCGATCTGGACCCAACGCGCGGCGAGGCCACCGGGTTTGTGGCATAAGGCGGCATGGACAAACCCTCCGTCCCTTCAGTGCCCCCCTTCGTAATCGACGGCCACGTGACGGCGCTGCGGCTGTTCGACCTCGCCTTCTCCATCGATCTCGTCCGAGCCGAGACATTATGGGCCAGCCGCGCCGGGCAAGGCGCCCGGTCGCGCCTGAGCAGCACGCCGCTCAAGGCGGTCGCATTCGGCGAAGCACCCCTGGGCCTGCTGCTGCCGCCGGTCACCCTGCTGCTGGGCGAACAACCGGTAGAGGCCACCGTCTCCGCCCGCCTCTACGCCTTCGGCGTTGTCACACTGGCGATCCGCGTCACCACGAAGGATCTCGCCTGGGATGCCTACACCGCCCGCGTCAACGCCATCGCTGCCGCCCTCGGCGTACGCGCTCATTCCCCGCTCTGGTCCGACATCCTGGCCCGCCTGCGCGACACCGTCGACGGCGCACTCACCCGCCCCAATCGCTCCGAGCTGGTCGAGGACTACCTGGTCGCCACCGTCCACACCTTCGACGCCCCGATCCAGGCCGCCGAGCTGGGCCGCTCAATCGACCTCGTCCCCCTCCTGTCCGGCGAAACCCGCCCCCTGGCCGACGGCGCTCGCAGCGACCTGCTCAACCGCCGCTATAGCTACTACGAGGACGACCTGGTGGTCCTGACCTGGGATCGCGCCTTCATCTACGAGCCCCGCCGCGAAACCGACGTCGCCGACGTCATCGAGGTCGCCAACGCTCAGTTCCTCGAAATGCGCTACTACGACGAGCTGCTCGACGCCGAGCTGCCCCGCATGTACGACCTCGTGGAGGAAGCGACCCGGCGCCGAACCCTCGGCCCCCGCCGTTTCGCCGAACTCGCCCGCCGCCTCTATACCCTCGTCGCCGAGGTGACGGAGCTGACGGAAAAAGTCGATAACGCGCTGCAAGTCACCGGCGACGTCTACCTGGCCCGCGTCTACGCCGCCGCCCTGGAACAGTTCCGCGTGAAATCCGTCCAGGCCGCGGTCGATCGAAAGCTGAGCATCATCCGCGACACCTACAGCGCCCTCTACGACGAAGCCGCCGGCAGCCGCGCCGGGCTGATGGAGGCGGCCGTCATCCTGCTGATCACATTCGAAGTGATCCTGGCAGTGCTACGTCATTAGCTTGCTGCTATGACCGAGACGCTCGCTGCCACCACGCGCCACCCCTCGGGAAAACGCACCCAACTCTGCATCTGCCGCCCGATCTTCCCCACCATGGAGTCCCGGTGGAACAGCGTCGACGCCGTCGCGAAATCCCGCCCGAACGTCGTTATCACCGTCCGCTCGATGCTGCGCCGCAACCCGACCGTCAGGCGTCCGGTCCGGAACGCGCGGATCTCCTCGATCCCATGCAGGTTCTCACCCACGCCGTAGCGGATGGTCAGCGCGGATTGCCAGAACGAGTCATCCAGTGCCGCCAAATCGTTCTCGTTCAGCGCCACCTCGTAGCGGCGGAAGGCAGCCTCAACCTCGGCCATCACCGCGGGAATGTTGATGTCCATCTAATCCGACTCGGCGAAATGACAGGCAGCGTCCCATCCCGGCGCCATGCGGCGCAAGGGGGGCCGCTGTTCCAGGCACAGGTCCACCCCATGCGGACACCGGCCGTGGAACGCGCACAGATCGGGCGACAGGTCGACGGGGCTGCGCGGCTCGCCCGGCAGCAGCGGCACCTCCCGCCGCACACCATCCAGCGCCGGCGCGGCGGCGATCAGCGCCCGCGTGTAGGGATGGCGCGGCTTGCGGAACACGTCCTCCGCCGGCCCGGTCTCCACGATCCGGCCCAGATACATCACGGCCACCCGGTCACACAGCAGCCGCACGACGTTCAGATCATGGCTGACGAACACATAACTCATGCCCAGCCGGGTCCGCAGTTCGGCCAGCAGCTTCAGGATCGTGACCTGCACCGACACGTCCAGCGCCGCCGTCGGCTCATCCAGGATCATCAAGTCCGGCCGTGGCCCGACCGCCCGCGCAATCCCCACACGCGCACGCTGCCCGCCACTCAGCTGGTGCGGAAACCGACCCAACAACGGCGCCGGCAGGCCACACAGCTCCGCCGTCTCCCGCACCGCCGCATCCAGCGCAGCGCCGCGCAGCCCCATCAGCGTCCGCAGCGGGTCCGCGATCGCGTCCCAGGCGGTAAAGCGGGGGTTGATGCTCTCGCCGGCATCCTGGAATACCAGCTGGATCCGCCGCCGCGCCGCATCGCGGGAGAACTTCCCGGCCGGTACGAACGATAGCTCCCGCCCATCCAGGCGGATGCTGCCCTCGCTGGGATCCAGCAGCCGCGCCAGCAGCCGGGCGAGCGTGCTCTTGCCGCAGCCGCTCTCGCCTACCAGGCCCAGCGCCTCGCCCTTGGCCAACGACAGCGTCACATCCGAAACCGCATGCACCAGCGGCCCCGGCGCGCGCGAAAACCACGACCGGCGCCCCACCGCGAACCGGCGCGACACCTCGGCGATATCCAGCAGCGGGGTGCTGCTCACAGCGGATTCCAGCACAGCGCGCGGTGATCCGGCCCCATCTCCCGCCACGGCACCAGGGTGGCGCACGCCGCGACGGAGCGGGTGCACCGGTCGGCATACCGGCAGGGCGGCAGCTCGGCGCGGCGCAGGTCCGGCAGCGAGCCGGGAATGCTTTCCAACTCGTCCAGCGTGCCATGGTCGCGCGGTGTCGCGGCAAGCAGACGCGCAGTATAGGGGTGGCGCGGGGCAGCAAGCAGGGCTCGGGTCTCGGCGACCTCAACGATGTGCCCGGCGTGCATCACGGCGATCCGCTGCGCCCGCTCCGACGCCAGCGCCAGGTCGTGGGTGATCAGCACGGTGGCCATGCCGTTCGATTGGGCCAGCGCTGCGATCAGGTCCATAACCAGCGCCTGCGTGGTCACATCCAGCCCCGTGGTCGGCTCGTCCGCGATCAGCAAGGCGGGCTTGGCCGCCACCGCAACGGCGATCATCACACGCTGGCACATGCCGCCACTCAGCTGGAACGGATACGCCCCCGCACGCCGCGCCGGGTCGGGGATACCGACCTGGCGCAGCATCTCGATGGCCCTGTCCCGTGCCGCCCGCCTCCCCAGGCCGGCATGGCGCCGCAGCACGTCGGCGATCTGCTTGCCCACCGGCCGGATCGGATTCAGAGCCGCCCGCGGATTCTGAAAGATCATCGACGCGACCCGGCCGCGAATTTCGGCCAACTCCCGCGCCGTAGCCGTCACCAGGTCCTTTCCCTCCAGCATCGCCCGCCCCGCGGTGACGCGCCCGGCCGAGCCCAGCAGCCCCAACAGCGCATACGCAGTCACGGACTTGCCGGAACCGCTCTCCCCCACCAGCGCCAGCGTCTCGCCGCGCGCAACCGCAAACCCCACCTGGTCCAGCGCGCGCACGATGCCACCGCGCGTGCGGAACTCGACACCCAGACCCTCGACCCACAGCGTCATGTCCGCCGCCGAGGATCGAGCACGTCGCGTAGCCCATCACCCAGCAGGTTGAAGCAGAATACGGCCACCATCAGCACCGCACCCGGGAACAGCGCCACCCACCACTCGCCACTCACGATGAACCCGGCGCCCTCGGCGACCATGATCCCCCATTCCGGCATCGGCGGCCGAACACCGAGCCCGATGAAGCTCAGACCCGCCGCATTCAGGATCGCATAACCCATCGTCAGCGACATCTGCACCGCCATCAACGGCAGGATGTTCGGCATCACCTGCCGCAGCAGCACCGACATGTCGCAATGCCCGGACACCCGTGCCGCATCCACGAACCCAGCCTCCCGCCGCACCACCGTCTCGGACCGCGCCACCCGCACATACAAGGGAAAGTTGATGATGGCGGTCGCCAGCACGATGTTCGGAACCGTGTTGCCCAAAGCCGCGACGATCCCCATCGCCAGTACGAACAGCGGAAACGCCATCACGGTATCGGCGACGCGCCCGACCAGCATGTCCACCCACCCGCCGAAGAACCCCGCCACCAGCCCGGCAAACCCGCCGAACAGGAACACCAGCGCCACCGAAGCCGCCGCAATCCCCAAATCCAGCCGCGCCGCAACCAGGCAGCGCGACAGGATATCCCGTCCGATCTGGTCCGTCCCGAACCAATGCGCCCCGGACGGCGCCTGCAACGCCGCCATGGTGTCGCTGGCCAATGGATCATATGGCGCGACCGACGGGCCCAGGATCGCGCACACACCCAAAAACGTGAACAGCAGGAAGGCAAGCCCGGTGACCGGGTTCTCCCCGATCGTATACCGCAGCGCCCCGATCATGCCGCCCGCACCCGCGGATCGAGTCCGCGATTGACCAGATCCACCACCAGGTTCAGCGCCACATACAGGATGGCCATCGCCAGCACGAAACCCTGCACCGGTGCGAAATCGGACGCGATCAAGGCCTCCACCGCATAGGACCCCACACCGGGCCATGCGAACACCTTCTCCACCAGCACATTGGCGCCCAGCAGGAACGAGAACACCATCCCCAGCGAGGTGACGACCGGCAGCAGCGAGTTGCGGAACGCATACCCGAGAATCACCATGCTGGATGACAGGCCCGAGGCGCGGGCAGTGCGCACGAATTCCGCATCCAGCGTCGCCAGCATCGACGCCCGCGTGATCCGCGCGATCGGCGCCAGCGCGAACAGGCCGAGCGTGCAGGCCGGCAGCACCAACTGCGCCAGGGCGCCGCGGAACGTCTCCAGGTCACCTGCCAACAAGCTGTCGATGAGATAGAAGCCGCTATGGGTCGGCGGGGCGGAGGCGTAGGCATCCAGCCGACCGACCGGGGCCGGTGCCCAGCCAAGCAGGAAATAGAACACGTAGACCAGCAGCAGCCCCGTGAAGAACACCGGCAGCGACACGCCGGCCGTCGACACGGTGCGACAAAGCTGGTCGACCCAGGAACCCTGCCTCACAGCCGCCATGATCCCCATCGGAATCGCGACCACGACGGCCAGCACCAGGCCGCACAACGTCAACTCCGCACTGGCCGGCAGACGGGCGGCAAGGTCTCGGATGACCGGCTGCCCGGTCGTGAGCGACATGCCGAGGTCCCCGTGCACAAGGGCCACCAAGTAGTCGGCAAACTGCACGGCAAGCGGCTTGTCGAGCCCCATCGCCGCCTTTACCTGCGCGATGCTCGCCGCATCCGCCGTCGGCCCGGCGAAATAAGCGGCCGGGTCCCCCGGCAGGACCCGCGTCAGCAGGAACGTCCCTATGATGACCCCCGCCAGCGCCGGCAACGCCGCAACCAGGCGCTGGAGCAACGCCTGCAAGCGTCAGCCCTTGCTGAGCAAGCGGAAATCCGGCTCCCGGCACGGCCAGAACTGATAGCCGTGAATGCTCTTCTGCATCGCAACGTCGTGCAGCGGCTGGCAGATCGGGATGGCCGGCAGCTCGTGGAAAGCCATCTCCATGAAGGCGGTCACAGCCTTCTTGTAGGCGGCATCGTCCGGCGCAAAGCGGGCCCCGTCGATCAGCTTGTCCATGTCCTTGTTCTGGTAGCTGCTCACGTTGAAGATCGAGTTGTTGCCGTGATAGTTCCAGAAGAAGAAATAGTCCGGCCAGTCGAGCCAGCCGCCGAACCGGTTGATCACCATCGGTGCCGTCTTCTTGTTCAGCTCGCCGCGAAAGTTCGCCCCCGGGATCTTCTGTAGCTCGACCGTGATCCCCAACGGCGCCAAAGCTTCCTTCACCAGCACAGACATCGGCTCCGCGATTGTCGCACTGCCGGCGTCGAACAGCAGCGTGGTGGAGAACGGCGCTATGCCGGCCTCCTTCATCAGCGCGCGGGCTTTCTCCACGTTGGTGTCGTACGGAAAAGGCTGCGGCCAACTCAATGCCTTGGGCGTGGACGGCCCGCCCCACATCGGCACGCCACGGCCGAACAGCGCCGCCTGCATGATCTTCTCGTAAGGCAACGCCCACGCCACCGCCTGGCGCAGCTTCACGTCCGCGAACGGCCCCGTCGCCGTGTTCAGCGCCACATACCAGATGGCGTTCGGTACCGGCACGCCCACGACCTTCACCTTCCCCGCCTCGGCCAAGTCCTTGAAGTCCTTCGGCGGCAGGCCGTAGCTGATATCCGCATCGCCCCGCTCCAGCAGCGCCCGGCGTGTGCTCGGGCTCGGGATGTCGCGCGCGATAACACGGCGCAGCTTCGGCAGCGGCCCGCTCTTCCAGTTGTCGAACCGCGCATAGATCGTCTCCGTGCCGGGCTTCCAGCTCTCGACCTTCCAGGCACCCCCGCCAGCCACGTTGTTCTTCAGCCAGTCCTTGGCCCAGGGATCGCCGCCCGCATTCGCCTTCGCCGTCTCGCTGTCGAAGATGAACGGGATGGTGACGGCCAGGTCCGGCATCGTCAGCTTGTCGCGGCGGGTGAAATCGATCCGGAACGTCTTCGGGTCCACGACCACGAACTGTTCCGGTTTCGCCAGGCTGCCGGCCGCCATCTGCGTGGTCGCGAACCCGCCGATCGAAACGGCGCGGTCGAGCGACCATTTCACGTCCATCGCGGTAACCGGCTTCCCGCTGTGATGCGTGGCCTCGCGCAGCTTGAACGTGCAGCTCATGCCGTCGCTTGCCATCTGCCAGCTCTCGGCCAACTCGGGTTCGAGCGCGTCGATCTGGAAGGTGCCCCCGCCATCACCGGGCAGCGGCACGGACTTGAAGCGAACCAGGCGATCGTAGCAATTCAACGCAACGCCATTGACGGGCTGCGAAGACCCGATTCCCTGCATATCCAGACTGTTGGGGCCATACTCCTGAACCAGCAGCAACGTCTCCGCGCGGGAAGGCGCAGATTGTGCGCCAGCCGGACCCACGGCGAGGGCAGCAGGCACGGCAGCGATGAACGTACGACGTTGCACGACGAAATCTCCCCAGTCAGCGCGAGCACTAGATGCAAACCCCGTACCGCAATCGTGAAGACGAGCCGCTGGACAATCCTGCATTCTGTCGCAATTATTGCACCTTATCCCACTCTCTGAGGGTCGCATCAATGCGAGAGACACGAGTGATAGAGCCGCTTCCGCTGCGCCTGCATCGTGCTGCATCGATCCTGTCGCGTTCCAACGACCCCGGCGCCGCGGATGCGCAAGCAGCCCTGGCCGAGGTTGCCGCGCGTATCGTGATCCTGGAAGAAACGCTGGCCGAAGTCGGTCGCCCACTCGGCCGGTTCGCGGTCTAAGCGCGGCAGGGCAGCAGCCCGCCGGATCCGGTCCGCCAAAACCCCGCAATCCCATCCAAGGCCTCGAACGCTTCCCGATCGGTGCCGGTCGCAAGCACCTGCGCCGTACCGCCTGCGAGCGCAGACCAAAGCGCCCCGCGTCGCGCAGCATCGAGGTGGACGGCGGGCTCATCCAATAGCAGCAAGGGCGGCTCGCCCCGTTCGGAGGCAATCAGCGCGGCGTGTCCGAGAACGACCCCGATCAGCAACGCCCGTTGCTGGCCGGTGCTAGCAGTTGCCGCGGCCAAACCCGTGGTTGCATCCTCCAGCAGCATGTCCGCGCGATGTGCCCCAACGCCGGCGCTCCCCGCCGTCGCATCGGCGGTGCGGCTGGCGGCCAGCGCATCGCGCAGCCAGTCCTCTGCGGCCAACGCCGGAGCGGCCGCAAGACGGGTCGCGATCATGTCGTGCAAGACGAGCCGAGCCGCAGGGAAACTGCCTGCAGCCCCCGCGGCCAGGACGCCATTCAACCGGGCGACCAAAGCCGACCGGGCTGCAGCGACAGCCACACCATGCCGCGCGATGCTGTCCTCGAGCCCGGCGAGCCACCCCGGATCCGCCCCGCCGCGCGCAAGAAGGCGATTGCGCCCGGCCATCGCTGCGTCATGCGCCGAAACCTCCCGCGCGTGGCCGGGTTCGAGCGTCCAGACAAGCCGGTCCAGAAACCGCCGGCGGCCCGAGGCGCCTTCCTGGAACAGACGGTCCATTTGCGGCGTCAGCCAGACGCAGGCGCTGACCGCGGCGATCTCCGCCTGGCTGCGCGGCGCCGCCCCATCCAGCCGGAAGACCCGGCGATCCGAGGTCACATCGGGCGCCGAGCCCGTGCCGATCTCATGCGTGGCGTCGGCGCGCTCCACGATGCCATGAACGCCCCACCGTCCATCGCCATCACGCCGGGAGAAGTCGCTGTTCCGGGCGCCACGCAGGCCGCGCCCAGGGGATAGAAGCGAAACGGCCTCCAGAAGATTTGTCTTGCCAGAGCCGTTCGGCCCAGTGATCACGCAAATCGGCGTCTCCGGGCGCCAGGTCAGCGATGCGTAGTTCCGGAAATTCGTCAGCGTCAGCCGGGCAAGGCGCATGCGACTATATGGCCGATCGCAGCGGCCCGCGCCATGGCGATTGCAGCACCCGAGGCTTGGCGACACACGCCAGCCTCAAGGCACCAACGATTACACCCGCATCGGCATCAGCACATACAGCGCCGACGGGTCGCTCGCGTCCTTCACCACCGTCGGCGCCGAGCCGTCGGAGAAGTGGAACTCCACCTCCCCATCGATCTGGTCCGTGATGTCGCTGAGATACCGCGCCTGGAACCCGATCTCGAGCGGTGTCGATGCATACTTGACGCGGTCGGCATCCAGCTCCTCGCTCGCGGTGCCCTGCTCCGGGCTCGCGGCACTCAGGGTCAGCAGGTCCGTCGCCAGGCTCATCTTGATCGGACGCGACCGCTCGCTGCTGATGGCGGCCACACGGCCGACGGCGTCGGAGAAGTCTTTCACGCCAACACGCAGGATCTTGTCGTTGTCCTTCGGGATCACCCGCTCGTATTCCGGGAACGTGCCGTCGATCAGCTTGCTCGTCAGCGTCACCGCCCCGGCCTTGAACTGGATGCGGGTGTCCGACAGCCCGATCTCGACCTCGCCGCTTTCCTCGTCGATCAGCTTGCGTAGCTCTGCCACTGTCTTGCGCGGAATGATGACGCCCGGCATCCCCGCCGCACCATCCGGTACATCGACCTCGACGCGTGCCAGGCGATGGCCGTCGGTGGCCACGGCGCGTAACACGGGACCGGTGGCGCCGGTCGCGGCATGCAGATAGATGCCATTGAGGTAGTAGCGCGTTTCCTCCGTGCTGATCGCAAACCGCGTGCGGTCGATCAAACCGCGCAATTCCTGTGCCCCCAGCTTGAAGCGGTGCGGCAACTGCCCGGCGGTCATGGCCGGAAAGTCCTCAACCGGCAGCGTCACCAGGCTGGTGCCATACTTGCCGGCGCGAAGGCGAAGCTGGCCGTTCTCTGTGTTCAGGTCCAACTCGACCTCCGCACCTTCGGGCAGCTTGCGGACGATCTCATACAACGTCGCGGCCGGTGCCGTCGTGGCGCCGTCACGCACCGCCTGGCACGGCACCTCCTCGACCACCGCGATCTCCATGTCGGTCGCGGTGAAGCTCAGCTTGCCGCGACTCACCTCGATCCGCGCGTTCGCCAGGATCGGGATCGTGTTGCGCTTCTCGGCAACGCTCTGGATGTGGGCCAGCGCCTTCAGCAGCGTGGCGCGGTCGGCCTTGAACTTCATCGTGTCCGTTTCCTATCCGGGCCGCGAATCGGGGATGCAGCCGATCAACTGTAGTGGAACCCAGCCGCATCGCAAAGCCGCGAGGTCCAACCCGTAGCGCTTTGCCTCAACGCTTCAGCAGGTTCGCCATCAACTCGACCGATTCCTTGAACTCGGGATCGCCGGCCATCAACTCGGTCACCCGACCAATAGCGTGCATGACCGTCGTGTGGTCCCGGTTGCCGAACATGCGGCCGATCTCCGGCAGGCTGCGGTCGGTGAATTGTTTGGCCAGATACATCGCCACCTGCCGCGGCCGCGCCACCGTCCGGGCCCGGCGCGAACTCGTCATGTCGGTGATCCGCAGCCCCCAATGCTCGGCGACACGCTTCTGGATCTCCTCGATCGTCACCCGCCTGTCGTGCGAGCGCAGGATGTCGTGCAGGACCGTCTGCGCGCTCTCGGGCGTGATCGGCCGGTTGAACAGGCTGGCATGGGCAACAAGCCGGTTGAGGCAGCCCTCCAGCTCGCGCACGTTGGTGTCGATCTTGTGTGCGAGGAACTCCAGCACCTTGTCTGGAATGGCCACGCCAGCCCGGCTCGCCTTGGACTCCAGGATCCCCATCCGCAGCTCGAACGTCGTGGCATGGATATCGGCAACCATCCCGCAGCCAAGCCGGGTGGAAAGCCGGTTCTCGATCCCCTCCAGGTCGGCCGGCGACTTGTCGGCGGAAATGACGATCTGTTTGCCCTCCTCGACCAGCGCGTTGAAGGTGTGGAAGAACTCCTCCTGCGTGCTGTCCTTGCCGATCAGGAACTGGATGTCGTCGATCATCAGCACATCGACACTGCGCAGTTGGTGCTTGAACTCCATCGTCGTGTGCCCGCGGATCGCGGTGATGAAGCGGTGCATGAACTTCTCGGCCGACATGTAAGCGACCTGCACACGCGCCCCCTCGCGTCGGCTCAGCTCCAGCCCGATGGCATGCATCAGGTGGGTCTTGCCCAGCCCGACGTCGCCATACAGGAACAGCGGGTTGAACCCCGGGCTGTTGGGCACCTCGGCCACGCGCCGGGCACAGGCATGGGCGAACTCGTTCGGCTTGCCAACCACGAAGTTGTCGAACACGAACCGAGGGTCCAACGCTGCCGAGACGTCGGACAGCCGTTCCGTCGGTGCGGCGGGGGCCGTATGGACGCTCGGCTCCGGCTCAGGTGCCGCCACCTGTCGGGAGGCATCGGACTTGGCGGCCTGGAACTCCACGCGGCGGATACCCGCCAACTCGGCCTGCCACAACGCGTTGATCCGGTCAGCGTAGTGCATCCGAACCCAATCGCGCTGGAACGTCGACGGCAGCGAAATCGTCAGCTCGTCGCCGTCGATCCCCGACAACGTCATGTTCCGCAGCCACGTCCGATACTCGACCTCGCCGACCTCCTGCTGCAGGCGGCCGCGGATGCGGGCCCACTGCGCCTGAAGCTGCTCGGGTGCCGCAGGGCCGTCGGGAACACGCGACATTGGGGTAGGGGTCAGCCGGCCGGAGTTGGACGTGGTCAAGACCTGTCTTCCTTCCTGCGGCAGCGAACGGTGATACTGGAGGCGCTGTGCGTCGCCAGTATGACGACAATAAGTCAGCTCAGTGTAGGTCGCAATCGAAATCTATGACAAAAGAGTAATCTTAAAGTATAGCACAACCGGCAGACTAAAGCCTGCCTGCCTCTCGGCCTAACTTTACAAAGCAATACTAGGACCGGTACAACCACCAGCCCGGCAGGTCAGGCGGGCGTCAGCGCCTTGATCCGGGCAGACAGCCGCGACAACTTGCGCGACACCGTGTTCAGGTGAATCACGCCCTTGCCCACCGCCCGCTGCATTTCCGGCTGCGCCGCCTTCAGCGCCGCCGCAGCCGCTTCCTTGTCGCCAGACGCGCACGCGACCTCGACCTTCTTGATGAACGTCCGCATCCGCGCCTTCCGGGCGTGGTTGCGAAGCGTGCGCTTCTCGGTCTGACGGATGCGCTTGCGGGCAGAGGCGGTGTTGGCCATGAGGTCTCTTCGATGCAGGTCAGGAATTTACAGTAGGGCGCAAAACACCCCGAAGGGCGGTGTTCTATGGACCACCCCATCCGGAGTCAAGGCGAACCACAAACCACAGCCTCAACCCTTCCCGAAAGACGGCTTGCGCTTCTCGGCGAAGGCCGACATGCCCTCACGCTGGTCGGCAGTCCCGAACAGGCTGAGAAACAACGACCTTTCGGTCTTAACCCCCTCCGTCAAGGTCGTCTCATAGGCGGAGTTGATCGCCTTCTTCGCCATCGCACTCGCATACCGGGATTGCCCGGCGATCTTGGCGCCGATCTTCAACGCCTCCTCCACCAGCGTGCCTGCAGGGAAAATCCGGCTGACCAGGTTGCAACGCTCCGCCTCGGCCGCATCCATCATCCGGCCCGTAAGACACAAGTCCATCGCTTTCGACTTGCCGATCGCCCGCGTCATCCGCTGCGTCCCGCCAGCACCCGGGATGACCCCCAGGTTGATCTCCGGCTGCCCGAACTTCGCGTCGTCCGCCGCCACGATCATGTCGCACATCATCGCCAGCTCGCACCCGCCGCCCAACGCGAACCCCGCCACCGCCGCGATCACCGGCTTGCGCACGCGCAGCACCGTCTCCCATCGCTGCCCGATGAAGTCGTCGATCAGCACCGCCGGATAGCTGCGGTCCTTCATCTCCTTGATATCGGCCCCGGCGGCAAACGCCCGATCCGACCCTGTGACGACGATCGCCCCGATCGCCGGGTCGGCGTCGAAGGCCAGCAGTTGGATACCCAACTCGTCCATCAGCTGATCGCACAGCGCGTTCAATGCGGCCGGCCGATTGAGCCGGATCAGCCCCACCGCGCCATGCGTTTCCACCAGGATCATCTCGGCCACGGCACGTCTCCCATTCGTTGAAGCTGGCATAGCCCAGGTGGCGGGTTTCGGGGAGGGGGCACACCCCACGCACTCAGCGCTCCTGCCGCCAAGGGCAAAGGAACGTCGATCGCCCCGCCTGCACAATTCGGGTGATACCCCCGCACCCGGGCTCGCCTGGGCAGTCCGCGCAGCGCAGGCCCTCACGCCCATAAACCTTCCAGGCATGCTGGAAATACCCCAGCTCACCGTTGGGCTGCACATAATCGCGCAAGCTCGACCCGCCCGCAGCGATCGCCTCCGTCAACGTGGCCTTGATCTCCCGCACCAGCCGAGCGGCCGCCGCCGCCGACAACTTGCCCGCAAGCCGGGTGGGCGCGATCCCTGCCCGGAACAGCGCCTCGCACACATAGATGTTGCCCAGTCCGGCCACGGTGCGCTGATCCAGCAGCGCCGCCTTGATCGGCGTGCGCCGCCCCGCCAGCGCCGCCCCCAGAACCCGCGCCGAGAACATCCGGTCCAGCGGCTCCGGCCCCAGCCCGGCCAGCAGCCGGTGCCCGTCCTCCGCCGCGGTCGGCACCAGATCGACCGACCCGAACCGCCGCGGGTCCACGAACCCGATCGTCCACCCGTCATCCGTCTCCAGCGCCACATGCTCGTGCAGCACCGCCTCGTTCGCCCCTCGCAGCCGGATCAGCATCCGGCCGGACATGCCCAGGTGGATCAACACGCTGGTCCCACCCTCGATCCGCATCAGGATATACTTGGCCCGCCGCCGGAACCCCAGCACCCGCGCCCCCGTCAACACACCCTCCAGCCCCGCCGGGAACGCCCACCGCATGTCCGGTCGGCGCACCGACGCCCGCACGATCCGACGTCCCTCCAGCCGGGCCGCCAATCCGCGCATGACAGTCTCGACTTCAGGGAGTTCCGGCATCCTGCTGCTGACGTATATGCTCCATCCATGAGCAGCAACCACGAGACCGATTTCGGCTTCCGCACGGTCCCCACCGAGGCCAAGAAGCCCATGGTGCGCGCGGTGTTCGACAGCGTCGCCCCACGCTACGACATGATGAACGACCTCATGTCGCTCGGCGTGCATCGCCTGTGGAAGCGCGAATTCGTCCAGGGCCTCGATCCCCGCCCCAACCGCACCCTGCTCGATCTCGCCGGCGGAACCGGCGACATCACCTTCGCCTGGCGCAGCGCCGGCGGCGGCCCCGCAACCCTCTCGGACATCAACGACGAGATGCTCGCCGTCGCCCGCACCCGCAACCGCGACGACGGCGTCACCATCCTGCCCGTCGACGCCGAATCGATCCCCTTCCCCGACAACAGCTTCGACCGCGTCACCATCGCCTTCGGCCTGCGCAACTGCACCGACAAGGCCGCCGTCCTGCGCGAGGCCCGGCGCGTGCTGCGACCCGGCGGCCAGTTCCACTGCCTGGAATTCAGCCGCGTCCAGGTCGCAGCCCTCGAACGCCCCTACGACCTATGGTCGTTCCAGGTCCTGCCCCGCCTGGGCCGCCTCGTCGCCAACGACGCCGAAAGCTACCGCTATCTGGCGGAAAGCATCCGCACCTTCCCCGACCAGGCCGCGCTGGCCGCCATGATGGAGCAGGCCGGCCTCGACCGCGTGCGCGTCCGCAACCTCACCGGTGGGATCGCCGCGATCCACAGCGGCTGGCGCCTTTGAAACGCATCCTCCTCATCGTCACAGGCGGGATCGCCGCCTACAAGGCGCTCGAGCTGGTGCGCCTGCTGAAGAAGCACGGCATCGGCGTCACGGCCGTGCTGACCCAGGCAGGCGCAGAGTTCGTGACTCCCCTCAGCCTGCAGGCACTGACCGAGGACAGGGTCTACACCCACCTCTGGTCCCTCACCGACGAGAGCGAGATGGGCCACATCCAACTCAGCCGCGCCGCAGATCTGGTGGTCGTCGCCCCGGCCTCGGCCAACACACTGGCGAAGATGGCCGCCGGCCTCGCGGACGACCTCGCAAGCACGGTCCTGCTGGCCACCGACAAACCCGTCCTCGTGGCGCCCGCCATGAACGTCCGGATGTGGACCCATCCGGCGACGACCGCGACGATGGCCACGCTGCGCGCACGGGGTGTCCACGTGGTCGGTCCCGACGAGGGCGTCATGGCATGCAACGAATACGGCTTCGGCCGGCTGGCCGAGCCACCCGCGATCCTGACGGCCATCCAGGCGCTGTTGCTGCCCGCCCCCCGCCCCCTCGCGGGAAAGCACATTCTGGTGACATCGGGCCCAACCCACGAGCCCATCGATCCCGTGCGCTACATTGCCAACCGAAGCAGCGGCCAGCAGGGCCATGCCCTGGCCGCAGCCCTGGCCGCAAGGGGCGCTCGCGTGACGCTGGTGCGCGGCCCCGTCTCCATCTCCGACCCGGCCGGGATGACGGTGGTCGCCGTTGAATCCGCCGACGAGATGTTGGCCGCATGTCGTGCAGCGCTGCCAGCCGATGTCGCAGTCTGCGCCGCAGCGGTCGCGGATTGGAGGGTGCAGGGCGCGTCGGACCAAAAACTGAAGAAGACACCAGGCTCGCCACCCCCGGCCCTCGCACTCACGCCCAACCCCGACATCCTGGCAACACTTGCCATCCCGGGTCCGGAACGGCCCAGTCTGGTGATCGGCTTTGCCGCCGAAACCGATGACGTCATCGCCAATGCAACCGCAAAGCGCGCGCGCAAGCAATGCGACTGGATCGTCGCCAACGACGTCAGACCCGCAACCGGCATCATGGGCGGGACAGAAAATCAGG
>JAYVEG010000244.1:0-3054 GCA_043748985.1 Rhodospirillales bacterium
AGGGCCTCCACGCCACGCACCTCAGCCGAGCGCAGTGCCACGATCGGCTGGAAATGCACCCGGAACTCGGGCGCCGTCTCGCTCTCACGCCCGCGCCGCTGCATCGCGTCGCGCAGGTCGCTCGCCAGCTCCACCCGATCCAGCGTGTCGGACTCCACCGCCACCCCGAACATCATGTGCCGCACCGCACCGGCCGTCGGCACCTGCTGCATCGCCAGCGTCGCATCGCGCATCAGCTCCTCGGACCCGTCCCGACGCGGGTCGCCGAGCACCACCCCGATCCGCACGGATGCCGACGCCTCCGCAGCGCCAACACCTACGCGCCGGCTGAACTGGGCCGTCACCGCCTCGGCAACCGCGATCACCTCGGCCTCCGCCTCGACACCCTCGCGCACCACCAGGAACTGCCGCGGACCCACGCGCCCCACCGTGTCCTGCGGTCGCACACAGGCCAGGATCCGCGTCGCCGCTTCGACCACCATGGCATCCATCACCGGGCCAACCGCCGCACCATCCTGGTTCGGCGCGTCCACTCCCACCGAGAACACGCCAACCTGGTCCTTCCGCCGCCCGGCTCGGATCATCGCCTGGCTCAGCCGATCCCGCACCAACACCCCATTCGGCAGGTTCGTCAACGGATCGAACAGCAGCCCGTCTGCCGCCCGCGCCTGCTCCGCCCGCCGCACACCCACATCCCGAACCGTCAGCACGATCCCCTTCACCACCGCATCGGCCAGCAGATTGACCCCGCGGATCTCCACCTGCCGCCAATCCCCGTCCCCATCGCGCAGCCGCATCTCCAACGCAGCCGGCGCCTCCCGCAGCGTACTGGCCGGCCGCAACTGCTCCCACCAGGTCCGCAGCGCCAACTGATCGTCGGGATGCGCGATCATCAGGATCGACCGCCCGACCAGCGCCTCCTCCCCATACGCCCAGCTGCCCTCGACCAGGTTATGATAGGTGATCGTCCCCGGCCCGGCGCAGATCATCACGAGATCCGGTGCGTGATCGACCAGCCCGCGAAACCGCCGCTCGGATGCCCCCGCTTCGTAGGCGTCCCGCACCATCTGCGCTGTCCCGCGCCGCTGCTCCCCGCGCTGCATCCGCCAGATCAGCCCGATCAACAGCAGCCCCAGCACGAAGAACACCGGCCCACCCACGAACACGCGGGTCTGGATCGTAACCAGCAATCCCAGCAGGCTCAGCGCCTCGTTTCGCAACCGCTCGGCGACCACATCCATCATCGTCTCGACCGCGACATACGCGCCCTCGGACCGCGACAGATCACCCCGCGCCGGCTCGAACACCCGCAGCGGCAATGCTTCCTCCGCAGGATCGCCCAGCAACGGCCCGGCCGCCCGCACATACGCGCCGGTCCGGTTGATCAGCTCGTCAACCATCCGGCGGTTCGCACCGTCGGTGAACACCCGAGCCTGCTGCAAGGCCGCCGCAAGCGCACCCGTCGCCTCCCGGTGCCGCGCCCGCGCCTCCTCGCCCGGAGGACTGCCCGCACTGCGCCGCACCACCCGGATCGCCCCCACGCTGCGCCGCGCCAGCTCGATCGCATGACTCGCCTCGGTCGCACGCTTCACCGCGACATCGGCCCGATACGTCGTTGCTGCCCCCCACGCCGCACACGCAGCCAGCGCCAGAAGCACCGCAAGGATCCCGAACGACCCGGCCCGAATCGCAAACCGCTGCCCCTGCTCCAACTCACGAACGTCGGGAATGACTACGCTCCGGTCACTCATGCAACTCGCTCATCTTGCCCAGATCCATTCTGCCGCCGCGCAACCTTATCAACTTAACAGATTACGCTAGTGCTTATTTATGTCATGTGTGCGCTGACACGATCTCAGTTCAGCTCACCTTGAACGGCTCCCCGCGCCAATCCAAGATCTTCCAAACCCCATCCGCCGTCGCCACCAGCCGCTCTACCCCAGCCCCGTCTATTCCTGCCCCGTCTATTCCTGCCCCGTCTACTCCAATAGAAGCGGTCACCGTCATCACGCCCCGCAAGAACACCAGCGTGCGCGTGGCCTTCATCACCTCCACGCGCACAAATGCAAAGTCCCCCATCTTCACCGCACCGATGAAATGCACGTTCAGCTGTACTGTCGCACACGGCTTCTGCCCTGCGGCACTCCAGCTCGCATTGCCCAGCGCCACGTCGAACGCGGTCGCAAGCATCCCCCCATGCACGACCCCACGCTTGTTGCCGTGCTTTGCGCTGGCCAGGAACCCGCAACCCAGAGAATCCCCATCGGGCGGCGCATAGAACGGCCCGGCCTGTGTCGCGAACTCCTTCGTCGGCCGCAGCACGAACCCGGCGGGCACACCCTCTGGCAAAGTCTCAATGGTCAAGGCTGCTCGCTCCTTCTCGTGAACATCGTCATCGGCGCGATCATGGCCGCACCGACCGCAAGACCCAATACCCCGGAAACCGCCGCCCCGGCCCCGGAAGCCGCCAGCCCCGCAATCGCCGGCACCGCACCCTCTGCAGCCGACGCTGTGACTTCTCTCCAATGCGCCGGCGCCGTAACGCCGAACGCGTCCAGCCCATGGATCAGGATCCCACCCCCAACCCAAACCATGGCCCCGGTGCCCACCACACTCAGCACCCGCAGCAGCACCGGCATCCCCGCTACCACCCCGCGACCCACCAAACGCGCCACCACCGCCCGCCGCCGCGCCAGCCAAACCCCCACATCATCCGCCTTCACGATCACGGCGACCGCCCCGTAGACCATCCCGGTGATGCCGAGCCCAACGATCGCCAATACCAGCGCCTGCTCCCAGATCGGCTTTTCCGTCACGGCACCCAGCGCCACCGCCATGATCTCCGCGGACAGGATGAAATCCGTCTGGATCGCGCTCCGCACCTTCAGGTCCTCCAGGCTGCCCTTCTCGACCGTTTCCACTGCCGCCACCGCATGGGGCCGGGCCATGGACCAGACCTTCTCCGCCCCCTCATAGCAAAGATAAACGCCTCCCAGCATCAGCAGCGGCGTCACCGCCCACGGCGCCAACGCGCTCAACAACAGCGCCGCCGGC
>JAYVEG010000245.1:0-3049 GCA_043748985.1 Rhodospirillales bacterium
CGCGTCTGCGCCTGGCCGCGGATGACCTCACCCGCCGCACCATGCGCGTCCTGCGGGTCGCCTTCCTGTCTTCCGCCATCCTGGACGCCGCCGCGGCCGGGGTGCTTGTGATCCTCGCGCTGCGGGCCGGCCTTGCCTGGCGTGCTAACGAACTTCATCCGATCGTCGTGGTGTTCACGCTCATTCTGGTGACCGAGTTCTTTGCCCCGCTGCGGGCGTTCTCTGCTGCGTATCAGGACCGCATCCGCGCCAACACCGCTGCGAAGGCGTTGGCCGAGTTGCCTCCCGAGCAGGCCCTGCTTCCCGCCGCGGCCGTTCGCACCGTCGCCGCCAGTGGTGTCACCATAGCGTTCCACGCCGTCACGTACGCCTGGGACGCGGCCCGCGGCCCTGCCATCGACGCGCTCAGCTTCCGCGTCCCCGCTGGGGAGACGGCGATCCTCGTCGGTCCCTCCGGCTCCGGCAAATCTACGGTCATCGAACTGCTGCTCGGGTTCATCCAGCCGCAATCCGGGCGCATCACCCTCAACGGCGCCGACCTCACGACCCTGACCGCGCCTGCCCTGTCGTCCCTGATTGCGTGGATCGGCCAGCGGCCGGTGCTGTTTGCCGGCAGTATCCGCGACAATATCCGGTTCGGCCGTCAGGATGCGCCGGACGCCGCGATCGAGGACGCGGCGCGGGCCGCGGGTTTGCAGGCGGTGACGGACACATTGCCGCATGGGCTCGACACGATGATCGGGGAGGGGGGCTATGGCCTGTCCGGCGGCCAGGCGCAGCGTGTCGCCATTGCGCGCGCCTTCATCCGCAACGCACCGCTGTTGTTGCTGGACGAGCCGACCGCCCATCTCGACCCTGCCACCGAGGCCGATGTGCTAGACAGCCTGCGCCGCCTTGCGCTTGGCCGCACTGTGCTGATGGGCGCGCATTCCAGTGCCGCCATGGCCTTGGGTGGCCGCCGCATCGTCCTCGACCACGGTCGGGCCGTTGCCGCCCAAGGTGCGGCATGATTGCGATTCTGCGCATCTTGGCCGTTTGGCGTGACGACGCGCCGCTGCTGCTGGTGGGGCTCATCATGGCGATGGTGTCCGCTGCAGCCCTGGCTGGGTTGTCGCTCGCGGCCGGTGCGGCTCCGTTGGCAACCGGGGTCACGATCCTCATCGCCCTGCGTGCCCTGGGTGCCGGGCGGGTTGTGCTTCGCTACGCCGAACGCCTTGTCACCCACCGCGCCACGTTTCGCGCCTTGACCCGTCTGCGGATGTGGCTGTTCCACAACCTTGCCGGCCGTTCCGCCGGCGGCCTTGGGTTCATGCGCCGCGGCGACGCGCTTGCCCGCATGGTCGGCGACGTCGACTCGCTTGACGGGCTTTATCTGCGCATCCTCGTTCCGCTCTCGGCCTCGCTTCTGCTCATTGCCGCTGTCGCCGGCATCCTCGGGCCGGCCTCGCCTGGTCTTGCTTTCATCGTCTGCCTCCTGCTGCTCACCGCGGCCGTGCTCTCGCCGCTACTGGCAGCGCGGGCCAGCCTCGTGGAAGGCACGCGTTTTGCCGAAGCGCAGTCCGGCCTGCAGGTCGCCGCGCTGGATGCGCTGGATGGCATGCGAGAGGTGCGCGCCTTCGGCAACGAGGGTCGCATGCTCGCCCAGTTGCAGGCGCGCGAATCTGCAGTATTCGCCGCCGGGCGGATACTGTCGCGCTCCGCCGCGGTGGCTGCCGCTTCCGCCACCCTCTGTGCGCAGGCTGCGGTCCTGCTTGTCGTGCTGGCCGGGCTGCCGACCGCAACCCTGCTGCCCGCCCTGTTGCTTACGCTGGCCACCTTCGAGGCTACTGCCGCGATGCCCCGTGCGGGGGCGCTGGCCGGGCGGGCCGCCGCCGCCGCCGCGCGCGTCATCGACGCCGCCGAGGCCCCCACCAGCAGCCCCCAGGACCCGGCCGTACCGGCCGCCTTGCCGCGCCAGAACGCCCTGTGCTTCGAAGCCGTTTGTTTTGCCTGGCCCGGTCGCCCGCCTGTGTTCGACGGCCTAAGCCTCGACATCCCCGCGGGCAGCCGCGTCGCGATCCTTGGCCCGTCGGGTGCCGGCAAGTCCACCCTGGCGGCACTCGCCCTGAAGGTCGCGGCCCCGGGCTCCGGCCGGGTGCTGCTTGGCGGCACCGACCTTGCCACGCTGTCTGCCGCCGACTTGCGGAGCCGGATCGCGTGGCTCAGCCAGGCCACCCATGTGTTCGCCGATACGATCCGTGCCAACCTGCTGCTCGGGCGCCCCGACGCCGACGATGGCGCGCTGTGGGCCGCCCTCGACCAGGCTGGTTTGTCCGAAATCGTCCGGGCGCTGCCATCCGGCATCGACACCTGGATCGGCGAAGGCGGCACGGGCCTTTCGGGCGGGCAGCTCCGCCGGGTCGCCCTGGCCCGCGCCCTTATCTCATCCGCCCCCATCCTCATCCTGGACGAGCCTGCCACCGGTCTCGACGACGCGGCGGAACGCGCCTTCTTCGCGGCCCTCAACGACGCCGCCGCCGGCCGCACCATCATCCTGATCGTGCATCGCCTGCTTGGCGTCGAACGGCTCGACCGGATCTGGCGGCTCAGTGGGGGCCATGCGATCGCCGCTGCGGGATAACGCTTCTTGTCCCAGCCAGGGGGGCTGGGGAAGCGGGGCCCCCGGCAGAAAATGCCGTTGACGCCAGTCCGCGTTCCCACGAGTGTCCGCGCAGCATAACCAGGAGTCGCCCGTGTCTCAACGCGTCCAGTCCCCCATGACCCGCCGCCTGCTTCTTGGCGTGGTCACACTTGGTGCCGGCGCGTTTCTGGGCGGCTGCATGGCCCGCATGGCCGTTGATGCGCCCCCGAAGTCGGTCGTGTTCTTCACCGCGTTTTCTGCCGACCTCGACAACCTGGCCCGCCAGGTCGTCAACTCCATCGCCAAGGACGCGGTTGCCAACCCGGCCCGCACCGTCATCATCGAGGGTTTTGCCGACAAGATCGGCAGCGACTCCGCCAACCAGACCCTCTCGCAGCTGCGCGCTCAGGTCGTTTCCGACGCGTTGGT
>JAYVEG010000246.1:0-26263 GCA_043748985.1 Rhodospirillales bacterium
GAGACAGGGGTGCCGCAGACGAGTTGTGCGGCGGCGTCCACGACCTGGGCGATGCGCGCGACGTCGGCCGGGTGCAATGCGACCCAGCCCTGTTGGGCGGTGGCGTAGGCGGCGAAGCGGTCGGGGAGACTGGCGGTGGTAACGCGCGCGCCAAAGTCGGGTGGTCCGCCGCTACCGAGCATGCGCTGAACCATAAGATCGCCGAGCGCGGCACGGAAGTGGACGAATTCCCAGAACCAGCGGAGCGGTGCCTTGGTGTCGCCGGGTCCGGGAAGCGATTCTGTGGTGTAGGGGGAGTAGCCAGAGAAGTCCCAGAGCGGGACGGGCGCGTTACCGGCGGCCTGCTCGACCACACGGGCCACATCCTGTTTCCAGCGTTCGAACAGGGGGGTCGTGCCGGTTTGGCGCATGATCTCCAACTGATCGACATAGCCGGGCATAATGAAGACGACGACCTCCGCGCCGCGGGCCCGGCTGTCGCGGACCATGGCGGCGATGCCGTCGGTCGTCGTGACGGGGTTGAACGACCAGCTGATCAGCTGCGGGGTCTTTTCGCGGTCCTTGTTCATCACCAGGGAATACGAGCCCTCGGTACGAACCCAGCGGGCAAAGCTGCCGGCGGTGTTGAGCCCCTGGACCGTCTCCTGGGTGCGTTCGGGGTCGTTCTGGCGCAGCAGGGTCGAAACGCTGTCGGTAAAGGCCTGCATCGAGAATGTGGCGAAGGCGAAGTCCTCGAGACGGGCGCGGGCGTGGTCGGGATTGGGGGTGCCATCGGGGCGGACCCGCATCCGGCTTTCGAAGACGTACTGGCTGCTGGCGGCGGCCGAAAGGCGGCGGGTGACCGGAAAGACCATCGCGTCTTCGAGCGTCAGGCCGATCAGGACGAGTTTCGGGTGGGTGGTGACGAGGGCGTGCTGCAGGAAGCGGGCCTGGATGTCGGGGTCCGCGCCGTCGATGGCGAGGTTGAAGACGGGCCTGCGGTCCGCCGGCCAGGCAGGGCTTGTTGGATCGAAGCCGACGTCGGCATTGGACGCGCCCATGACGATGGTGTTCCAGCCGGACGGCGGCGGGCTTTCGACGAGGTAGGGCTTCGTCAGCCGGGGGCGGTCGGCGGCGGAAGGCTTGTCGGCCGTTAGACCGGCGATGCGCGGGGTGCCCAGGATGCCGTAGGGATCGACCGCAACGGTAAGCGCGAAGACGGCGGCAGCGATGACGAAGGCGGCCAGTAACCAGGTTGCCAGATAGCGGCGCATGGGCGTCAGAACTGCCAATACAGGAACTCGGTCACCTGGCTGAGCGCCAGGATGCCGAGGACGCTCATGGCCGCGACGCCCAGGGCCCAGGCGGTGCTGGGTTGCCACTCGATGCGGACAAACAGGCGGCTGAAGGGCGCGAGCTTGCCGTCCTTCAGGTAGGGCGCCGGAAGGGTTATGGCGGGCTGCCAGGCGAGCATGATCTGCAGGATGTTGGGTGGGATGAGGGCAATGGCCAGAAGCGCCGCCATCCAGAAATAGAGGGTGAGCAGGACGGGCAAGCTGCCAGGCCCGAAGCCGACGCCGAAATCGGCAAGGGCTGTGGCGACGGCCGGAAGGCGGCTCTCGATGACGTTGGGCAGGATAGCGCCGTGGAGGCCGAACATGCCGGCGACGACGTTGTTGCCGATGGCGACGGTGTCGGCGCGGAAGTAGGTCAGCGCGACGGTGGCGGCGACAAAGGTAAGGACCAGGCCGACGGGCTTCATCAGACGGTCGTAGCTGACAGTGTCCTTCCAGAGCTTGGGCCGATAGAGCCGCCAGGCGTGGGCCACGACCAGGTAGGTCGCATGGAGCAGGCCGAAGACAAGGTAGTGGTTGCCGGCGCCGTGCCAAAGACCAGACAGGAACATGGTGGTGACGGTAGGGACGGCAGTAAGGGTGAGAAAGGCGGCGGGGGTGGTCCTGGGACCTTTCAGCCCAGGCTTGCCGGCGCCGAGGCGGGCGCGGGTGAGGGCCACCGCAATGGGGTTGTAGATGTATGCGGTGAGGAAGCGGGTGAGGGTGATGTGCCAGCAGGCCCAATACTGGATGATGTTGGTCGCCTTCAGCGGCGAGTTGAAGTTCATCGGCAGCTTAATGCCGACCATGCGGGCGAGGCCAAGGGCCATCTCGGAGTAGCCGGAGAAGTCGAAGTACATCTGCAGCACGAATCCGATGGCCGCACCCCAGGCGTAAACCAGGGTGACGGGCTGGTTGGCCCCGGCATACAGGGGCACCACCTGGCTCGCGATGCCGTCGGCCAGCACGGCCTTTTTGAACAGGCCGACGACGAACAGGGTAAGCCCGACGGCGAGGTTGTCCCAGCGGGCGCGGTAATCGGCGGCCTCGAACTGGGGCATCATCTCGCGGTGATGGACGATCGGCCCAGCGATGAGGTGGGGAAAGAAGGTGACGAAAAGCAGGAAGTCGCGGAAGCGAAACTGCTTGATAGTGCCCTGGCTGATGTCGACAAGCAAAGTGAGCTGCTGGAACGTATAGAATGAAATGCCGAGGGGTAGGGCAAGCTCGGCGAAGGAGAAATGGGTACCGGCAACGGTGTTGACGGTATCAAGAAAGTAGTTGGTGTACTTGTAGTAGCCGAGCAGGCCCAGGTTGATGGCAGTGGTGGCCAGCAGGATGGTGCGACGGCGCGCTTCGTCTTCGGTGGCGACCAGCAGACGGGCGATGGCGTAGTTGAAAAAGATGGAGCCGAGCAGGAGCGGAAGATAGTTCATGTTCCAGCTCGCGTAGAAATACAGCGATGCCGCGGTGAGCCAAAGCTGGGCGATGCCTCCGCCCCAGACCCGCGCGGTGACGAAGCAGACGGCGAGGACGACGGGCAGGAAGGCGAAGATGAATTCGTAGGAATTGAACAGCAAGACGGCGCTCTCCGCGTCGGGTGCTTGATGGGCGATCGCCTTGCGGCTGGCGGCTTATAGCATGGGGGGTCGCAAGTCTCGAAATGTTGGGGAACGGACGCAGACTTCGGCGGGCGTTGCCTGGGGGTCGGGTGCGGGGCATGGTGCGGGGATGATGAGCCTGGTGCTGGCGGACCTGGAGGCGACCGAGGCGCTGGGCGCGCGGGTGGCGCGAGCGTTGCGGGCGGGCGACGTGGTGCTGCTGGAGGGACCGCTCGGCGCGGGAAAAAGCGCATTGGCCCGGGCGATCCTGCGAACCCTGACGGGGAACGCGGCGCTGGAGGTCCCGAGCCCGACCTATACTCTGGTACAGAGCTATGACACGCCGATCGGGAGTGTCGCGCATTTCGACCTGTGGCGGCTGGAAGGCGCGCCGGACCTGGCCGAGCTCGGCTGGGATGAAGCCGACGTGGCCCTCGTGGAATGGCCCGATAGACTGGGCGCGCTGCGGCCGGAGGAAGCGCTGACAATCGCGCTGGCGGCCGAGGGGGATGGGCGGCGGGCGACGGCCTCAGGCTGGGAGGGACGGCCGCTTTGAACCTGTTCACCATCCCGGCGGAGCAGCCGTTCCTGGACACGCTGGCGGCCTGGTGGCTGGCGCGCAGCGACGATCCGCTCGCCTGTGCGGAGGGATTGTTCCTGCTGCCGACCCGGCGCGCGGCGCGGGCCTTGACAGAGGCCTTCCTGGCCGCGGCAGAGGGCCGCCCGTTGCTGCTGCCGCGAATTGCGGGCATCGGTGCGTTGGACGAGGCACCGCTGGCGTTGTCCGGCGCGCTGGACCTGGCGCCGGCGGTGGGCCAGGCGGAACGGCTGGCGGCGCTGACGCGGCTGGTGATGGCGCTGGAGGGACGGCATGGCGCGCCAGCGACGGCAGATCGCGCCTGGCTGCTGGCAGCGGAGTTGGCGCGGTTGCTGGACGAGGCGCATCGGGAGGGAGTCGATCTGGCCGACGCGCTGCCGCGACTGGTGGGCGCGGATTATGCGGAGCATTGGGCGGATACGCTGAAATTCCTGACGATCGTGACGCAGCATTGGCCGGGGTGGCTGGCAGCCGCAGGAAAAATCGACGCGGCGACGCGGGGGGTGCGGCTGCTGGAGGCTCAGGCGAAGGCTTGGGGGGAGACGGCGCCAGGCTATCCAGTGGCGCCAGGCTATCCAGTGGTGCCGGGCCACCCGGTGGTGGTGGCGGGAACGTCGGGTGGAATGGCCGCGATGGGCGAACTGATGCGCGTTGTGGCGCGGATGCCGCAGGGCGTGGTGGTGCTGCCGGGGATCGACTTGGTGATGCCGGATGGCTTGTGGGAAGATCTGGAGGACAGCCATCCGCAGGCTGGGCTGGCAGCGCTGCTGGCGATGATCGGCGCGCGCCGGGGGGATGTGCAGGTGTTTCCAGCTTGCACTGCTTCACCCATCCCCGGCCCTTCCCTCGAAGGGAGACGGGAACTTGTCCGGCGGGCGATGCTGCCCGCCGCAGGGTTGGAGCTTTGGCGCAAGACTTTCGTGCCGGAGGTGCGGGGGCTCGAGCGGCTGGAGGCGGCGGACCAGCAGGAGGAAGCGGTGGCGATCGCGCTGGTGCTGCGGCAGGCGCTGGAAGTACGGCATGCGCGGGCAGCACTGGTGACACCGGACCGGGCGTTGGCGGGGCGGGTGGCCGCCGAGTTGTCGCGGTTCGGGGTGGTAGTCGATGACAGCGCCGGCGAGCCGTTGGCGGAGACACCGCCAGGGACGTTCCTGCGGCTGCTGGCGCGGGCGGCGGCGGAGCAGGTCGGACCGGTGGCGCTGCTGGGTGTTCTGAAGCATCCGCTGGCCGGGTTCGGAATGGCGCCCGCCACCTGCCGGCGGTTGACCCGCCGGCTGGAGCGGGCGGCGCTAAGGGGCCCGGCGCCCCCGCCGGGATTTGCCGGGTTGCGGGCGGTGCTGGTGGAGCGGGAGGCCTCGGCGTTGCTGGCGTTCGTCGATGCGGTCGAGGGCGCGCTGGCACCCCTGTTGAGGGTGGCGGAGCAGGGGACTGCCGGACCGGACGTAGCGCTGCTCGCGCTGATCGAGAGCGGCGAGGCAGCAGCAGCGACGGATGCGGTGACAGGCGCGGCGCGGCTATGGGCGCTGGAGGAGGGGGAGGCGTTGGCGAAACATCTGGCAGAGCTGGCGGCGGCGTTGCCAGTGCTGCCGCCGCAGCCGGTGCGGACCTTGCCTGGACTTCTGGATGCAAGCCTGCAGGGCGCAGTGGTGCGGACCCGGCGGGCCTTGCGAGGCCGGGGCGGCGCGGAGCATCCGCGGGTGGCGATCCTGGGACTGCTGGAGGCGCGGCTGCAGTCGTTCGACGTGCTGGTGCTCGGCAGCCTGGCAGAGGCGGTGTGGCCGCTCGCGGCGGATCCGGGCCCGTGGATGAGCCGCCCGATGCGACGAGACGCGGGGCTCGCCTCGCCAGAGGAGGCAGTGGGCCAGATGGCACACGATTTCGCCCAGCTGGCGGTGGCGGCGCCGCTGGTGGTGCTGTCGTGCCCGCGGCGGCGGGCCGGCGCGCCAACGGTGCCAGCGCGCTGGCTGGTGCGGTTGGAGGCGTTCCTGGCCGGGCACAAGACGGCTTTGCCGGTAAGCCCGGCGGCGGCGTGGGCGCGTGGACTGGATCAGCCGGACGGGGCGCCACGGCCGGTGCCACCGCCGCAGCCCTGCCCACCAGTGGCGGCGCGGCCGCGGGAGATCAGCGTGACCGAGGTCGAAACCTGGTTGCGGGACCCGTATGGGCTCTATGCGAAGCACGTCCTGGGCCTGCGAGCGCTGGAGCCGCTGGAGCAGGCGGTGGAGAACGCGGATTTCGGCAACCTGGTGCACGGCGCGATCGCGGCGTGGATGCGGGGCTTGCCGCCGGCGTATCCCGCGGATGCCGGCCCACGGCTGCGAACGGAGATGGGGGCGGCGCTGAACAGGCGGGCGCTGCGGCCGGCGCTGGTGGCGTGGTGGCGGCCACGGCTGATGCGGATTGCGGACTGGGTGGCCGAGCAGGAGAGCCATCGCCGGATCGCCCGGCCGGGCGCGGCTTCGGTGGAGATCAGTGGTAAATGGGCGCTGCCGGGGCTGGCGTTCACGCTGAAGGCGCGGGCGGACCGGATCGAGCGGAAGCCCGATGGGACGCTGGCGATCATGGACTACAAAACCGGGGTGGTGCCGACAGGGACGGCAGTGGCGGCCGGGCATGCGCCGCAGATGCCGCTGGAGGCGGCGATGGCGGCGGCGGGGGCGTTCGGCGCGGCCGTGCAGGGCGAGGCGGCGGAGCTGACCTATTGGCGCCTGACAGGGGGGTATGTGGCGGGGGAAGAGACGACGCTGTTCAAGGGCTCGGGACCCGAGACGGCGGCGCGCAGCCGAGAGGCCGGGGAGCGGTTCGCCGCCCTCGTGGCGCGATTCGACGAGCCGGGGCAGGCCTATCTTTCGCAGCCCTATCCCGGCGCCGCACCGCGGTTCACGGATTATGCGCTGCTGGCCCGGGTCGGCGAGTGGTCGGCGGCGGGGGAGGAGTAGGCGTGGATGTCATGACCCCGCGCGCCCGTGCGATCCGGGAGCAGTCGCAGGCGTCCGACCCCCGCGTGTCGGCATTCGTGGAGGCGTCGGCCGGGTCCGGCAAGACGAAGCTGCTGACGGACCGCATGCTGCGGCTGATGCTGGGCGGCGCGGCACCGGGCAAGATCCAGTGCCTGACGTTTACGAAAGCGGCGGCCGCCGAGATGGCGCTGCGGCTGCAGCACCGGCTCGGACAATGGGTGACGCTCGACGATGGGGCGCTCGATGCGGAGCTGGCGGCGCTGGAGGTCGTGGCGAGCGAGCAGGCTCGGGCAGACGCGCGGGCGCTGTTCGCGGTGGTGCTGGACCTGCCGGGCGGCATGCGGATCGGCACGATCCACGCGTTCTGCCAGGGGTTGCTGCGGCGCTTCCCGCTGGAGGCGGAGATCAGCCCGCACTTCCAGCTGGTGGAGGAAGTGGAGGCCGAGGCGGAGATGCAGGCCGCTCGGGAAGGCGTTTTGGCGGCGGCGGATGCGGACTCGGTGGCGACGGTGGCAGCATTGGTCCGGGCCGATGATTTCGGCGACGTGGTCCATGCGATGCAGGGGCAGCGGGCGCGGCTGGCCGGGCTGATGGCCTTGCCAGGGCCGGCGCGCGACGGCCGGGTGTGGGCGGCCGCGCGCTGCACGGTGGAATCAGAGGCGGAGGTGCTGGCCGAGGCCGTGGGATGGGGGGCGGAGGAGGAGATCGAGGCGGCGCTGCGGGCAATCCAAGAGAGCGGGTCGGCAACGGTGCGAGAGCGGGCGATGCAGATGCTGGCCTGGTTGTCGATGCCGGGGGCGGAGCGGCAGGAGTATTGGGAGGATTGGCTCAGCCACTTCCTGCTGGATACCGGCAAGCCCCGTGGCTTCGGCACCTTCCCGAACGACAAGCTACACAAAAGCGCTCCGTGGCTGCGCACGACTCTGGAGGCCGAGCAGACCCGGGTTCTGGCCGTCGAGGACCGGCGCCGGGCGGTGCGCTGTGCAGAGGCGTCGGCAGCACTGCTGCGGCTGGTGGCGCCGGCGCTGGACGCCTATGCGGCGGCAAAGCAGCGGGGCGGTCTGCTGGATTACAACGACCTGATCAGGCGGACAGAGCGGTTGCTGGAAGACCCGGGGGCGGCATGGGTCCTCTACAAGCTGGACGGGGGGATCGACCATCTGCTGTTGGACGAGGTGCAGGACACCGCACCGGAACAGTGGCGGATCGCGCACCGGCTGACGGAAGAATACTTCGCGGGTCTGGGGACGCACGCGGGCGAGCAGACGTTCTTCGCCGTGGGGGACCCGAAGCAGAGCATCTACTCGTTCCAGGGCGCCGATCCGGCAGAGTTCGTGCGGTCGCGGGAGCGGATGGCAGGACGTGTCGGCGGCGGCGGCCAGGTGTGGCGGGACGTGACGCTGGACGTGTCGTTCCGGTCGACGGCTCCGGTGTTGGGCCTGGTGGATGCGGTGTTCGCGGACCCTATCGCGATGGACGGGGTGGCGGATGGCGGGGACCTGCGCCACTTCCCGGACCGGGCGGGGGCCGCCGGACGGGTGGAGCTGTGGCCCTTGGCGCCAGCCCCGGACGACGTCGCACCGGCGGCCTGGACCGTACCCAACGAGAACATGGGACTGGTCTCGGCGCCGCAACGTCTGGCGGACGGGATCGCGGCCGCGGTGGCCGCAATGCTCGCGCGCGGCGAGACGCTGGAGAGCCAGGGGCGGCCGCTCGAGCCCGGGGACGTGCTGATCCTGGTGCGCCGACGCAATGCGTTCACCTCGGCGCTGGTGCGGGCGCTGAAGGCGCGCGGGGTGCCGGTGGCGGGACTGGACCGGCTGAAATTGACGGAGCAGGTCGCGGTCCAGGACCTGCTGGCGGCATGCGAGGCGGTGCTGCTGCCGGAAGACGAGCTGAACGTGGCCTGCGTGCTGACGTCGCCGCTGGGCGGCCTCTCGGACGCGAGCCTCATGGACCTGGCCCTCGGGCGAAGCGAACGGCTGTGGGAAACGCTGCGGCGCCGCGCCACGGAGCGCGCCGACTGGACCGCGGCCTGGCAATTCCTGCAGGCCTTGGCAGCGCGGGCGGATTTCGTGACGCCGCACGCGCTGCTGGCAGAAGCGCTGGGGCCGCTGGGCGGGCGGGCGCGGCTACTGGCGCGGCTTGGGGCAGAGGCGGCGGAGCCGATCGACGAGCTGTTGAACGCGGCGCTGGCCTATGCGCGGCTGCATCCGCCGGGGCTGCAGGGGTTCGTGCACTGGATGCGGCGGTCGGGTGCCGAGGTGAAGCGCGAGGCCGGGGGGTCAGGCAGCGTGGTGCGGGTGATGACCGCGCACGGGGCGAAGGGACTGCAGGCGCCGCTCGTGATCCTGCCGGATACCACAGGGCTGCCGCCGGAACGGGACAGCGTGGCCTGGGTGGACGACGTGCCGCTCTGGGCGCCACGGTCCGAGTTGCGATGCCAGGCCTGGATGGAGGCTGCGGCGGCGGCAAAGGCCTTGCGGCTGCGGGAGTACAACCGGCTTCTCTATGTGGCGCTGACCCGGGCGGAGGACCGGGTGATCGTGTGCGGCTGGCAGTCGGGCCTGCGGGAGCCGGCGGAGAACAGCTGGTACGCCATGGCCCGGCGCGGCTTCCTGGCGATCGGCGCCGCGACCGAGCCCTTCGCCGGCCCCTGGGACGGGACGATGCTGGTGGCGAGCAGCCCGCAAACGGATGCCGTGCGGCGCCGGGGTAGCGGGGCGGCACAGGCAACGGCAACCTTGCCGGCGTGGGCGGGGCATCCAGGCGATTGGACCCCGGCCGCACTGCCGGACGAGCCCGCCTTGCCGCGGCCGCTGGCGCCGAGCCGGCCGTCGGGAATGCTGTTCGGCCCGGTGCCGGCGGCGGCGTCCCCGCTCGGGGCCGTCGCAGGGCCGCGGTATGCCCGTGGCGCCGCGGTGCATGAGCTGCTGCAACATCTGCCGGCGTTGCCCCCCGGGGAGCGGGCGGCAGCTGCGGCGTCCTGGCTGGGGCGCACCGTGTTGGATGAAGCGACACAGGCCGATCTGCTGAACCAGGTGATGGCGGTAATGGCGCATCCGGCGCTCGGCCCGCTGTTCGGGCCGGCCGGACGGGCGGAGCAGCCGTTGAGCGGACTGGTGGGGGGACACGTGGTGTCGGGCGTGGTGGACCGGATGGCGGTGCTGCCGGACCAGCTTCTGGTGGCAGACTTCAAGACCGGGCGGCCGGCGCCGGCCTCTGTGGACGACACGCCGGTGCGCTACGTGCGGCAGCTGGCCGCGTATCGGGCGGTCCTATCGGCGTTGTTTCCGGGACGGTCAGTGCGGTGCTGGCTGGTCTGGACCGAGGGGGCGGTGGTGAGCGAGTTGCCACAGGCGTTGCTCGATGGAGTGTCGTTGTAGCTCGGCCAGTTTGAGGGACGGACCCGGCCCCGCTTGTCACGCGACGGTCTTCGCGGCGCGCGTAGGGCTTTCGATTTGGGCGGGTGACAATTGGCCGCCGCGCACGCGACGTCGGCCGAGCACGTCTGATCTAGCTTAAGCCCTCTCCCTTGGGAGAGTGTGCCGTGTCGCCAAAACCAAAATTTGGCGTGCGCTGCCACACCTTCACCCAGCCCCTCGTCCAATCGGAGAGGGAGAAGAGTCTGGCTTGAACCGACTCGCGCGGCTGCCCAACTCTTCTGCTTGATGGGATGCAGGAGAGTGTGTTGAGCGAGAACACGGTGGCCGTGAATGACGACAGCTTCGAGGCTCAGGTTCTGAATGCCAAGGGCCCGGTGCTGGTGGATTTCTGGGCGGAATGGTGCGGGCCTTGCAAGATGATCGCGCCGGTGCTGGAGGAAATCGCGTTCGAGAACAAGGGTAAGCTCGTGGTCGCGAAGGTGAACATCGACGACAACCCGGAAAGCCCGAACAAGTATGGCGTGCGGGGAATCCCGACGATGATCATGTTCAAGGACGGCAAGCCGGTCGCAACCAAAGTGGGCGCGCATCCAAAAAGCGTGCTGAAGGAATTCGTCGCAGGCTCGATGTAGCGGTTCGCGCCCGGGTGGGTGCAGTGCTGACCGCACTGCACCCATCCGGGTGTGATTACGCGGCTTTCTTCAAAAGCCCCTGGGCGACGACGGTCTCCGCGATCTGTACAGCGTTCAAGGCTGCCCCCTTGCGAAGGTTGTCGCTCACGCACCAGAACTGCAGGCCGTTCTCCACCGTCGGGTCCTTGCGGATACGGCTGACATAGGTGGCATCTTCGCCGACGCAGTCGATCGGGGTGATATAGCCGCCGTCGTCGCGGGTGTCCTGCACGACGACACCGGGGGCATCGCGCAGGATCGCGCGGGCCTCGGCCACCGTGACGGGCTCGTGGAACTCCACATTGATCGCCTCGGCGTGGCCAATGAACACGGGAACACGCACGCAGGTGGCGGCGACCAGAATGTCGGGATCGAGGATCTTGCGGGTCTCGACAGCCATCTTCCACTCTTCCTTGGTGGAGCCGTCTTCCATGAACTTGTCGATGTGCGGGATGCAGTTGAAGGCGATCTGCTTGGTGAACTCCTGCGCCTTCACAGGATCGTTGACATACATGGCACGAGACTGGCTCCATAGCTCGTCCATGCCATCCTTCCCGGCGCCGGAAACGGACTGGTAGGTCGCGACAACGACGCGCTTGACGCGGAATTTGTCGTGCAGTGGCTTCAGAGCGACCACCATTTGGATGGTGCTGCAATTGGGGTTGGCTATGATGCCGCGGCGGATGCGCGACAGCGCCTGCGGGTTCACCTCGGGCACGACCAGGGGAACGTCGGGCTCCATGCGGAAGTGGCTGGTGTTGTCGATAACGAGGCAGCCGGCCGCCGCCGCGCGCGGGGCGTGGATGGCACTGACGGCCGCACTCGGGCTGAACAACGCGATGTCCCACCCCTTGAAGTCGAAGGTTTCCAGGTTCTTGACCTTGAGGACCTGCTTCTCGCCAAAGCTGATCTCCTGCCCGGCAGAACGCGGCGAGGCAAGTGCCACGACCTCCGCGACAGGAAAGTTCCGCTCGGCGAGGGTCTTGAGGATCTCGCGCCCGACAGCACCAGTGGCACCGACAACCGCGACCCTGTAACCGACCATCGCCCCAGCTCCTAGACATACGAGTATTAGCGTGCAGGCATTACAGGACGGCAGGGGCAGGTTACAACAACGCGTTGCGCTGGGCTGGCGTGTTGCCTCGGTAAGGAGGGTAGGATGGAGATCCGGTTCGACGGGCGGGTTGTGGTGGTAAGCGGGGCCGGTCACGGGCTGGGCCGGGCGATCGCGGAGACGTTCGCGGGTTTGGGCGCGCGCGTGTTCGGCTGTTCACCCTACGAAGTGACGGTGCCCGGGGTGGCCATGACCCATCTGGACCTGGCCGATCGCCCGGCAGCCGCAGCGTGGATCGCGGACGTGGAGGCCCAGGCTACCGGGCCGATCGACGTGCTGGTGAACAATGCCGGTGGGGTTGCCGGTGCCGTGCACCAACCGATCGAAGAGGTCAGCGACGCGAGCTGGGATGCGATCATGGCGGCAAATATCGGGGCAGCGTTCGCGGTGACACGAGCGGTGGTGCCAGGGATGAAGCGAGCGGGGCGCGGGCGGATCGTGACGATCAGCTCGGGGGCCGGGTTGCAGGCTTCGCTGACGGGCATTCAGGCGTATTGCAGCGCAAAGCATGCAGTGGTGGGGTTTACGCGGCAGATGGCGCACGAGTTGGGGCCGTTCGGGATCACGGTGAACTCCGTGGCGCCCGGGCTGATCGTGAGCAACCCGGAAACGGCCAAGCAGTGGGCCAGCTATGGCGGGGCGGGCCAGGCGGCGACGGTGGAGCGGATCGCGCTGAAGCGGCTGGGCGCGCCGGCCGATATCGCCAACGCCGTCGTGTTTTTCGCAAGCCCGCTGGCGGCGTTTGTGAACGGTCAGGTTCTCTCGGTCGACGGCGGCCGGTGATCTACCATAGCTCAATCCAGGCGGGCGCGTGGTCGCGGGCACCGGGCTCCCCCCGCACGATGCGATCAACGCCCCGGACCGTAGCAGCCCTGCCGCCTGGGCGAGAGCAGCAGGTGGTCGATCCGCATGCCGGCATCCCGGGCATAACTGTCGTGGAACACGCTCCAGAACGTCCAGGACGCTGCCTCGGGATGCACGCGACGCAGCGCGTCGGTCCAGCCCTGCCCGACCAGGCGGGCGAACTGCGCCCGGGGTTCGGGCTGGATAAGGGCGCTCTTCGTCCAGGCGCGTTCGTTGTAGATGTCGGCCGGGGTGGACACGATATTGAAGTCTCCGGCCAGCACGGCCGGGACCCCTGCCCCGTGCAGCGCAGCAGCATGGGTGATCAAACGTTCCGTCCAAACAAGCGCGGTTTGGGTCACGACCGGGGCGATGCGGGCCAGGATGGGCCCCACCGTCCCAGCTGCGTTGGCCGACCCAGGCGGCGTGGTAGCCGGCTTCTTGCAGGCTCGCCTTGGGAAAGGCGTGCTGCTCGGCCTTCAATTCCTGCAGGCAGACCACGTCCGGAGCGGCGGCTTGCAGCCAGGCAAGCAGGGCGGGCAGGCGCGTGTTGATGCCAATTATGTTGAACATGGCGATCCGCATGCGATCAGATTGTCCTTGCTCGGCCCGGCGCGGCTGCCAATATCGGGAAACGGAGGGCCAAGCGATGCCTGAGATGCGCAAGCGTTGAGCGCCGTCGTCGAGTTTCGTGCCAAGCGCGATGACACCTTGTGGGCAGTCGTGGCCTCCATGGGACGAACGACGCGGGTGGCGGAAATCTTCCCCAGCCGCGAGCGCGCGCTGGCGGACCGGGCTTGGCGGGAACAGCAGGTGCGGGCCTACGCGGCCCTGTTCCAGTCGTGTCGGCAGCCGCCGCCGCAATATAGCGTGGCGCCGGTGCGGCGAGAGGAACTGCCGCGGCAGTGGACACCGCTGCCGGCCCTGGGCTTCCTGCGGGGCCAGTTCATCTGACCCCCTAAGGAATGGACCTCTATTTAGTGTCGTTGGCGGCCACGGGCTTGATGACGGTCGTGATGGTCTCGCGCAGCACCTTTACCCGCACGTTCGGGGCGATCTCCACATCGATTTCGTTGCTGTCTTCCTTCACGGCCTGAACCACGCCGAGGATGCCGCCCGCGGTGACCACGCGGTCGCCGCGTCGCAGGGCGGCCAGCATGGTCTTCGTCTCCTTGGCACGGGTCTGCTGCGGGCGGATCAGCAGGAAGTAAAAGACGCCGAAGATAAGCAGCAAGGGCGCGAACTGCGTCACGGAGGCCATGATACCGGCGACGTCCTGGGCATAGGCGGGCGAGATGAACATGAGAGGGTCCTGTCAGGGTTGCCGCGGCGAAAGCCGGACCATAGTTTGGCGCCCAACCCCGTCAAGCCGTCCTGTCAGCCCCTTGGGAGCATCATGCCCACCACCAAAGCCCTGCTCGCCCGGATTGCCGATGCCCTGGAACGCATGTCCCCGCCGCCGCCGCCGCCATTGGACCTGCACGCCGCGGACGCCTTCGTCTGGCACCCCGACCCCGCGCACCTAGTTCCGGTTCCGCATGTCAGCCGCGTCGAGATCGGTCTGCTGCAAGGTGTCGACCGGCAAAAGCGCCTTGTCCTGGAGAACACGCTGCGCTTCGCGGCCGAGCTGCCGGCCAACAACGCGATGCTGTGGGGCGCCCGCGGCATGGGCAAATCCTCGCTGGTGAAGGCGGCGCATGCGGCGACGAACGGACGGCTCGCGCTGATCGAGATCCATCGCGAGGACATTCGCACGCTGCCCGTCCTGCTGAACCTGCTGCGGGCCGAGACCCGGCGCTGCCTGATCCTCTGCGACGACCTCAGCTTCGAAAAGGAGGACGCCGACTACAAGGCGCTGAAATCCGTCCTCGACGGCGGCATCGAGGGCCGGCCCGTCAACGTGCTGTTCTACGCCACGTCCAACCGCCGTCACCTGATGCCACGCGACATGATCGACAACGAACGTGGCTCCGCGATCAACCCCGGCGAGGCCGTAGAGGAAAAGGTGTCCCTGTCCGACCGCTTCGGCTTGTGGATCGGGTTCCACAACTGCGACCAGGATGCCTATTTCGCGATGATCGACGGCTATGCCGACCAGATGGGCCTCGCCATCGGGCGCGACGCGCTGCATGCCGCGGCCATCGAGTGGACGGTGACGCGCGGCAGCCGGTCCGGCCGGGTCGCGTGGCAGTTCATCCAGGATCTGGCTGGCCGGCTGGGCCAGCAGCAGCAGGGAGAGGCGGCATGACGCAGCAAGCACCGGGGTTCTATCGGCGCCGGCTCGGCGATCTGGTAATCACCGTCGTCAATGACGGCTTCATCGATCTCGGTCCCGGCACGTTGCTTAACATCGAGGCCGCCGAGGCGGAGGCGCGTCTGAAGACGGCGATCCATAGCGGCTTCTCACGCAGCAGCGTCAATACCTTCGTGATCCAGGGCAGCCTGGGCGGGAAAGACCGGACCATCCTGATCGACACCGGTGCCGGCGACGGAATGGGGCCGACCATGGGCCGCCTGCTGGCGAACCTCGCCGCCGCCGGCGTGCAGCCCGGCGACGTCGACATGGTGATCCTCACCCACCTCCATCCCGACCATTCGGGCAACCTGGCCACGGCCGGCGGCACCGCGGTCTTTCCGCATGCCGAGCTTGCGGTGGCGGAGGCAGAGGCCGGGTTCTGGCTGTCGGAGGCAACGCTGGCGCAGGCGCCGGACGCGATGAAGCCGTATGTCCAAGGCGCGCAGGCAGCCGCCGCCCCATACCGCGAGCGCATGGTGATGTCGGATACGCCGGCGCCCAGGATCAGCCGGCTGGCGCTGCATGGGCACACACCGGGGCATAGCGGCTACCTGATCGATGGCGGCGGTCAGTCGCTTTTGATCTGGGGGGATTTGATGCACGTGCCGGCGCTGCAGGCGGCCGACCCCAGCGTGTGCATGGTCTATGATATCGACGCCGCAGCAGCCGAGGCCAGCCGGCGCCGGGCGCTGGACATGGCCAGCGCCGACGACATGCTGGTGGCGGGAATGCACCTGGATTTCCCGGCGTTCAACCACGTGGTCAAGGACGGGCCAGGATACCGGCTGATCGCCGAGCGGTGGGTGGCGGAGGTGTAGAGCATGACCGTGGCAGGCGTCTTCAGCCCGCCACGCAACATGCTCGCTCGACTAAGAATCTCGACCCTGCCCAGCTCAATTTGAGCCGGGCAGGCTTCAGTCCCCGGCGGCCGTTTGAACAGCGCGCCGCCCGCGCATCATGCGGCGCATGCGCCGAAATCCCGCTGACTGCTGCTGCCACCAACTGCCAGTGGCCAACGCTTCCTCGGCGCCGGGATCGCCGGTCTGGACATACGCCCGGTCGAAGTCCGCCGTGCGGAACAGCATGTCCCACCACGGCAGGATCGCGCCGTAATTGGCGCTGCGTTGCCCGGCAGCCAGCACGCCGTGATGGGCGCGGTGGAAACGGGGGGAGATCAGCAGCCGCTCCCCCAGCCACCCGAACGATACACGCGCATTGGCGTGGCTCAGGCTTTCCAGGAAGCGCAGCAGCAGCACCAGCAACGGGAATTGCAGCGGCGGAATGCCTATCAGCAGTCCGATCGCCATGAACCAGACGGTGCCGATCACCTCGTCCAGCACATGGTTGCGGTCGTCGGACCAAAACGTCATCTGGCGCTGCGCGTGATGCAGGGAATGTAGCGCCCACCACCAGGCGAAGCGATGACTCAGCCGATGCCGCCAATATTCCGCGAAATCAAGGATGATGGCGTAGCAGATGAACGTCGGAACGGCATGGCCGAACAGGAACGGGAACACGCGTTCGAGCGTGGGCGGAACCCACCCATGGTCGGTCAGCCAGCCATTGAGCGCCACCTGCAGCGTGTAGAACAGCACGAACGTCACCAGCGGCAGGATGCCGATCCGGGAGAGCAGAGTGTAAAAGATGTCGATGACCACCGCCTTCTGGTCCGGCCAGCGCTCCACGGGACGCCAGCGCTCGAGCGGCATGCACACGATAAGCGTCAACAGCACCTGGGCAACGCCATAGCAGGCGAACATGGCCCAATTGAACGAAACATCCTCCCATTCCATCCCGCCCACGACATACAGCAACGGCAGCAGCGCGTTCTCCTGCAGCCAGCCTGCCGCGAGATAGAAAGGGTCCGTCATATTACCGCGCCGCAGCCGTCAGGAAGATGCCGTGCGGCGAGCGGCCGACAGGATAGGTCACGATGGCGCCGCTCGCCGGATCCAGCACGGCCACCTTCTGGGCAAAGCGCAGCGTGATCCATAGCTTGCCGTCGGCCGCGAAGTCGATGCAGTCGGGACCGCCGCCCAGCTTGTAGCTGCGGCCCGGCACCAGCGTCTTCGCGTCCACCGCGACCGTCGTGCCGTCGACGCGGTTGTTGACCCACAGCGTCTTGCCGTCCGGCGACGGGAAAATCTGGTGGGCGCCACGGCCGGTGCGGACCCGCTGGATGACGTGGCCGTCTGCGGGATCGACGACGGCGAAGTGGTCGCTGCCCATGTTGGCGACCAGCAGCATGTTGTTGTGCCAGATGATGCCGGCGGGCGTGCTCCCGACCTCGGCGTTCCACAGCACCGCCATCCGCTTCAGGTCGAAGGCGGCGACGCGATTGGTGCCCTGCAGGGTGACGTAGACGACGCTGCTGTCCGGCGAATAGGCCAGGTGACTCGGCATCGACGGGATCGGGAACCGGTGCGCAAGCTGCAACGTGCCTGCATCGTAGACGTCGACCTGGTTGCGGGCGAGGCCGGTGACCGTCAACCACTTCGCATTCGGGCTGAACCCGAGCTGGTACGGATCCGCCAGCGGCATGCGGCGCCGGATCTCACCCGTGGCAGGGTCGAGGAACAGCATCTCGTTGCCCCCGGCATCGCCCACCAGCAGATCCCGCCCGTTCGGCGACAGCATCAGGTGGTGGGGCTCGCGCAGCACCGGAATGCGGCGGACCTCGCGGCCGGTCGCGGTATCCAGCAGGCTCAGCGATGCCTCGCCGGAGTTGACGACGATGGCGATCCCAGCGGCCCACGCCGGGCTGACCCAGACCGGGCTGAGGGGCAAAAACAGGAGCGTTGCGAGAAGCAGACGGCGCATCGGTGTGTCCGGTTGAGGCGGCACGCCAAGTAGCACATCCAACCCTGTGTGCGGAAACGCATTCCGGTTTAGGCTGATGACAATAACATGCACGAGGACGCGTCCATGAAAACCATCGCCACAGGCCTGCGATTCCCCGAGGGGCCGGTCGCCATGCCCGACGGCTCCGTCATCCTGGTGGAGATCGAGCGCGGCACCATCACCCGGGTGGCGCCCGATGGCACGCTGCGCGTCGTGGCAACTCCCGGCGGCGGCCCCAACGGCCTGGCCGCAGGCCCCGGCGGGGCGCTGTATGCATGCAACAACGGTGGTTTCCTCTGGCACGAGGACGATGCCCTGCTCCGTCCCGTCGGCACGCCCCCGGACTACAGCGGCGGCCGTATCGAGCGGATCGACCCGGCCAGCGGGGTGGTCGACGTGGTCTACACCGCATGCGACGGCCACGCGCTGTGCGGGCCGAACGACATCGTCTTCGACGCCCATGACGGATTCTACTTCACCGACCTCGGTAAAAGCCGGGCGCGCACGCGCGACCATGGCGGCGTCTACTACGCCCGCGCCGATGGCAGCCATATCGTGTGCGTCGCCTATCCCGTGCTGACGCCGAACGGCATCGGTCTGTCACCGGACGGGCAGACGCTTTACGTCGCAGAGACCGAGACAGGCCGGCTGTGGGCGTTTCCCGTGCTGGCGCCGGGTGTGGTGGAGAAGCAGGGCTTTCCCTCGCCCCATGGCGGGCGGCTGATGTGCGGTCTGCCGGGCTTCCAGCGGTTCGACAGCCTGGCGGTCGATGGGGCCGGCAATGTGTGCGTCGCAACCCTGATGTCGGGCTGCATCACGGTGGTGGCGCCGGACGGGGAGGTGTTGCGCCAGGTGCCGACAGGGGACGTTTATACAACGAATATCTGCTTCGGCGGACCGGACCTGCAAACCGCCTACATCACCTTGTCCGGCAGAGGAGAGCTGGTTTCCATGGACTGGCCGGGCCCGGGCCTGCGGCTGCACCACGCCTGAATACCGCCTTCGTGCAGCCGATCACGGGCCTGTGAAGGCATTTGACTTGTTCTCGCCACACGGTTTCGCGAGGATGCCGCGCATGTCCGAACAGACCCCCTCCCTCCCCGTCCGAATCCTCGTTGTCGAGGACGAGTTCCTCATCCGGCTGACGCTGGTCGAGGCGCTCGGCGACGAAGGCTTCGACGTGCTGGAAAGCGGATCAGGCGACGCGGCCCTTCCGATCCTTCAGGCGGACCCGAGCATCTCCCTCCTCCTGACCGACATCCAGCTGCCCGGCTTGCTCGACGGCCGCGGGCTGGCCAGGCGCGCGCGCGAAAGCCGGCCCGACCTGCCTGTCCTGTACATGACTGGCCGGCCCGACCCGACGGCGGAGGCCGGGGCCTCGCCGCATGAGCACTACATCAGCAAGCCCTACTCGCTGGCCGATATCTCCAAGGCGGTGCGCAGTCTGACAGCTGCAAAGGGCTGAACCTCGTATCCGCGGTTGCGCGGCTCGAACTGCTGTTGGCAGTGCTGTCGGTGGCAGTTCTGCTTGGCGCTCGTTGCCAGGCGGCTACGCGTGCCCCCGGCGGTGGCCTACACGGTCGGCGGGCTGGTGCTGGCGGTGATCCCCGCCGCACCTAGTTTCGAGCGTGTCGCCGCCGGCCGCGGTGGCCGCCAGCGCGGTGCTGCAACGGCTGCGGCCACCGTGCCGTCTGGTGACGATCATCGAGGGCAAGAGCCTGGTGAACGACCCGACCGGGCTCGTGCTGTATCGGTTCGGGCGGGCGGTTGCGGTGTGGGCCGGGACGCCGGGTGGCGCCGCCCTGGCCGAACTTCAGGCGCGGCTGTCGATCAAGCTGGAGACCACGGCGGCCAGGCGGGCGCTGCCGATCCCGCTCGACCGTGAACGGCTCGACGCGGTGCTGCACGCGCTGGACCACCAGATCGACCCGAACAAGCTGCGCCTGCGCCGGCGGCTGGAGATGGTTTGATCCATTGGGCTCTCTCACACGGTAAAGTGCGACAAAGGGTATCAGCCTCTTTCGCAATCCTGCCGCACTACCGACCTTCAAATCGAGAGAAGCCTTTCCGGAGGAACCTACGATGTCGTACCGTTTGCTGAAGCGTGTGCTGCTGGGCGTGGTCATTACCGCAACGGCGGCGTTGGGCGGCTGCATCGTGGCACCTTACCCCTACTATCATCGCTATGCGTACGGGCCGCCGGCGGTTGCCGTGGCGCCGGGCTACTATCGGCCATACTACCGGTATTGAGGACGACTCTACGGCGTACGCGGCAGCGGCGGCCAGGCCAGGCCGCGGCCAAGCGCATCTGCACTCGCGGCAATCCAGGCGCGGACGCCATCGGGAGTACCGAACCAGTCGTCCACCTGCAACCCGGCGCCCCCTAACCCGCGCGCTGCGTCCATGCCCTCTTCGTCGGTGACGTCGTCACCGATGAAGATCGGCAGTCGGCCGAAAAATGGGCCGTCCGCACCCAGGGCATGCACCGCCACCCCCTTATCGGCGCCGCGGGGCCGGATTTCCCAGGCCATGAGGGCGGGCATCAGCTGGAATAGATCGGCCTGTGGCGCGATCAGGCGCTCGACCGCGGTCCGTAGCGCGGGGCCCAGGGAGGGGTCGGCACGGAAATGAAGCACGAAGCCCCGCTGCTTCTGCTCCAGCAACGCACCGGGATGGGCGTCGACGATACGGGCGGCCTCGATGACCCACTCCACCGGCGGGGATGGCAGAGCCGCCCGCGCCACGGCCGCACCGGGCGCATGACGGATCGCGCCGCCATGCTCGCCGGCCACGGCGTAGGGGATACCCGGCAGCAGCCCATCCACTTGGGCGATCGGCCGGCCGGTGACAACGGCCAGCGCGCCGCCCAGCGCATTTCGAAGCACCAGCAGGGCAGCGGGCAAGCCGGGCGCCACGCGAACGCTGTCGGGCGTCGGCGCGATGTCGAGCAGCGTGCCGTCCAGGTCCAGCATGAGTGCGGCCCGGTCGGGAGACGGCAATATCATCGGCAGGCGACGAGCCGAAGATCGTAGACGGGATGCTCGAACTGCGCGACGGACGGCGTCGCCGACAGCACCCAACCGCGAAACACCGGCGCACTGCCGCGGCTGTCGGTGACTTCCAGGAAAGCAGCAGAGTTCTGCGGCAGGTCGAGCGGGCGCGACTGGCAGCTTTTAACCGCCACCGTCAGCGTGCCGTATGGCGCCTGCTGTCCGACCTTGACCGTAAGGGTGGTCGGCTGCGCGCGCAGCTTGTCGAGCATCACAAGTTCGGCGATCTGCCGCGGAATCCATGTGTTGGGCGATGAACCCGCAGGTGGCGCGCCGCCAGCAGGGGGGGCCGCCGGGGAGGGCGCCGGAGCCTGGCCCATGACCAGCGCCGCGAGTGCCGCGACCAATCCGCCGCGTGCGACCCGCCTCATGAACGCCGACCCGGGCTGGTCAACGCCGCGACAGCGTCCGTCAGGATGGACCGCATCTCCGCCTCGTCCACGCCCATCAGCACCGCGTCCTCGAACGCGTCCTGCAGGACCTGGCGCACCTCGGCATGGTTTTCGTCCAGGGTCTTCACCTTCTCGCGGCACGACACCGGGGTGCCGTCGGCCATCCGCCAAAAGGTCACGGCTTGGCGCCCGCCGGTCCAGGCGCCGCATCCTGGGACTTCTCACGCAGACTCTTCTGCGTGGCGTCGGCCAGGCTGCCGACGTTGAAGATGAACTTGCCCAACAGATCCTCTAGGTTGGTGGCACTCTGCGTGATCGTCATCATGCTGCCCGCCTTCAGCTCGGTCTCCGCGCCGCCGGGTGTCAGCGTAAGGAACGGTGCGCCGAGAAAACCGCCCGTGGATATGGTGGCGCTGCTGTCGGTCGGCAGCTTCAATCCGGGCTGCACCGAGAAGCTGACGATGGCTTGGAAGTTCTGCGGATCGATCGTGGCCCCGATCACCCGGCCCACGGGCACGCCGCTGAGCCGCACGTCGGCACCGGCCGCCAGCGCACCGACGTTCTCGAACCGGGCCGAAAGCGCCATCCCATTGGCCGAGCCATGGCCGGTGTTCGTCAGCGCATAGGCCAAAAAACCGGCCGTGACAGTCAATACCGCGATCCCGGTCGCGACCTCGGCGACGCTCCGCTTTGCCAAGCCGCTAACTCCCCGGCGTCCAGGACTCGTAGTCGCCTGTCGACTTGGCCCGGTTTCCGCCGCTGTAGTCGTGGCCGGCCGGGCGGTAGCTGCCGGCAGTACCGGTCAGGTTCGGGATATGCGGCGTCTGCCACGGCTGCCGCGCAGCGAACGGCAGCGGCGCATCGGTGGTGTAATGCAACCAGGAATGCCATTCGGCCGGAACGGCACTGGCCTCCGGCGGACCGGCATACAGGACCCAGCGGCGACCGCGCACGCCGGGGCGAACCCTCTTGTCCTCGAAATAGCGGTTGCCGGCCGGGTCCATGCCCAGAAGCCGTCCGCGGAAGTAGGTGAACAGGCGAGTGCCGATCGTCATCCAGTGCATATACGGAAGCCTGTGGCGTTACGCCATCCCTGGCACACCAGCAGCGTTGCGCCATCCCTGGCGCACCCGAAGCGTTGCGCCATCCCTGGCGCACCCGAAGCGTTACGCCATTCCTGGCGCACCAGCAGCGTTGCGCCATCCCCGCCGACCGGCCTACCATCTTTACCATGAGCACAACACGGATCTGGCGCGGCGTGCGCATGCGCGAGACCCAGGCGGGTGTCGATCCCGACGCGCCGCCACGGCCTCTGAGCCTGCCGGCCGCATGGGACGACCGCGCCGCCGCAGCCCTGGCCGCCCTCGCGCCCGGCGAGGGCCGCGCCAGCCTCCCACGCGCCGCGGACGCCTGGATCCGGCCCGTCGCCTCCCGCGCGCGGGACGCGGGGGACGATGCCCTGGCTGATCGCCTGCACGCGCTGCTGCTGCATCGCCGCGCCGCCCCGACGCTGCCGGTATGGACCGGGACGGCAGGCGCGCCGCCCGGCTTCGTGCTGAACCTGCCCGCGTTCCTCGATGGCGGCACCGGGTTCGACGTGCCGGCGTTCATCGAAGCGGTGCGCACGGCCGCAACGGCGCTGCGTCTGGGCGACCCGGACGCGTCCCGCTATGCCATCGGGTTCACCGACCTCGACGGGCTGCTCGCCGCAATTGGCCTGGAATATGACAGCCCGGCGGCACGCGATATCGCAGCCTGCCTTGCCGCCCTGCTGCGCGCGACGGCCGACATCGCACTGGCCGGAGACCAGCCCGACCTGCTGTCATGCCTGCCCAATTGGCCGGCGCCGCCCGCCCGCTGCGTGCTTCCCGCACTCGCCGAGGCCGCCGCCGACGCACGCCGCACGGCGCTCCGGGGGGCAGCCGGCCTGCCCAGCACCGCCATCGTTCCACCAGGCCCGGCAGACGCGCTGCTGGGGGCCGAAACCGGCGGCATCGCACCCGCATTCTCGCCGGTCGGGCCCGATGGCGGACTGACCCGCGCGGCCCGGGCCCGCTTGGCCGCCCGGGGCCTGGCGCCCGAGGAAGCGCTCGCCCGCGTGCTGCAAGGCGAGGAACTGCTGCAGCCACCCGGCCTCGCCGCCCACCAGGCCATGCACGACGCCGTCGCCGCCATGCTGCACGCCATGCCCGCACGGCCCGTGGTCGGCGCACGCCCCGCCGCCCCGCCGCTCCGCCGCGAGCTGCCGACCCGGCGTCGCGGCTACACCCAGAAGGCATCCATCGGCGGTCACCGCATCTACATACGCACCGGCGAATACACCGACGGCAGCCTGGGCGAGGTGCAGATCGCACTACCCCGCGAAAGCGGACCGTTGCGCGGCATGCTGGACAGCGTGGCCGCCGCCGTCAGCCTCGGCCTGCAGCACGGCGTGCCCCTCGACGACTACGTCACCGCCTTCGCGCTAACGCGGTTCGGCCCAGCCGGCACAGTGGAGGGCGACGCCGACGTCGGCCACGCCACCAGCCCGCTCGACTACGTGTTCCGCAACCTGGCCATCAACTATCTCGGCCACTGCGCCGTGCCGGAGGGCGTGCCGGTGCCGGCCGAGCCCGATCCGCTGCCGCTGCTGCCGCTCGATCTTCCCACGCAGCACCGTGCCCGCCGGGCCGGACTGCGGCTGGTCGCCAACGGATAAAAAGGGGTTTTCGCATGGGTCGTATCGATGCTCGGCTGCACGAGCTGGGGCTGACGCTGCCGACGGCGATGCCGCCGATCGCCAACTACGTGCCATTCAACCGCTCCGGCGCGATCGTCATCGTGTCCGGCCAGGTGCCTGCCGTGGACGGCAAGATCGCGATAACCGGCAAGGTGACGGAGGGCGTGACCGTCGAGCAGGGGCAGGAAGCAGCCCGGCTATGCTTCCTGAACGTACTGACGCACCTGCGCACCGCCTGCGACGGTGACCTGGACCGCGTCGTGCGGGTAATCCGCCTGGGCGGGTTCGTGGCGGCGCCGCCGGCATTCACTCAGCACGCGGTGGTTATGAACGGGGCGTCGGACCTGGCCGTGGCCGTGTTCGGCGATGCCGGGCGACACGCGCGCACGACGATCGGCGTCTCCTCGCTGCCGGCCGACGCCGCGGTCGAGGTCGAGGGGATGTTCGAGATCGCCTGAGGAATGGCGCGCACGTCCGCAAACGCCGGGTCCTGACAAATCCGGCGCTGGCTGGCCCGGCTTGTTCGCCGACCCGCCACGTCGGCGGGTTCCCGCGCGGCCGATCCGCGCTATATCAGTAGCATGCCCGATGGCCTGCCCAGCCTGAGCCTGTCCCTGCATCCGCAGATCGCCGATATTCCAGCGGCAGACTGGGATGCCTGCGCCGGCACGCTCGACGGGGGGGGCAACCCGTTCGTCTCGCATGCCTTCCTTTCGGCGATGGAGGATAGCGGGTCCGCCAACAACCGCACCGGCTGGCTGCCGCAGCACGCGGCGCTGCGCGAGGGCGACCGTATCGTGGGCGTCGCGCCCATGTACGCGAAGTCGCACAGCTATGGCGAGTACGTGTTCGATCATGGCTGGGCAAACGCGTTCGAGCGGGCGGGCGGCAACTACTACCCGAAGCTACAGGTGGCGGTGCCGTTCAGCCCCGTGCCCGGGCCGCGGCTGCTGGTGCGCGACGGGGTGGCGCCGGGTGCGATGGCGCAGGCGCTGGTGCAGGCCTGCACAGAGCTGGGTCTGTCGTCGGTGCACGCGACGTTTTGCACGGAGCCGGAGCAGACCGCCCTGACCGACGCAGGCTGGCTGCCGCGCCTGGGCAAGCAGTTCCATTGGGAGAACAATGGCTACGCCACCTTCGACGACTTCCTGGGCGCGCTGGCCTCGCGCAAGCGCAAGGTCCTGAAGCGGGAGCGGCGGGACGCGAACGCAGCCGGACTGGTGTTCCACACGCTGCGCGGGGCGGACATCAAGCCGCACCACTGGGCGGCGTTCTATCGGTTCTATGCCTCGACCGTCGATCGGAAGTGGGGAAGCGCCTATTTGACGAAGGCGTTCTTCCCGATGCTGTCGGAGCGGCTGGGCGACCGGGTCGTCCTGATGCTGGCCGAGCATGATGGCACGCCGGTGGCGGGCGCGCTCAACCTGATGGGCGGCGGCGCCCAGGGCACTGCGCTCTATGGCCGCAACTGGGGCTGCAAGGGCGACTGGCCGTTCCTGCATTTCGAGCTGTGCTATTATCGCGCTATCGAATTCGCAATCGAGCACAGGCTGGATCGGGTGGAGGCAGGCGCGCAGGGCGAGCACAAGATCCAGCGCGGCTATCTGCCGCGCCCGACCTACTCGGCGCATTGGATCGCCCACCCCGGCCTGCGCCGGGCGATCAGCGAATACCTGGACCAGGAACGCCCGGCAGTGGAGGCCGAGATGGCCGAGCTCGCAACCTTTTCGCCCTACAAAAAGGCTGGCGAGGCAGAGTAGCGGTCAGGTCTTGCGGACGAAAGGTCCGGTCGGCACCAGGCATTCGTCCGCCCAACCCGCAGCGCCGGAGCGGACCATCTCGTCAAGCAGCATCGGACGGAATGTATCCGGCGCGACCCCGAACGCCCGGCGGGCGTGGTCGTGAAACCAGGGGCATGCGTCCAGATACGACGCAACCGCGTCACGCGGTAGGCCGCCCGTCATGATCAGGGCGTGGGTGAAGATGCGCTTGCAGGCGTGCCATGCAATGCGCGTCGGGTCCGCCCGAAAGCCGGCCAGGCGACGGCGGGCTTTCGCCAGCGCCGCCGGCACGTCGGTGATGGCAGGGCCATGGCCCGGCAGCGCAAGCCGCAGTCCAAGGCCGGCAATGTGCTCAATGGTCGCCTCCGACTGTTCAAGCGCGCGGGGATCGGCGTCGAGGTCCAGCCAGCCGACATCCGTCTGCGTCATCGCGTCGCCACAGATCAGCACGTCCTCGCGCAGCAGGCCGATCTGGGTGGCGGTATGGCCAGGCAACGGGATCACCTGCCAGCCTGCAACGCTGCTGCCGGCGTGCAGAGCACGGTCGGCGGTGAAGGCGATCAGGGGCTGGTGCAGCCAGCGCGCGCGACAGATATCGGGATCGGCGGCATTGACCCGGGCGGCCTCGGCGGCGGGCAGCGCGATCGGCACGTCTCTGGCCTGGAACAGGTGATTGGCGCCGGCATGGTCGGTGTGCC
>JAYVEG010000247.1:0-3038 GCA_043748985.1 Rhodospirillales bacterium
GCCCTGGTCACGGCAAGCCTGCGGAACCGCCTGTTCGTCATGGTCGCAGCAATCGTGCTGATCGGCTACGGCGGCTTCGCGCTGACGAAGCTGCCCGTGGACGTGTTCCCCGACCTGAACCGCCCGACCGTCACGCTGATGACCGAGGCCGAGGGCATGGCGCCGGAGGAGGTCGAGCAGCTGGTCACGTACCCGCTCGAAACCGCCATGAACGGGATGCCCGGCGTCACCCGCGTTCGGTCCGTCTCGGGCGTGGGACTTTCGATCGTTTACGTCGAGTTCGACTGGGGCGCCGACATCTACCTCGATCGCCAGCAGGTCGCCGAGCGCCTCGCCACCGTCCGGGAGCAGATGCCAGCGGGCGTGGTGCCGCAGATGGGGCCGATCACGTCCATCATGGGCGAGATCATGCTGGTCGCCATGTCGAGCGACGCGGTCGAAGGGTCGAGCGACGCGAACGCCACGCCGATGGAGCTGCGTGAGCTGGCCGACTTCACGGTGCGCCCGCGCCTCCTCTCGATCCCGGGCGTGGCCCAGGTCATCCCGATCGGTGGCGAGGTGCGGCAGTTCCAGGTCACGCCCGACGTGGCCGCCATGACCCGGCTCGACGTGTCCCTCGATGAGGTCGAGCGGGCGGCGAAGCAGTTCGGCAGCAACACCGGCGGCGGGTTCGTCGACCAGAACCGCGCCGAATACGTCATCCGCAACATTGGCCGCACGACGCGGCTGGAGGATCTGCGCAGCCTCGTCGTGACCGTGCGTGCCGGGCAGCCGATCCTGCTGGGCCAAGTCGCCACGTTGGACTACGGAGCAAAATTCAAGCGGGGCGACGCCGGGGCGAACGGGAAGCCCGCGGTCATCCTGTCTGTCCAGAAGCAGCCCGGCGCCGACACCGTGGCGCTGACCCGTCAGGTGGAGGCAGCCCTGGGCGAGTTGGGCCGCACGCTGCCCGCGGGCGTTAAGGCGGACACGGTCCTGTTCCGGCAGGCGAACTTCATCGAGTCCTCGATCGGCAACGTCGAGGACGCACTGCGCGACGCCGTCATCGTCGTCGCCATCGTGCTGTTTGCGTTCCTGCTGAACGTGCGCACCACGGCGATCTCGCTGACCGCCATCCCGATATCGATCCTGATCACCGTGCTTGTGTTCCGCGCTTTCGGTATTGGCATCAACACCATGACCCTCGGCGGGCTGGCCATCGCCATAGGCGAGCTGGTCGACGACGCGGTGGTGGACGTGGAGAACGTCTACCGGCGCCTCAAGGAGAACCGGCAGCTGGCCCAGCCGCGGCCGGTGCTGGAGGTCGTGGCGTCCGCCAGCCAGGAAGTCCGCTCCGGCATCATCTACGCGACGATCATCGTGGTGCTGGTGTTCATCCCGCTGTTCGCGCTCTCCGGCATCGAGGGGCGGCTGTTCGCCCCGCTGGGTGTCGCCTACATCGTATCGGTACTGGGCAGTCTGGTGACGTCCGTCACCGTCACCCCGGTCCTCTGCTATTACCTGATCCCCGGCATGAAGCGGCTGACCAACAAGGAGGGGCCGCTGGTCCGCTTGCTGAAGCGGGGCGACGCGCGCGTGCTGCGCTGGTCGTTCGGCCACGGCGGCTTGCTGTTTGGCGTCGCAGCGGTGGCAGTCGTCGTTGCCGGGGTCGCCGCGACCCGGTTGCCGCATGCGTTTCTGCCGCCGTTCAACGAGGGCACGTTGACGGTGGGGATGACTTTCGCGCCGGGGATCAGCCTGGCGGAGTCGAACCGCCTCGGCGCCGTCGCGGAGCGACTGGTGATGCAGGTGCCCGAGGTGAGGAAGGTCGGGCGCCGGACCGGGCGGGCGGAGCTGGACGAGCATGCCGAGGGCGTCCATTCGAGCGAGATGGACGTCGATTTGCGGGTCTCGGCACGGCCGAAGGAGGCCGTGCTGGCCGACATCCGGCAGCGCCTGGCCATCCTCCCCGCCGCCTTCAATATCGGCCAACCGATCGGGCATCGCCTGGAGCACCTGCTGTCGGGCGTGAACGCAGCCATTGCGATCAAGGTGTTCGGCGGGGACGTCGATACCTTGAGGGGCTTGGCCGATCAGCTCCGGGAACGACTGTCCGCAATCCCAGGGTTGGTAGACCTGCTGGTCGAGCGGCAGGTGCGCGTCCCGCAGCTTCAGGTCCGGCTTGACTACCAGCGGGCGGCCCTGTTCGGCGTAACCCCGGCGGCGGTGACGGACGCGTTGGAGAAGCTGACCAACGGCAAGGTCGTCAGCCAGGTGATCGACGGCCAGAAGCGGTTCGACGTCGTGCTCCGCCTGTCCGACGCCGGGCGGACGACGGATGCGCTCACGCACTTGCTCGTGGAGACACCGAAAGGGCGCGTGCCGCTCGGCAGTTTTGCGGATGTCGCCGACGACGACGGGCCCAACCAGGTGCTACGGGAAAACGGCACGCGGCGGATCGTGGTGCAGGCGAATACCGACGGGTCCGACGAAGCCCGGGTGATCGCCGCGATCCGCGCCGAGATGGCACGCACCGTGCTGCCGCAGGGCTACTTCATGCAGCTCGAGGGCACGTTCCAGGCGCAGGAGGACAGCGCGAAGCTGATCGCCGGGCTATCGCTGGTATCGCTGGCGATGGTGTTCACCGTCCTCTACAGCCGCTACCGCTCGGCGGTTCTGGCGGCGATCATCATGGGCAACGTGCCGCTGGCGCTGATCGGCAGCGTGGCGGCGCTGTGGCTGTCGGGGCAGGCGCTGTCGGTAGCGAGCATGATCGGGTTCATCACGTTGACGGGCATCTCGGCGCGCAACGGGATCCTGAAGATCAGCCATTACATCAATCTCGTGCTGCACGAGGGCGAGGCCTTCGGGCCGGAGATGGTCGTCCGCGGCAGCCTGGAGCGGTTGACGCCCGTGCTGATGACGGCGTTCTCGGCGGGCTTCGCGTTGCTGCCGCTGATGATCGGGGCGGACGCGCCGGGCAAGGAGATCCTGCACCCGGTCGCGATCGTCATCTTCGGGGGTCTGGTCAGCGCGACGCTGCTCGACACGCTGCTGAC
>JAYVEG010000248.1:0-9999 GCA_043748985.1 Rhodospirillales bacterium
TTGCCTTCCGGCGTGGCGCCGATCAGCACCAGCATGCACTCGGCTTGCGGCTCCATGCGCTCCTGCAGGTACACCCCGTCGGCCCAGACATACACGTAGCGCCGGGCCGACAGGTCGCGCCGCTGCCAGCGCGCGTATTGCTCCCATAACCCCGCAGCCTCCGATCCTCTTGGGCGCGACCGATCGGCCCGCACCCTACAGCAGCCACGCCAGGACAGTCCCGGCCCGCGCCGCGCCATGCTGCCGGTAGAACGCCATCCTTGCCCCGTCCGGCTTCCAGCGCAGCCAGATGACGCCTGCCGATATGTCCAGCACCTCGCCATGCTCCCCCAGCAACCACACCAGGCCCCATCCAGGCGGGTAGGAGGCCGGGGCGGAGCGGTCCAGCCCGAACAGGGCCAAGGCGGGCCACCCGGCCCCGTGCAGCGCCGCCCCGTGCTCCCGCAGCGTGCGCTCCGAGGTCGTGGCCAGCACCGCCCAGCGGCCCGGCAGGATCGTCGGCGGGGCTGTCCGTACCGCCAGCAGCGCCACGCCCTCGCACCAGTCCAGGGGGACGCCGGGCAGGGTGCGGGAGAGGTCGCCGGGCGCGCGGGCGGGGGGCCCCTTGCGACGGGCCGCCCGGGGCGGCTTGGGCGGGGGTATCCGGCGGTAGGCTCGCACCGCGGCCAGCGCGGCCCCGTTCGAGATGGCGTTTTGCGCTGCCCCGGTCCCCGAAAAAGGCGATAAGGGCAGAAACCCCGGTCCATACTCCCCCGCGTGGGGGTTCCCGCCTTTCTCGGGGTTCTCGGGCCGGGGGTGCGGCTGCATCGTGCTCATTCGGGTACCATCGTCCATAGCAGCGGGTTTACCGTCCAGTCGCCGCGGGGCCGGCCCCCGGTAGGCGCATCGTCCCGGGTCAGCCATCCGGCGTCGGCCAGGAACCGGCACGCCTGCTTGACTGGTTCACTCTCCCGCTGTCAAACGACATTGGGAACCCATCCAGCGTGTTGCCTCAAGACGCAATGTTACCGAGCGCCTCCGTGTCGCCTTCTGAAATCACCCCGTCAGGGGAGGGCACGAAGTCCAGCAAGGCGCCGCCCACGGCCACAGCAGCACCTCGCGCGCTGTCGTGGCCCGACGCACCTTCATGAACCGCTGCACCGTCCGCAGGTGGTCGGCTCCGAACCGGTCAGGGTATCGCCAGGCAGCAGCAGAGCGAGGGACAGCCAAGCCATCACCGCCGTCAGCGTCGCACGGATCGCCATGCGGGCGTCGGGGGCGGTCATCCCGGCACGATGGCGAACGCTGGGAACGCTCGTGGCGGCCCCTGAAACGCTCCCGTCCAGCCCGACGATGACCACTGCACGCCGGCGTCAGGCGCGGTCGTCATGCGGGCATTCAGCAGGTCATAGGTGGCACCCGCGTCATCGCCGTTGAGCGATACGATGCCCGCCGTCTTTGCGACCGCGAGGTAGGCTTTGGCGACCGCGCCATAGGACGTCGTCTTGAACGCGTTGTTGGTGCCTTGGAAGTTGCCGATGCAGAACCCGGTTGCGGGAAACGAGATTGGGCTGCCCGGCGCGAAGCCGAACACGTCGGACACGTTGATGCACTGGCGCAGGGTCAGGATAGGCGAACCGTCGCTGTAGTTCGTTGGCACGTAATAGCCGTTGTTCGCCAACCATGCAGACCCGCCGGCAGGGTTATTGTCGTTCAGGATGCCGACGCCGAAATTGGCCTGCGCCCGCATGTAGGTGCGCCACCCAGGCCTATCGCCGCGCAGTACCTCCATCCCGACGCAGATTGCCCAGATGTTTATCATGTAGGGCCGCGCCAGGTAGAAAGTGCCGAACTCCTTGGTGGCGTCCAATGGCAGAAGCAAGCCCGTCGCCAACCTTTGCGTGCCAGGAGTGGCCTGCGTTGCGAAAAAGGCCGCGCATGTGTCCAGCGTGTGCTTGAGGTAGGCCGCTTCGGGGCGCGCGGTAGCGGTAAACGTTTCGGCTGCCGCCACGGCGCGTAATGCCCAACCACATCCGCGAGGCTGGCCGTCGTAGCAGAACACGTTGTAGAACGTCTGACCGCTGACGATTTGGTGACGCTGTTTATCATACAGGAACATCGCGTTTGCGTGCGCGACGCCTTGATCCGCAAAGATCGGATGCCCCGTCATGTGCGCCGGCACCACCCAAGGCGCTGGCATGTGACTGCCGTCCAGCGTGGCGGAGGAGTATCCGTCCCGGTATCCGCTGCGGTCGAGGGGCGGGATGTTGCCCCGCGAGCCGAGCCAGGCCACATCATTGCCGTTCATGGCGGCACCTGGTTGGCTCGGCCCCATCTGCGGGTAGGCTGCGCCCGCATCGTTCGGCCCGTTGTCGCCCACGATGGCTCTCCCGGAACGTGGATCATCCCACCACATCGCGTAGTCGGACCAAGACAGCCCCTCCTGCCGCGCTCGTTGCCCGAACCCGGCATCAAACGGGTTCAGCAGGCATTGCAGGGCATTGTGGTTGACGTAGCCGATCCGGTTGTCGCCTGGGTTGTCGCCGGTCGTGTTAAGCCAAGCGCCCCACGACCGGCGGTTCGGGTAGTAGTCGGGGGCAACGATCTGTTCAGCAACCGAGCTGTAGCGGGTGAACCCCTGATCGTAGCGCGGGAACATGCGCGCCCCCCGGCTCATGTATTCCTTGTCCCAGGCCACGCCGACGCGGCTGCGCGTGAAGCCGATGGCGACCGGCAGGGCGTCCGTTGCCGCCAGCACCGGGCCGGTGCCGCTGAACGTCGCTACAAGGGGGGTGACGATTACGGTGCCGGTGCCCCCCGTGCCGAACACGATAGGTGTTGGGTTGCTCTCCACCAGGTCGGCATCGACTTGCAGTTGCAAGCCGCCGCTGCTGCCGTAGGACAACCAGTAGGTGGTGCCGACGGTGAGGCCACTGGGCAAGGTGCTGGTGGGGCCGGGTGCGAACGTCACGGGCGTCCAGGCATCGTAGGTGAGCGGCAGCGTGGTCAGGACGTTGTTGGACCGGAACGCCGCTACCGGCAGGGACAGCACTCGCCGATCGTTCGGCCCGCCCCATGCCCCGATCCGGGTTGTGCCGTCATAGGCTTCCACGGCGCAGGCGTAGTGCGGCTGGTATTCCAACGGGCCTTGTGCCGTCCCGGCGCGGGTGACGGTGCCGCCCGCAAAGGGCCCGTCATAGTTGGACTGCTGCGACCGGGCTATGAACTCCCACGTGCCATCGACGCGCGCGGTGACATACATCACGTCCTTGCGCCACTTGCTGTAGTCGCCCGTGGTGCTGTCCCGCCAGTAGCGCCAGGCCCGGATCATCACCTGAACCGGCCCGCTGATCGGCACGTCCCAGCCGCCCGCCGGGTTCGTGCCCCATGTGTCGCGCGGCAGGTTGGTCACGATGTCCCGCAAGCTGGTCACGAACACCCGCGCCGCACAGTTGCCTCCATAGGAGCGCAGCGTGATGTCCTTGGCCGCAACCATCGCCTGCGGCGTGATCCAGGGCGTGCGGTTGGGGGCGCCTGCGGTCGGCATCACCTGGATGTCCAACCGCTGCCCGGCCACCAGCGGCACAGGGATCACGGCCGACACGGACGCGGCCCGCACGGTGGGGTCGCTGATCCAGTGGCTCTCGCTGTCCTGCTGGAACTGGAACGTCTGGCCGCCCACCACGCCGACCAAGTGCTTGTTGTCCGGCAGGTGCCCCTTGGCGAAGCCGGGCCAGCTCGTGTGGATGTGCCCGGCAGCTTGGCTTGCGGCGGGCATCAGGGACAGCGGGATGCTGGCAGGGACCACGTAGGGCGTGACTGACAATGCGGGGGGCTGTGCAGGCAATGCGGCCCCGGTCAGCACCAGGGACCATGCGGCGGTGCCAAGCAGAAGGCGGCGCAGGACGGGCATGGGGGATCCTATTGGCTACGGGAGGGTGGCTGGGTAGCGTCGCGTGTTATGTGGAAGTGGCCTGGATGGGGTCATCTCCGGCGCGATAATGTTGGCTCCGGTCAGGCAGGAAGGTCAACGGGGTCGGGATCGGGGTCACGCCACAGAGAACAGAACGGGCAGGATAGCACGGTTAGCGGCACGGACCGGGAACCTGGAAGGCGTTGGACGAGGTGTCGCCGACGACGCGGCACCAGCGCTGCACCGTCCACACCATCCGTACGCAATCGCGTGGTTTTGGGCGGTGCTGGGCCGTTGCTGCCCGGAGGCGGGGAACGCAGCGGGATGACATGACGGATCTCCAGACGGCCTTCGCCGACGATGATGCGGTCGATCACCATCTGCAAGATGCCCTGCTTCTCCGTCAGGGTGGCATTGGCCAAGCGGCTGCGGACGCGATCGCAGAACGCCGCCACGTCGGTCCGCACCGCCTCGGCCTGGAGCCGTTGCTGGCGTAGGCGCGCTTGGTCCTCTTGCTGCTGCTCCAATCCTTTACGCTCTTGCGCGAGATGCTGGCGACGCTCGGACAGTTCGGACAGACTGACTGCGCCAGCCTGGTAGGCGTCCAGCAGGCGCTTGTCGGCGCGTGCGGTCCGGTCCAGCCGGGCACGCAGCTGCTGCTCGGCGGCTTGCTCCCGGGCGGAGCCGGCATCGGCGGCGGCGGCGAAGCGGTCGAACTGCGCCAGGAGCTGGTCCGGGTCGGCCAGCAGGGCCATGACATGGTCCCACACGACCGGCTCGATCTCTTCGGCATTGATGTGGCGACTGGGGCAGATGCTGGTTCGCGCCATCACGACGCAATCCTTGCCGTGGCATCGGTAGACTTGCCGCGCCGGCTTTCGCGCCGACGCGGGGCGGGTGATGCCATACATGGCCAGCCCGCAAAGCTCGCATTTGAGCAGGCAGCGCAGCAGGTAGCTGTGCCGGGTGTTGTTGCGGAACGAGAGTGCTGCGTTGCGCGCGAGTTGGGCCTGCGCCTGGTCCCACGTCCCTTGGTCGACCAGCGCCGGCACCGGAATGGCGATCCACTGCTCGCGCGGCTTGAGGCAGCGCCGGGTCGCGGCGGCCGTGCGTGGGCCGCGTTGGATGGACGGCTTGGTCGGCGCCACGCAGGCGTAGCGGTTGGCATAGGCGGTGCCGGTGTAGATCGGGTCGGCCAGGATGTGATGGATCGTGGTAGGCGCCCAGGCAGGGCGGCCGGAGCGCGGCCGGTCGGGGCCGGCGTTGAGGCGTTTGACGACCTGGCGAATGGTCGTTTGCTCGTCGGTGAACCAGCCATACACCCGGCGCACCAGCTCGGCCTCTTGCTCGTCGACCGTGATGCGGCCGGGCACGGCGTCGCGCCGCGGGACGTAGCGGTATCCATAAGGCGCGCGAGCGGCGATGTAGTGGCCGTCGCGCGCTTTCTGCAGCTTGCCGCGGCGGAACCGCTCACCGAGCACCGCGCGCTCATACTCGGCGATCGCGCCCTGGATCTGCAGCAGGAGCTGGTCGTCGGGGTCGTCCGAGATCGGGTGCTGCAGGAACACCACCTCGGCGCCTGCGCGACGGAACTCCTCGAGCAGCAGCACTTGGTAGGCATACTTGCGCGCCAGGCGGTCCGGGGCCAGCACGACGAGCGTGCTCACGATGCCGTCGCGCACGGCATCGCGTAGCGCGTCGAGGCCTGGCCGGTCGAGCCGGCTGCCGCTGTAGCCCTCGTCACGGAAGACCTGTTCATCGCTTACCGGATGGCCTTGCGCGACGGCCCAGGCTCGCAAGGCGGCGAGTTGGCTGTCGATGGTTTGCTGGCGTTCCTGGCGTTCGGTCGAGACGCGGGCATAGAGGGCGACGGGCATGGCGGGGTCATCCTGGTTGACGGAACAACGGGGAGCGAGCGGGTTTGCGATGTGTCGGAGGGGACATGCGGCCCGGCAGCAGCCGGGGCGTCGTTCAAAAGGCGGCGGTAGACCTGATCCAGTCGCTCGGCGCCGTCGCGGGTGCGAACCGGCACGGAGCGGATGGTCCAGCACGCCGCCACCTGGGGGCGCGGACGGGTCAGCATCGGGCGGGCCTTTGCGGAAAGTGAGCCCGACTGAACCCATCATGCTCAGGTCATGGGAACTGCGCGTCGTGCCGCCGGGCACGGCTGGTCCGCCCGGCCCCGGCGAACGGAACGGCCACGGTGAAGCGAACCGCGTCGATTGCGTTCGGACCGTGCACAAGACCGTTAATGTCTTGGACAAGCTGCCCAAGTCGGTCCAGCCGGCGGCCAAGTCGGACCTGCGCGAGGTTTGGAACGCGCCGGACAGGATGACGGCGGAGGCGGCCATCGCGACGTTCACCAAGAAATACGGGGCCAAGTACGAGAGGGCGGTCACCTGCCTGGCCAAGGACCAGGACGCGCTGCTGACGTTCTACGACTTCCCGGCCGAGCACTGGGACCACTTGCGCAGTATCTGCTCAACCCGGGTAGATAGCGGCCTGCCCGCGTAAGGTTTGTTGGATAGCCTGGTAGGCGCTTACGCCCCGGCGTGCGGCGGTGCCGATGACGGAGCGCACGCCGGCGAACAGGTCGGCGCCCCAATCGGAGCGGAACCCACCGGTGACTTTGCGGTAGGTTGCCGTGGGCCGCAGTTCTCGTTCGGAGCCGTTGTTGTCGGCCGGCACCTCGGGATGGTCGAGGAAGGTGAACAGGTGCGAGCGGAGCTTGCCGTATCGCCGCCGCAGCCGCTGTAGGAGACAATGCCATGACGGCGTCGAGTGCGCACTCGAGACGCCGGCGGTATTCGCGCCGGGTGCTTGGGGCAAGGTTGCGGTGGCGTCGCGCGAGCACGACAGCGCGCAGCAGCAGCGCCTTCATGCGCGGGGCGAACACGGCGTCGCCAGCCTCGATGGCGTAGGTGCAGTCGCGCAGCTGGTGCGCCAGGCAGATCTGCCACGCCTCGGCATGGCCCTGCTGCGCGCCGTAAAGGTCGGACACCCAGAGCGCCGGCCGGTGCCCGTCCAGCACCTCGGCCACCACGCCCGCGCCGCGGCTGCGGCGGATGACGTGGACCACCACCTCGCTGTTCTGGAAGACCCAGTTCCAGCAGGTGCGACCATCGATGCGCACGCTGGTCTCGTCCGAGCAAATCACTCGGGCGCGGCGCAGCCGGGCAAGGATGGCGGCGACATCGGCGTCAAAGGCGGGCTTGCCCCGGCGGAACGCGGCGTCGAGCGCGCCCTCGCTGATGGCCAGGCCGAACAGCTCGCCCAGCAGCCGGCTCAGCCGCTGGTAGCTGATCGCGTGCACGAAACGCAGATACATCGCCAAAGCCACGATGCTCACCCTAAACGGCGTGCCCGGCTCCAGGCCTTCGGGCACCGGCGCAAGCGTCGTGCCGCCGCAGCAGCGGCACCGGCCCGCATAGCGCTCCACACGCGTCACCACAGGTGCCACCTGGGGCAAGTCGATCTTGTCATAGCGCCCATGCAGCACCTGGTCCGCCTCACCAAACGCCGCCTGACAGTGCGCGCACCGCACAGGCCGGGCAGCGACGATCTCGTCAGGGTTCTCAGTCAGTGCCCGTCCGCCCCCCATGCGGCCCAAGCTGCCCAGGCGTGGGCCACGGCGCGCCACCTTGGCGGCGCGGCGCGGCTTCTTGCCCTGCGAGGGCGGCAGGCTCGAGTTGTCCGGCGTCTTCGGAGGCGCCCCAAGCCTCGCTTCCAGCTCTGCCACCCGAACAGTCAGCGCCTGAACCTGCGCCCACAGCGCCCGGATCAGCACGTCCTTCTCCTCGTGCGTCAGTTGGCTGAGATCAGGAAGCGCAGTCATCCCAGCCTTGAATCCCAGCGAATACCGGCACGTCAAGCCGATTTACGCACAGCCTCGCACACGTCAACTCGCAAGGGGGGTTGAGCAGCTACCTTGCGCACGTCCAACCCGATCGAGAGCGTGTTCGCCACGGTCAGGCATCGGACCGTTCGCACGAAGGGCGCGCTGTCGCAGGACACCGCCCGGCTGATGGTGTTCAAGCTGGTGATGGCGGCGGCCAGGACCTGGCGCCGGCTGAAGGGCGAGAACCAGTTGCCTAAAGTCGTCCAGGGCGTCACATTCCGAAACGGCGTCGAGGTCACCGACACGCCAGCACAAAGCGCCGCCTGATCACGGCGTCACCCAAATTCCAGCATAGCTCGCCTCGGTACGCCGCCCTTCTCAAACCGTCGTCACCCAGGTTCGGACATAACTCACGGATGCATAGCCTAATCATCAACCCCATTGCACCTCCCGTTCCCGGGCGGGACTCAGTCGGCATGCACCTTCGCATGCGGTTGTTCGTCCGTGCCCTTGGCAGCATCAGCCGCAAGGTCACCATCCTCTATCTCACGCCGCCACAGCATCCCTCGCTTGCGATGGAGGCCCATGCGCTGGCTGCACAGCAATCGGAATTCTGGACGACGGCGGTTGAGCCGCGTCTGGTCCGCACCGGAACCACGTCACGCTCATTCAAGGCGCACTACCTCGACGGGTTGATCGAACCCATGCACCAACCGGACTTCCACCGGTTCAGCGGCCCCGACCAGGTTGCCGGAGTTGCACGCGCGTTCGCCGAGGGACCGGACCTCGTGCTGGCTCAACGGTTCCACGCCATGGTGCCGCTTCTCGCCGGGCGACTGCAGCCCAGACGATTGGCGTTCGACCTGGACGACCTGGAATACAAGATGCGGTGGCGGGCCGCGAGTGCCCAGCCGCTCCGGTTCAGCAAGGTCGCCTACCTCGCCCATGCAGCCCGGCTCTTCCCGGCCGTCGCCACGGCAATCCGGCGCGCAAACGCCACCTTCGTCTGCTCCGATGTGGACCAGGCGCACCTCGGTTCGCTCCATCTGGGCCGCAAGGTTCAGGTCGTGCCGAACGCCGTGCCGTTTCCAAGTGTCGTCCAGGATACGCCGGCAGCGAAGGTCCTGCTGTTCCTGGGCAACCTCGAATACGAGCCGAACCGCCAGGGGGCGGAGCGGCTTGTGCAAAGGATCTGGCCCTTGGTGCTGGCCCGGCACGCCGATGCGCGGCTGGTCATCGCCGGCCGGGGCGCTGAACGTGTCGGCGGGTTTACAGCGCCGCCGCCCGGGGTGTCGTTCCCTGGCCACGTTGCCTCGCTGGACGACCTGTATGCCGGCGCCGGCGTCGTGTGCTGCCCGATCACCATGGGCGGCGGTACCCGCCTGAAGATCATCGAGGCGGCAGCCTACGCGAAGCCGGTGGTGTCCACCCACTTGGGCGCGGAAGGGCTTGACCTGCGGGACGGCCAGGAACTGTTATTGCGTGACGACGACGGGTCATTCGCGGACGCCTGTGCGGACCTGTTGGCGGACCCGTCCGCGGCTGCTCGTCTTGGCGCCGCCGCCCGAGTTCGTGCTCGCACATTGTACGAAGCGGGAATGATCGAGCAGCGAATCAGCCAATTGCTGAGCGGCCTATAGCTGAGACGCGCTTACACTCCTGTCACCGGTTGCCGCCGGTGAACGATCCCCACAAGCTCCCAAATCAATGGCCGAAACGCCACCAGCACGACCGCACCGTATGTAACCGCCCCGGCCAGCACCAGCACCAGCAGGTCTGGCATGGCCCCGCCGTGCAGGAGGGGCCGCAGCGCCGTCACCGCCAGCAGCATCACCGCGCCGGCCACCATCGGCCCCACCGGCGTCAGCAACAACGGCAGGATGCTCAGCCCGCCGTATCGGGCGGCGATCAGCACCGTCGCCACGAACACCGGCGGGTAGCCCAGCAGCCAGGCATAGCACACCCCCAGCACGCCCCATTGGCAGCCAATCAGGAATAGCGGGGTGAAGACCGCCGCACTGGCCAGGTTGCACCAGAAGCTGGCCTGGTGTCGCGCGACAATCTAAACCTCGTTGTCGCATTGCCTCGCCTGAAATGCTCCCGACGGGTGACCTGTTGCCTCACGTAATCTGCTCCCCACCGGTGTTGGGCCGGAAGGCCCATCCGCGTAAAGCTGCACGGTAGCGTATTGCACGCAATGTTATGGGTGGTGTTGGCAAAGCCCGTCATGGTTTCAGGCCATGGTTGGTTGAGGCGCTGCGGCACGTTG
>JAYVEG010000249.1:0-3034 GCA_043748985.1 Rhodospirillales bacterium
TGACGACACTCGTGCTGGTGACAGGTCTGTCCGGGGCGGGGAAGGCGTCGATCCTGCGTGCGCTGGAAGACATCGGCTACGATGCGGTGGATAACCCGCCGCTGACGCTGGTGAATACCTTGGTGCAGCGGGCAGAACGGCCGCTCGCGATTGGGCTGGATGCGCGAACGCAGGGATTCGACCCGGTGGAGGTGGTCGCCACCATGGATCGGCTGCGGGCAATGCCAGGGCACATGGTCCAACTGGTCTATGCAACGGCAGACCCCGGTGCGCTGCTGCGTCGCTTCACGGAAACGCGGCGTCGGCATCCGCTGGCGCCGCAGGGCCGTGTCATCGACGGGATCGAGGCAGAAATCCGCCTGACACTTCCGCTGCGCGATGCGGCCGACCTGGTCGTGGATACGTCGGACCTGCCGTTGGCAAAGTTGCGGACCCTGGTGGAGCGCCAGTTCGGCGTCGCTCGGGACAGCGCTCTGATGACGGTCACGTTAATGTCGTTTGCATTCCCCGCCGGGCTGCCGCGTGAGGCCGACATGGTGTTCGACGCGCGTTTTCTTCGCAATCCGCATTACGATCCCATATTGAGATCTCTCACGGGACAGCATCCGGCGGTAGCAGCCTATGTCGAGGCAGATCCTGCGTATGAGGCGTTCTTCAATGCAATCCTTGCCTTGCTGGAACTGGTGCTGCCACGCTTCGTGCAGGAAGGTAAAAAATATGCGACGATCGCAATCGGCTGCACAGGCGGTCGGCATCGGTCGGTGCGAACCGTCGAACGGTTGGCGCCGGTGCTGCAACGGCTTGGCGATGGCAGGCAGGAACAAGCATGGCAGGTCACTACGTTGCATCGCGAGTTGACGAAGCCACCCGGGATGGGCACAGGACTGTCCACTGCTTCAGAGCCCACTTTGAATACCGGCCTTGCCCCTGTGGGCGACGCCTTCGGGAAGGTTTGAAACCACAATCATGATCGGCCTCGTGCTGGTGACCCACGGCCGCCTGGCCGACGAATTGCGTTCCGCAATGGAACACGTCGTCGGACCACAGCGGAACGTCGCAACGATCTGCATCGGACCCGATGACGACATGGAGGTCCGGCGGGCGGACATCCAGGCCTGCATCGCGCGGGTCGATACCGGGGACGGGGTCGTGCTCCTGACCGATATGTTCGGCGGAACGCCCAGCAACCTTGCGATCTCGATGATGAACCGGGACGGGGTGGAGGTGATCTCCGGCGTGAACCTGCCGATGCTGGTGAAGCTGGCGAAGGTGCGGTCTAGCCAGACCTTGGGGGAATGCGTGGATTGCGCGCAGACGGCAGGGCGGAAATATATCGCAGCCGCGTCGCATATCCTGCCGTCGTGCCGGAAGGCAGCCGCGGGGTGAGCGACCCTGCCGGGGGGAACGAGATTGGCGCGGCCCCCGGTGGCACGCAGCTATCGCGGACAGTGACGATCGTGAACCGGCGCGGGCTGCACGCAAGGGCGGCGGCGAAGTTCGTCACCATGGCCGAGCGGTTCGGCGCCTCCGTGGAAGTGCTGCGGGACGGGCAAAGCGTTTCAGCGCGGTCGATCATGGGGCTGATGATGCTCGGCGCCGGCATGGGGTCGAGCATCGAAATGCAGGCCGAGGGATGGGACGCGAAGGAGGCGCTGGAAGCGCTGTCCGGCCTGGTCGAGGCTGGCTTCCATGAGCAGGACTGAGGACCCCAAAACCGCGCGGCCCGAGCGGCGGCTGGTCGGCATCCCGGCCTGCGCCGGCGTTGCGATCGGGCCGGTATTCCGCACGATGGAGGCCCCGGCCGTGGTGACCCGGCACCGGATCCACGCAGAAGACATCCAAGGGGAGCTGGCGCGGCTCGAGGCGGCGGTCCTGCAGTCACGCAAGCAGCTGCTGAAGCTGCGAAGCCGGCTGGCGGTGTTGCCGGAAGAGAGTCAGGGCGAGATCGCGCCGCTGCTGGACGCGTATCTCCAGATGCTGGGACCGTCACGGCTGATCCGCGGCGCGCGAGGTCGGGTGCAGGAAAAGCTGGTCTCGGCGGAAACAGCCGTCATGGAAGAGGCGAACGCGGTGGCCGGGGCGCTCGCCGAACTGGCAGCGCCGGGGACGCAGCGCCAGGCCGACGAGGTGCGCGAAATCGGGCGGCGCCTCGTGCGGAACCTGACGCGGGCACCGTTCCGCAGCTTTGCGGACAGCGCGCCCGGGTCGATCCTGGTCGCGGAAGGCTTGCGCCCCAGCGATGCGGCCCTGATCGACCCGGCACGGATCGCCGGTGTAGCCACCGAGGAGGGCGGAACGGACGGCCATACTTCGATCCTGCTGCGTGCGCTGGGCATCCCCTCCGTACTTGGCGCTCCAGGGCTGATAACGGACCTGCGGGCCGGTGACCTGATGGTCCTGGATGGCTCGGAAGGCACGATCCTGCTGAACCCCACAGCGACAAGCCTGGTGGGCGCACGGCGGGCCGTGGCCGCGTTCGCGCGGGACCGGCAGCGGCTCAGCCGGTTGCGGCGGCTGCCTGCAGTGACGCTGGATGGCGAAAGCGTGGACCTGCATGCAAATCTCGAACTCCCGGTCGAGCTGCCGATGGTCGTGCAATCGGGCGCGACGGGGATCGGGCTGTTGCGGTCTGAATTCCTGTTCATGAACCGGCACACGGTGCCCGACGAGGACGAGCAGGCGGACACGTATCGCAACGTGGTCGATACCATGCAGGGCGATCCGGTCACGATCCGCGTGCTGGACTGGGGCGGCGAGAAAGAGATCGAGGCGCTGACGGCAGCAGGCCTCGTGCCGGACCTGGTCGAAGCGAACCCGGCATTGGGGCTGCGCGGCATCCGGCTGCTGCTGCGGCAACCGGCGCTGCTGGAGGTGCAGCTGGCGGCGATCCTGCGGGCCTCGCTGGCCGGGCCGGTGCGGGTGCTGCTGCCGATGGTGACGAACGTGGCCGAGGTAAGGGCGGCCCGAACGATCTACGAACAGGTCGCGCAGCGGCTCCGGGACCGCGGCGTCTCCTTGCAGGCGACGCTGCCGC
>JAYVEG010000250.1:0-9919 GCA_043748985.1 Rhodospirillales bacterium
GTCCGGAAGCCGCCGGCCCACAACGTCGCACAGACCCGCTTCTGCGACTCCGTCCCGCGCGCCGCGACGATGGCCTCGGCCCGCGGAATGAAACCCCCATGCGCCGCCGTCACGCACAACACCAAATGCGACACCGCATCCGGGTAGCGCGCCGCATGCGCCATCGCCACCATCCCCCCATAGCTCGTCCCGATGCTCACCACCGGCCCCAGCCCCAGGTGCCGCCGCAGCGCCTCCATGTCCTCCACGTTCTCGTCCAGCGTATACAGTGCCGGATCGCCCCGCCCGGACCGGCCCTGGCCGCGATGGTCGAAGTAGACCAGCTGCAGCGCCTCGCTGAGCGGCGTGAACGACGGCTTGAACCCCGAATGATCCCCCCCCGGGCCTCCGTGGATCACCAGCGCCGCCCGCTTCTCCCGCATCGCCGCCCCATCGGGGACCAGGCCTGCGCCCTCGATGTCGAAATAGATCTCTGTTCCGCGTACCGCTGCCCGCATCGCGCCGTCCCCTTTGCGTTTTGACCAGATTACCCATCCGCGCGCCCCGCGCCATCCGGCACCGCGGGTTCACGAACCTGATAGTCCTGCAACCGGCCTGGCCCGGCGGATGTTCCCCCCGCCATGCCTGATCCCAAAGCAGCCGCGAAACTGGCCAAGCTCCGCTACGTCAACGACACGAAGCCGGGGATCGCCCGAACCCGTCATACCGGCAAGGAAGGCGAAACTTGGCGGTTCTTCAAGCCCGACGGCGCGGAGATCACCGACGAGGCCGAGATCGCCCGCATCAAGAAACTGGCAATACCTCCCGCCTATACCGACGTCTGGATCTGCCCCCACCCCAACGGCCACCTCCAGGCGGTCGGACGCGACGCCCGAGGCCGCAAGCAGTATCGTTACCACGCGCGCTGGCGGCTGGTTCGGGACGAGGCCAAATATGCCAGGATGCTCGTGTTCGGCGCCGCGCTGCCGATCATCCGCGACCGCGTGCGAAAAGACCTGGCGCGCGAAGGCCTGCCGAAGCCGAAGGTGATCGCCGCCATCGTGGCATTGCTGGAAAAAACCGTGATGCGCGTCGGCAACGAGGAGTACGCCAGGCAAAACGGCAGCTTCGGCCTGACGACCCTCCGCTCCCGACACGTCAAGGTAAGGGCCGGCCACGTCGTGTTCGACTTCAAGGGCAAGCACGGCATCAAGCAGCACATCGACCTCGGCGACCGCCGCCTCGCCAACCTCGTCGCCAAATGCCAGGACCTGCCCGGGCAGGACTTGTTCCAATACCACAACGACGCCGGCGACCTTCATCACGTCACCAGTGACGACGTGAACGACTACCTCCAGGAGGCAACCGGGGAGGACATCACCGCCAAGGACTTTCGCACCTGGGCCGCCACCAACCTGGCTGTCACCGTGCTGGCGGAGTTCGAGCGCTTCGACAACGCCACCACGGCCAAGAAGAACGTCGTACAGGCTGTCGAGCTTGTCGCAAAGCAGCTCGGCAACACGCCGGCGATCTGCCGCAAATGCTACATCCACCCAGCCGTCTTCGAAGGCTATCTCGACGGCAGTCTCCTCGAAAGCCTGAAGACCCGCGCCGGCGAGATGTTGCATTCCCCGGCAACCGGTCTGACCGCCAAAGAGGCCGCCATCACGGCCTATCTGAGCCGACGGCTTGGCGAAGCGATCGACCACCCGAAGAAGCCCATCTCCTGAACCAGGAGCGAAGCCAGCCTCCACCCTTGACACGCCCGACACCTCCCGCATCGTGGCCACCAATCACGCGGGGCCAACGATGTCCGACACCATTCTTGTCACCCGCGATGGCCCCGTCCTCCATCTCACCCTCAACCGGCCCGACCGCCTCAATGCCTTTGCCGGCGGCATGGCCGAAACCCTTCTCGCGCACCTCTCCGACGCCGGGCAGAACCCGGACATCCGCGCGGTCCTGCTCTCCGGAGCCGGACGTGCATTCTGCGCCGGGCAGGATCTGGCCGATGTAAGCCCCGGTCAGGATCTCGGGGGCACCCTCGAAACCCGGTTCAACCCGCTGATCCGCGCCATCCGCACCTTGCCCAAACCGGTCGTCTGCGCCGTCCACGGCAACGCCGCCGGGGCAGGGGCCAACCTCGCCTTCGCCTGCGACATCGTCCTGGCCGCACAATCCGCCCGATTCCTGCAAGCCTTCATCCGCATCGGCCTCATCCCCGATGCCGGCGGAACCTGGTTCCTCCCGCGGCTCGCCGGCGACGCCCGCGCCCGCGGGATGGCCATGCTCGGCGAGCCCGTGCCCGCCCCACAGGCCGAGACCTGGGGCCTCATCTGGCGCTCCCTGCCCGACGAAGACCTCCTGACCGAAGCCACGAAAACCGCCCACACCCTCGCCGCCCTCCCCACCCAGGCCATCCGCCTCATGAAGCAGGCCCTCGACACCAACAACACCCTGGACCAGCAACTGGACCTCGAACGCGACCTCCAGCGCGAGGCCGGCTTCACCCCGGATTTCCAGGAAGGTGTAAAAGCCTTCATCCAAAAACGCCCCGCCACCTTCACCGGCCAAGCATGACCCCGCAACAGCGCGCCGAAACCGCAGCAGCCGCCATGTGGGCCAACGACCAGGCCACCCCCGCCCTCGGCATCGCACTCGAAGAAATCGCACCCGGCGCCGCCACCCTCTCAATGACCGTCCAGCCCCACATGCTCAACGGCCACCGCACCTGCCACGGCGGCTTCATCTTCACCCTCGCCGACAGCGCATTCGCCTTCGCCTGCAACAGCCATGGCAGCGGCGCCCTCGCAGCACACTGCGACATCTTCTTCCTGGCCCCCGCGCGTGAAGGCGACCGCCTCGTCGCAACCGCCATCGAACGCCACCGCGAAGGCCGCACCGGCCTAACCGACGTCCGCGTGACCGCAGGCGAGACCGTCATCGCCGAATTCCGCGGCCACTCCCGCGCCGTCCCGCACCAGTGGGTTCCATCATGAAGCAAGACCTCGCGCCCAAGCCCGGCGACCTCGACCCCATCGAGACAGCGTCGCGCGACGAAATCACCGCCTTGCAGACCCGGCGCATGGCCGAGACCCTCCGCCATGCCCACGCCAACATCCCGCACTACCAGCGCGCCTTCGCCGCCCACGGCGTCCACCCCGACGATTTCCGTACCCTCGAAGACCTCCGACGCTTCCCCTTCACGACGAAATCAGACCTCCGCGCCAACTACCCCTTCGGCATGTTCGCCGTCCCCCGCGACCGCATCGCCCGCATCCACGCCAGCTCCGGCACCACCGGCAAACCCACCGTCGTCGGCTACACGCGGCAGGACCTGGACACCTGGGCCGACGTCATGGCCCGCTCCATCCGCGCCAGCGGCGGCCGCCCCGGCGACCGTATCCACATCGCCTACGGCTACGGCCTCTTCACCGGCGGCCTCGGCGCCCACTACGGCGCCGAGCGCCTCGGCTGTGCCGTCATCCCCATGGGCGGCGGCCAGACCGAACGACAGGTCCAACTGATCCACGATTTCCAGCCCGACCTCATCATGGTCACCCCCAGCTACATGCTCGCCATCCTCGACGCCTTTCGCACCGCAGGCCTAGACCCCCACGCAACCTCGCTCAAGGTCGGCATCTTCGGCGCCGAACCCTGGACCAACCGCATGCGAACCGAGATCGAGGACGCCTTCGCCATGCACGCCGTCGACATCTACGGTCTGTCCGAAGTCATGGGCCCCGGCGTCGCCAACGAATGCGTCGAAACCAAGGACGGCCTCCACATCTGGGAAGACCACTTCTACCCCGAGATCGTGGACCCCCTCACCGGCACCCCCTTGCCCGACGGCGAAGAAGGCGAACTCGTCTTCACCTCCCTGACCAAGCAGGCAACCCCCATCATCCGCTACCGCACCCGCGACCTCACCCGCCTCCTGCCCGGCACCGCCCGCTCCATGCGCCGCATGGAAAAGATCACCGGCCGCAGCGACGACATGATGATCATCCGCGGCGTCAACGTCTTCCCAACCCAGATCGAGGAACTCGTCCTCGCCGCCGAAGACCTCAGCGGCCACTACCAGATCGAACTTACCCGAACCGGCCGCATGGACGACATGCGCGTCAACGTCGAAGCCCGCCCCGAAACCTACGGCCTCGCCACCCCCGTCCCCCTGGCCGCCGCCATCAAGGACCGCATCGGCATCACCGCCACCGTCGAAATCCAACCCCCCGGCGCCATAGAACGCAGCCTCGGCAAAGCCAAAAGAGTCATCGACCGCCGCCCAAAGGCCTGAGGGTTCGGTAGTCTTGCTTCTCCCTCTCCCTCGGGAAGAAGGTCGACTGAAGGTCTAACCGCAAGCACCAGCCAGAAACATTTCTCGTCCCAGCACCTTGCACCCACTCCCCGCATCCGCTTCACACCCCTCATGCGGAAGAACCCCATCGTCGCCACCGTCCTCCTCGCCGCCCGCCACCCCGGCCAGGTGCTGCTCGCGGCCCTCCTCCTGGCCGCCGCCTGCCTCTGGCTCACCGCCACCCACCTCTCCGTCACCACCGACGTCGACGAGCTCTTCGCCGCCTCCCTCCCCTGGAAACAGCGCGAGGCCGAGCTGAAGCGCATGTTCCCCCAGTTCAACGACCTCATCGTCACCGTCATCGACGCCGACAGCCCGGAGGCCGCGGACGCCACCGCCGCCGGCCTTGAAGCCGCCCTGGCCAAGGACCCCCACGTCAAGACCATCCGCCGCCCCGACGCCTCCCCCTTCTTCGACCGCAACGGCCTTCTGTTCCTCGACACCAATGTCCTCGAAAAGCTCCTTAACCAGACCATCGACGCCCAGCCCTTCCTCGGCCAGCTCGCCGCCGATCCCAGCGCCCGCGGCCTGTTCGCCGCCCTCGGTCTCGTCGCCATGGGCGTGGAACGCGGCCAGGCCGACCTCGCGCCCTTCGCCGAACCCCTGAAAGGCTTCGACGCCGCCCTCCGCAGCGCCATCGACGGCAACCCCAAGCCCCTCTCCTGGCAGCGCCTCCTCTCCGGCCCGGCCTCCGACCTCGCCGGCCCCTACCGCTTCGTCCTCGTCCAGCCCGTGCTCGACTACGGCGCACTCGCCCCGGGCGGCGCCGCCACCGCAGCCATCCGAACCGCCGCCTCCGCACAGGAATTCGTCAAATCCGGCGCCGCCCGCGTCCGCATCACCGGCTCCGTCGCACTCGCCGACGAGGAGTTCGCCACCGTCGCCCAGGGCGCGGTCGCCGGCCTCGTCGGCTCGACGCTCGTCGTCATCCTCTGGCTAGCCTTCGCCGTCCGCACCTGGCGCCTCATCCTGCCCATCATGCTGACCCTCATCGTCGGCCTCGTCGTCACCACCGGATTCGCCACACTCACCAGCAGCCCGCTCAACCTCATCTCCGTCGCCTTCGCCATCCTCTTCGTCGGCATCGCCGTCGACTTCGCAATCCAGTTCTCCGTGCGCTACCGCGAGATGTGCCAGGAACACCCGGACGGCCCCAGCGCCCTTGAAGCAGCCGCCACACGCTCCGGCAGCCAGATCCTGGTCGCCGCCGCCGCGACCTCGGCCGGCTTCCTCGCCTTCGTGCCGACGGATTTCAGCGGCGTCGCGGAGCTGGGCATGATCGCCGGCGTCGGTATGCTGATCGCCTTCGCCACCACCGTCACGGTTCTGCCCGCCGCCATCATGTTGCTGCGCCCCCGCCACGGCCGCATGGCCGGCGAGGCCGGGTTCGCCTGGGCAGCCCCGCTCGACCACGCCGTGCACCGCGCCCGCTGGCCCATCCTGGCCGGGTTCGCGCTGATCGCGGCCCTGGGCGGCGCGGCCATCCTCCGCCTGCAGTTCGACAGCGACCCGCTGCACACGAAAAACCCGAACACCGAAGCCATGCGGACGCTGGGCGACCTCGCCGCGAACCCGCTGACCGACCCCTACACCATCGACATCATCGCGGCCGACAAGACCGCGGCGGAAAATGTCGAACACCGCGTGGAGAAGCTGCCGCTGGTGGCACAGGTGGTGTCGCTCGACAGTTTCGTGCCCGCAGACCAGCCCGCGAAGCTCGCGCTCATCGCCGACGCGGCCTCGCTCCTCGCCCCCACCCTGGCGCCGCGCAGCCCGGCAGCGCCGGTAACCGCCGCCGACCTGCGGCTCGCAGCCCAGACTGCGTCCGCCCAATTGGCCAAGGCGGTCCCGATGCTGCCGCCCGGCCATCCGCTTGCCGCCGTGGCGGCCGACATCAAGCGTCTGGAGACAGGGCCGGATGCAGCACTGATCGAGGCCAATGCGGCGTTGACCCGGTTCCTGCCGCAGCAGCTGAGCCGCCTGCGCCTGTCGCTGGAGGCCGCGCCGGTGACGGAGGCGACGATCCCGCCGGAGGTATCGCGAGACTGGCTGCTGCCGGACGGGCGTCGAAGGGTGCAAATCTCGGCCAAGCCGTCCGCCACCGGGGCCGAGGGCCTGCACCGCTTCACCGCGCAGATCTCCGCTGTCGTGCCCGAGGCCGGAGGCTCCGCCGTCACCATCGTCGAGACAGCGAACACAATCGTGCGCGCCTTCACCCATGCGGCGGCAGGGGCACTGGCGGCAATCGTGGTGATCCTGGCCCTGGCGCTTCGGCGGCTGCAGGACGTGCTGATGGTGCTCGCGCCGTTGCTGCTCAGCGGCCTCATGACCGTTCTGGCCGCCGTGCTGCTGCCGTTGCCGCTGAACTTCGCCAACGTCATCGCGCTGCCGCTGCTGCTGGGAGTGGGCGTATCGTTCAACATTTACTTCGTGATGAACTGGCGCAGCGGCCAACAGCACCCGCTGGCCTCCCCCACCGCCCGGGCTGTGGTGTTTTCGGCGCTGACAACCGGGACCGCATTCGGCTCGCTTGCTTTGTCCGCCCATCCCGGCACCGCCAGCATGGGCCAACTGTTGCTTTTAAGCCTCGGTTGCACGCTTTTGGCCAGCCTTCTGTTCGTTCCCGCCTTACTCGCCCTATTTCCACCACAAGTTCATGTGATAAATCCATCAACGCGGCGCTGAATGATCGGCCCGCGCGGAGTTTGCGGGCCCATGGCCGTGATTCGAACCGTTATGATAATCGTGGTCCTGGTAACCGGCTGGATTGCAATGCGGACCGAGACATTCGCCCATTCCGGACCAGCGGTGGCGGCCTCTCCAAAATAGGGCGGACGTAATCCGCCGCCCGGCCACCCGCGGTCAGAACGACGGATCGAACCTCTACTAAGCGCCGTAGACCGTCTGCTCGATCCCGGCAGCCATCAGCGCCTCCCGCAACTCCGGACTCAGCAGCGTCTCAAGTTCTGCCTCGTGCTCGTAGTCGCCCATCAGCTTCGCCAGCCGCGCATCGCGCCACGCGGCCGGATGGAAATAAATCTCCGTCAGCCCCTTCGGCAGGTTCGGGATCAGCCCCATCACCCGTGACAGGGTCATGTGCCCGGACCACGCAATGCCGAAGACGTTGTCGTTGACCTGCATCCCAGCCCGGCGCGCATCGTCACGTACCATGGACGACCACACGTTCAGCAATCGGCCACCGATGCCGACCCTTGTGCCGGAGCGGGCCAGCGGGCCGGTGGGCTCGCGCGGCACCCGAACCGCCTTAAGGCCAAAGCCCTTGCCGATCTCGATCATCATCCGCCCTACGGTAGGGTGCATGTGCATGTGCTTGTGGGCATTGGCGTGGTTCAAAACCAGACCGGTCTTCTGGAAGGTTGAGAACTGCGCACGGATCTCGCCGGCCAACTGCCGGCGCTGCTTCGGTCGGAAGAAATAGTCGACCGAGACGCCGAACTGGTCGGATGGGAATTCGCCGGCCGCATCGACCAGGCCCTTGACGGCGCTGGGGCGGACCGACTGCCCCTCGACGACCACCAGGTGCAGACCGACCTTGAGGTTCGGCAGCAGGCGCGCCCGGCGCACCGCGTCGCCCGCAGCCGGCCCGGCGACCATCAGGCTGGCGGTGGACAGCAGGCCATCCCGATGGGCGCGTTCGACCGCCTCGTTCACCCCCTCGGACAAGCCGAAATCATCGGCCGTGAAGATCACCCGGCGCCGATCGTGCAGTGCCCGCTTTTCCTCTTTGGTCGACATGGGCCCGCGAAGGCGGCTCAGGCCGCCTTTTTGCGCTCCCGCAGGAAGTGGAAGAACTCGACGCCCTCGCGCAGGCGACGCTTCATCATCTGCGGGCTCCGAACCATCTCGCCGACGATCGAGGCGATCTTGGGCGCGCGGAAGTAGAACCGACGGTAGAACTTCTCGACGCTCTCGAAAATCTCGGCATGGGTAAGAATGCCCGGGAAGTGCAGCGGCGCGATCTGCACCCCGCGTTCGTCGATTAGCTCGGCATTCTCCGCGTCCAGCCACCCGTTGGCGACGGCCTGGTCATACAAATATGTGCCGGGGTACGGCGCGGCGAGCGAGACCTGCATCGTGTGCGGGTTGATCTCCATGGCGTAGCGGATCGTCTCCTCGATCGTCTCCTTCGTCTCGCCAGGCAGGCCGAGGATGAAGGTGCCATGGATCTTGATGCCAAGCTCGTGGCAGTCCTTGGTGAAGCGCTTGGCGACGTCGACCAGAAGGCCCTTCTTGATGTTGTGCAGGATCTGCTGGTTGCCGCTCTCGTAGCCGACCAGCAGCAGCCGCAGCCCGTTCGCCTTCAACACTTCCAAAGTCTTGCGCGGCACGTTCGCCTTCGCGTTGCACGACCAGGTGACACCCAGCTTGCCCAACTCGATAGCGATGGCCTCGGCACGGGGAAGGTTGTCCGTGAAGGTGTCGTCGTCGAAGAAGAACTCCTTCACCTGCGGGAAATCGCGCAGCGCCTGCTTGATCTCGGCCGCCACATGCTCGGGGCTGCGGACGCGATAGGTATGACCCCCGACGGTCTGCGGCCACAGGCAGAAAGTGCAGCGGCTCTTGCAGCCACGGCCCGTGTAGATGCTCAGATACGGGTGCATCAGATACCCGATGAAGTAGTCCTCGATATGCAGGTCCCGCTTGTACACATCGGACACGAAGGGAAGCTGGTCCATGTCCTGCAGGATGGCGCGGTCCTTGTTGTGGACGATCGCCCCGTCGGGACTACGGTAGCTGATGCCGTCGATGTCGGCGAAGGCACGCCCCTCGGCGACTTCCAGGCAGGTGAAGTCGAACTCGTTGCGTGCGACGAAATCGATGCACGCGCCCTGCTGCAGGCTCTCGTCAGGCTGGACCGCCACCTTCGCGCCGACGAAGCCGATCTTCAGCGCCGGGTTCGCGTCCTTCAACGCCTGCGCCACCTTCACGTCGCTCGCGAACGACGGCGTGCTGGTGTGGATGATCACCAGGTCGCGGTTCATCACGTCCGCAAGGATGGGCTCCATCCCGATACCGGCCGGCGGCGCGTCGATCAGCCGGCTGCCCGGCACCAGCGCGGCAGGCTGCGCCAACCAGGTGGGATACCAGAACGACTTGATCTCGCGCTTGGCCTGGTAGCGAGAGCCGGCGCCGCCATCGAATCCGCCGAACGAGGGCGGCTGCAGGAACAAAGTTCTCATCATGATGTCGGTCTCATCCCTCTCCGGGTGCCAGGCTCGTCGGTATAAGGCTCGGGCGTGTGGCAAGCATCACTTGGCCGCGCCAGGCGACGCGCTTGGTGCGATAGCTGGCCAGGAGCACGGTCATGGACAACAGGTCGCGAAACGGCAAACACCAGATCGTGAGCGCAGATGCAACCTTCAAGTCGGCATCGATCGCATGGGCGCACACACCACGAACAAGCCAGGTTGCCGCAAACAGAAGCCAGGCCCAACCCGCGCCCTCCGAAACGCCTACCGTCAACGCAGCCCAGAACAGCGGAAACTGAATGGCCGAGAGTGCGAATTCGACGGGCACCAGGCTCTTGACCGTGCGGGCCCAGCGCAACTCATGCTCGAACAG
>JAYVEG010000251.1:0-26015 GCA_043748985.1 Rhodospirillales bacterium
GAGCCCCCAACCCTCGCGCTCTCCAGCCAGGTGATCGGCCGCTGGCTGGGCTCGCCCGGTCTGACCGGGCCGGACGGCCTACCCCTCCCCCTGCCCCGCCTCGGCCCGGCCCCTTCCTTCGAGGCGCTGGTCACCACCGTCACCCGCGACATCCGGCCACGAGCCCTGCTCGATTCCTGGCTGGACCAAGGCATTGCCGCACTCGACCCGGACGGCCGCGTCACCCTGCAGGACCGCGCCTTCGTGCCGCAGCAGGACCGCGAGACCCAACTCTACTACTTCGCGCGCAACCTGCACGACCACGCCGCCGCCGCAGCAGCCAACGTCCTCACCCCCGGCCCGGCTCCCTTTTTGGAGCGCGCCGTCCACTATGACGGCCTCAGCGCCGCTGCCGCCGCCACGCTTCTCGCCGCCGCCCGCGACGCCGCCACGGCCACCCTGCTCGACGTCAACCGCCGCGCCCTGGCCATCGCCGACGCCGACGACCAGGCGGCCGCCGACACCGGCCCCCGCACCCACCGCGTGAACCTCGGCATCTACCTTTTCTCCGAGGCGGAGGTCCCCGTTGCGCCGCCCTGAATGGCGCCTGGCCGCGGCCGTCGCGCTCCTGCTGGCGCAAGGCTGCGCCGTCTCGGCGCCGCCCCTATCCACGCCGCTCCCCATCAGCGCCGCGCTCCCGGCCGAGGGCCCGCTATGCCGGGTGGGACCGGATGGCGGCCCCCCGCAAACCGCTGATCGCGGCATCGGAGGAACCGGCGCCCCAGCCACCCTTCAGGCCGACCGCGGCATCGGTGGCACAGGAATCATCGGCGTCATCACCGGCTTCGCCAGCCTTTGCCTGGCCGGCCGGGAAATCGTCTATGGCCCCGACCTGCCCATTACTGAGGATGGCCGCACCACCGCCGTCACCGCCCTCCGCGCCGGCCAGGTCGCCGCCGTGGAAGCCGGCCCAACCCTGACCGCGAGACGCGTCGCGATCCGCCACGAACTCGTAGGACCCGTGCAGGAGAACGAGGCCGGCATCCTCCGCATCGCCGGCCAACGCGTCGCGATCTTACCGCAGACCCTGGGCGTGCAGGCACCACCAAAAGACACCTGGGTCGCGATCAGCGGCTTCCGCGACACCGACGGCATGATCCAGGCCACGCGGATCGACCCACTCCCGGGACCAGGTAACCGGGACATCCTCGTCCGCGGCATCCTCCTGCACGAAGGCAATACCTTTCGCATCGGCACGCTCGAAGTCCGCCCTGCCCCTGGGATCCGCCTGCGCATAGGCCAACCCGTCGTTGTCACCGGACACTGGAGGGACGGCGTCCTCCTCGCCGAGGACATCCAGCCCGAACCCGGCACACACTCCTATTTCGGCCCGATGATCGGCGTCGTGGTGATCGAAGGCTTCGCCGGCGTCAACGAGGGCCGCCTGGTCCTGACCCGCTCCGAAGGCGCCCGCAGCGGAGAGCCCGACCGCCGCTCCCTCGTGGAGTTGGAACGGCGCCCCGACGGCACCCTGCATCCCGCAACGGTCCGGGAACTCGGCGCGCTGGGCCGGGTCGCCGCCGCGCCGGGTGCCGCTCCAGGCCGCGCCGGACCGGACCACTCCGGCGGGCGGGCGGAAGGCGCGGGCACCACCGTTCGCCCGATGCAGGCAGCCCCCGTGCCGAACCGCGCCATCAACGGAACCCGCGGCAGCAATGACCCTGGCCAACGCCCCGAGGGCGCCGGCCGCGGACCATCCAGGGGCCGTGGCGCGCCGCCCGCCGACCCACTTGGCGGCGGCGGCCCAATGCGAGCGCGGTAACATCGCCTGGTTCAGACCGCGGTGTAGCCGCCATCCACTAGCAGGTCGGACCCGGTCACGAAGCTCGACGCATCGCTCGCCAGGAACAGTGCCGCCTGCGCGATCTCCTCCGGCTGCCCCAGCCGCCCGATCGGGTGCTTCGGCACGCTCGCTGCCCGCGCCCGCTCCATGGTGCCGTGCCGATACAGCATCCGGCCGGTCTCCACCGCCCCGGGCGATAGGCTGTTCACCCGCACATTGTCCCCGGCATGATCCAGCGCCATCACCTTCGCCAGCTGGATCAACGCCCCCTTCGCCGCACAATACGCCGGCCGCCCCGGCGCGCCCACACGTCCCATCTGCGACGCGATATGGATGATCGACCCGCCGCCGCCCGCGATCATCGCCGGCAACACCGCGCGGCTCATGAGATAAGCCCCGGTAACATGGACGGCAAAGACGCGGTTCCAGTCCCCGGGGTCCAACTCCAGCACCGTGCCCGTCGGGTCCTCCGGCGCCGCGCCGTTCACCAGGATGTCGATCCCCTCCCACGTCGACAGGATCGCCGCCACCGCCGCAAGCGTGTCGCCTTCCAGCGCCACGTCGCACGCCAGCGCCATCGCCTGGCCGCCTATTCCGTCCGCGACAGCCACCGGCGCCACCAGGTCCAGGCACGCGACCCGCGCGCCCGCCGCAGCGAACCCCCGTACGATCGCCGCCCCAATCCCCCCGGCAGCACCGGTCACCACGGCGACCCGACCCTCAAGGCTGCTCATCATACCCCCGGATTGTAGAAATAGAGGTAGGAACCCGCCGCCTGCGTGCCCGTGCTGATCACCAAGCTCTGCGCTTGTGCCACGCTCAGCCCGGCGAACGTGATGCTCGCGTCGATCCCGTTTCCCGTCCGCCCGGCACCCCCCACGATGTTCGCCCGCAACGTCGCCCCCGTGGCCCCAGGCGCTCCGGCCGGGTTCGCCTCCCACCGATAGCTCGATATGCCCGCCGCGAAGCCCCACAGCGTCGCCGCATCCCCGGCATGGAAGTTCGAAAGCGTGTTCCACACCACCCCAACCTCCCGCGCATCGGTGAAGAACGTGTCGTGGCCACTGCCGCCCACCAGGAAGTTCGAGCCGGTGCCCCCGTCCAGCACGTTCTGCCCCGAGGCCACCTGGATTGCGTCGTCGCCCGTGCCGCCATGCAGGAAACTGCTCGGCACGTTCGTCGACAGCGCGACCGAATCGGGGCTCGACCAGATGCTGGACCACGACAGATAGGCCGGCCCACTCGTCGCAACCGACATCGCCATGGTGCCCGACGCGCCGGTCTTGTTGTCGAAATAGTTCGCCACCGTCTGCACGTTGTCATCCTGAGCGATCCAGGTCAGCAACTGGCTTCGCACCGCACTCGTGATCCGCGGGAAATACCCGTTGCCAGCGCTGTCGCCCGCCGACACCAGCGAAACCACGCTCGGGTTGTTCGCCGCATCCGTGACCCAAAGCGGCCCGCCGCTGGACCCGGCGCCCAGCACAGCCCCGGTCAACACGGTGCTGCTATAAGGGCGGATCGACTCGGCGATGCCCACCTGCGTGCCATCCGATGAGGCCGGGTAGCCTGAAATATAGACATTCCCCGAAGAGAAGTCGGCCCCGATCGCCATGAACCCCAAACCGACCGGCGCACTCAGATGGATCAGCGCGTAATCGCTGCCGATGTCCGACACGCCCAACACACCGCCCGCATCGTTGATCGCATTGTAATGCGAGACCGTCCCGCCGATGGACCCGAACAGCGCCACGCCCCCGTCATACCCCGGCGAGACCGTGATGTTGGTCGATATGCCGATCCCGGTCGTCCAGGCCAGGTGCGACGCCGTCAGCACCTCGTCCGGTGAAACCAGCACTCCGGAACCCTGGTAGTACGCGTTGCCACTCTTCTCGATGATCCGCACGATCGTGTCGAACGGGTAAGTGGTTGTGTCCGGCATGGGCTCCACATCAGGCGGCATCGCCTTTGCATCATGTTGAAACGCAACGGCCCCCGCCGCTATATTCTTCCAATCGTATCCGAGAGGAACCTTATGCTCAATCGTCGTGGACTGCTCGCTGCAACCGGCCTCGCGGGCGCCGCCGGACTGTGCGGCCTGCCGCGCCCCGCGCTGTCGCAAGCGTCTCTTCGGACCCTGCGCTTTATTCCTGAAGGAAACCTTGCCAACCCGGATCCCATCTGGACCACCACCACCGTCGCCCGCAACCACGGCTTCATGATCTACGACACCATCTTCGGAAACGACGCCAAGGGCGCCCCGCAGCTGCAGATGGCCGAGGCGTTCGAAGTCTCCGACGACAAGCTTACCTGGCGCATCCGCCTTCGCGACGGCCTGAAGTTCCACGACGGCGCCCCCGTCCGTGGGGCGGACTGCGTCGCCTCCATCGCGCGCTGGATGAAGCGCGACGGCATGGGCCAGCGCATCGCCACCCAACTGGAAGAGATGAAGCCGCTAGACGACCGCGCCTTCGAGATCAAGCTGAAGCGGCCCTTCCCCCTGCTACCGGTCGCCCTCGGAAAGGGCTCCGCAAACGTCTGCTTCATCATGCCGGAGCGTGTCGCCAAGACCGACGCCTTCACCCAGATCACCGACTTCGTGGGCTCCGGCCCCTACCGCTTCCTGCGCGACGAGTGGGCCCCCGGCGCGCTTGCCGCCTACGCGAGGTTCGACGCCTACATCCCCCGCGCCGAGCCGCCCAGCTTCGTCGCGGGCGGAAAAATCGCCAACTTCGACCGCATCGAGTGGAAGATCATCCCCGATAGCGCCACCTGCGCCGCCGCCATTCAGGCCGGCGAGGCGGATTGGTGGCAATCCCCCATTGCCGACCTGCTCCCCACCCTACGCAAGGCCCGCGGCGTTAAGGTGCTCGACACCGACAAGGTCGGCAACGTCGACGTCATGCGCTTCAACCACCTGCACCCGCCCTTCAACAACGTCGAGCTACGCCGGGCCGTATTGATGGTAGTCGAGCAGAAGGACTTCATGCAGGCAGCCTATGGTGAAGGCACCAGCCGCTGGGAAACCGGGGTCGGCGTCTTCAACCCCGGCAGCCCCTCGGCCTCCACAGTCGGAATGTCCGCCATCACCGGCCCGCGCGACTGGCCCGGCGCGAAGGCATTGGTCGCCAAGCACTACAAGGGTGAGAAGACCGTCATCATCGCCCCTACCGACTATCCGCACCTTCTCGCCTTCTGCCAGGTCACTCGCGAACTGCTGGTGAAGCTGGGCTTCGACGTCGAGTTCGTCACGACCGACTGGGGCACCGTCGTCCAGCGCCGGGCCAGCAAGGAATCTGTCGAGAAGGGCGGCTGGAGCATCTTCTGCACCGGCTGGGAAGGCCTCAACCTCAATGACCCGGCCGGTCACTACCCCCTGCTGGGCAGCGGCGCCTCCGCTTGGTTCGGCTGGCCCGACAACCCCTCCATCGAGGCCCTCCGCACCACCTGGTACGACGCCCCCGACGCCGCAGCCCAGAAGGACGCAACCGACGCCTTGCAGGCCGAGGTCTGGAAGCACGTCCCCTTCATTCCCCTCGGCGAGGATTTCCAGGCCATCGCCGTCCGCGACAATATCACCGGCGTCCTCGAAAGCCGCTTCCCACTCTTCTGGAACGTGAAGAAGGCCTGAAAGTCCCCTCCGTCGGACAAAGGAATAAGTGAAGGTTCACCAGCAAGCGCTAAGGCCGTCCCTGATTTCTGAAAAAATCCCACGAAAAAAGCCGCCGGCACAAGTGCTGGCGGCTCCATCAGGCGCGCTGCTTAGAGCTGCAGGTTAACCGAGAACCTCGAGCACCATGGCGCGGATTTCATCGGCGGAAAGATTGACCGGCAAACACTCGAAAGCGTCCGGGTCAGGATAGGACTTGGTTTGCACAACATGCCCGGCGCCACCATGGGCCGGACGAACGATATCTGGAAACATACACTCACTTTAGGTTTAGAAGAACGGCCCGGCCAATGCCAAGGCAGGACGGCGCGGGGAACCCCGGAATTCCGGACAGCATAAAGCCGATCGACCCCCGCCGACGTCTTCTAGCTGGGCTTGCCTTGCACAGATTGCAAGGCCCGGCTGTGACCAGCGCGAAATAATCCATGGCCTAACGTCAGCAGCACCGCAGCACGCTCCGCCGCCTCCATCGCCGTCGCCGCCGACGGCGCGACCCCGTGCCGCGACAACCCCGCCGCGTCTCTATGCCACGCCGCCCAGTCCCAGCCGCCATCCGGGAGGCGCTCAACCACCAGGAAACGTCGGTTCAAGTCGCGACCCAAAGCGGCCGTGAAAAGGCCCATCGTCTCCGGAGACCAAGTCGCTCGCATGGCCATATGGCTGAATTCCTCCCCGTTACTACCAGACTTACGCCAGCCGACACCCGCCGGATGCAGACGCACCGCTCAAGTCAAACAAGATCGACCGAAACAACATCAGCTAAATCAGAGTCGACGCCTGCTGGTCGGACACGTATTGTCACAACCGTGAACATCATCGCCACGCCGAAGGCCCGGCTCCTGATCGAGGTCGTCTACGATCTCGTGTGCCCCTGGTGCTACCTTGGCGTCCGCCGCTTGTTCCGAACCATGCGCCGCCGCCCAGACCTTCTGTTCGACCTCTGCTGGCGCCCCTTCCTGCTCAATCCGGACATGCCGCGCTCCGGAATGGCACGATCCGACTACGTCGTCCGCAAGTTCGGCGGCGAGGACCGCGCCCGCCGCCTCTATGCCTCCATCACCGACATCGGCAGTGCCGAAGGCGTCGAATTCCGGTTCGACCGCATCCGCCGCACCCCGAGCAGCGTCGACGCCCATCGCCTGGTTCGATGGTCCGCCCCCCAAGGCCGCAGCAGCGACGTGGCCGAGGCCCTGTTCGCCGCCCATTTCGCCGACGGCTACGACATCAGCGACCACACCGTCCTGCGCGGTATCGCCGCCGCCGCCAGCCTCGACCCCATCGCCGCGGCTCGCTTCCTTGGTAGCGACGAGGACATCGACGCCGTCCACGCCGACAACCTCCGTGCCCACCGCCTGGGCATCAACGGCGTTCCCTGCTTCGTCGTCGCCGGCCGCCACGCCATCGCCGGCGCGCAGGAGCCCGAAGTCATCGAGCGCCTGTTCGACGTGGCTGCCATCGAGGCTGGCGAATTCTGATCACGACAATATAACAAGCCTGCGACAGCGCCGGCGGACAGCGTGCCGAACAGCAAGATCGGCGGCAGCACGGAGAAAGCCATGACATACCCAACCCTGTTCAGGATCGGCCTGCTGGCCGGCGTGGCCGCTATCGCCCTTCCGCGCACCGCAGCCGCAATCGACGCCACGCCCGCCCAGGCCGCAGCGCTCGAACAGCAGGTGCGCGACGCCCTCGGCTCGGTCCTGGGCCCGGCGGTCAAGCTGAACGAACGCCCCATCCGCATCGCGCCCGCCGGCGACCACTATGACGTGACCATCCTTTCGGGCGCCAAGACCACCCCGGCGCCGGGTGCCGCCGCACAGGACATCCAGATCACCGCCGCAGCCCATCAGGGCGAAAAGGGCGTCTGGCTCATCGACAACGTCCGGATGACATCGCCGCTCCGCTTCACCACGGACGTGCCGCTGCCCCCCAAGGAAGGCCAGCGGCGCGGCGCCACCGTGCCGGTCACCTATACGATCGAGCAGAACAGCCCTGATACCCGCATCGTCTGGGATCCCAGCTTCGCCTCCCCGTCCACCTGGACCACCGCATCCCAGGGCAGCAGCATCCGCGTCGAAGGCGGACCTGCCCCCCAAACCACCAAGATCGGCCCCGTCAACAGCGTCAGCACGCTGCGCCCGGTCGGCGCCGACCGCAGCGACGTGCTCATGGACGCTACCATGCAAGACCTCCAGACCACCGCAACACCGGATTCCGGGCCCCTCGATATCGGCATCAAGCGCGTGCGCATCGGCATGGCCCTGAACGGCGTCAGCCGCGCTGGCTCCCTCGTGATTATCCAGGCCCTGACCACGGTCATCGCCAACGTGGCGCGATCCGCCAGTCAGTCCCCTGGCGCCCCCCCGAAGATCGCGCCAGAGCTCGTGCGCTCAATCCTCGCCGCCATGCAGGACTTCGCCTCCGACTTCACCCTGGACGAAACCCTCGACGGCTTCATCGTAAAAACCCAGGGTCAGACCGTCGCGCTCGACCATATCAAGCTCGGCTTCGACGGCAAGTCCGAATCCGGCCTCCTCCGCGCCGGCATGACCATGGGCGTCGAAGGCATCGCACTGCCCGAGATGCCGCTCGGCGACATGGCCGCCCTCATCCCCCGCCGCGTCGCCCTGCATCCCGTCGTCGGCGGCATCGGCGTCGCAGAGTTGATGCGCATCGCCCAGGCCGGCAGCGAGAACAAGGACCCGGCCCCCGCCGACATCCAGGCCCTGTTCAGCCATGGCGGCATCACCGCCGGGCTCGACAGCCTCGCCATCGAGGTTGCCGGCGCAACCCTCACTGGCCAGGGCAAGGTGGTCGCCACCGGCCCCGACCCCAGCCTGATCAGCGGCAGCGCGCAGCTCACGGTCGAGAATTTCGACACTCTGATGCAGAAGGTCACGGCCATCCCGTCCCTCGCACAGCAAGCCGTCCCCGCGATGGTGTTCATCAAAGGCATCGGCCGTACCGTCGACAACAAGCTAGTCTACGACATCAGCTACAAGGACAACAAAGTCCTCATCAACAACGTCGACCTCACTGCAATGGCCGGCAGCCCTACCCCAGCCCCGCGTCCGCCGACCCAGGCCGAACGTCCGCCGGTCCCGGCACCCAGCCCGAACGTGTCGCCGAAGGGGCCAAGCCGCCCGGTCCCGAGCTGGGCGAAGTAGCGGCCTCGGCCCCAGCCCAACCAGGGCGGCAGTCCTACCTCGACCATCTGCATGCTGCCGCCACGGCGCTGAAGGTGCTCTATCACGCGGCGATCACCTATGGCGCCTCGGGCGGATGGTATTGGCGCGACCGTTGGGCGTGCCGCTTCTCGCCTTCGCGGTATTGCTGGACCCGCTGACCAATGCCATCGCCCGGTGGCATGATATCCTACCCGGTTGGGAGCGCCGCTTCGCCGCTCTCGCGTTTCATCCAGGGCCGCTGTGGTCCGCAAAGGCCTTGCTGAGCTTTTCTGCGTTCGCTGGTGTCCTTGGCAAGGCTGCCAGGACCTTCTGATTACAGCGGCGGCTGGGCGATAAAGCCTTTGATCTACGCAGTCTGGAAGCCTTTCTTCGCCGTGGGGATCAATCCTGGCGCTACTCTGGGCGTTCCACTGCTGGCTGAACCTTCCCTCAGCACTGGCATCCTGGCCCGCCAGCCGCGCATTCGCAGTCTGCGTCATCCACCCGCCCGTCCTCGTCGCCCTGGCGCGCCTCGTTCAGCCCTGGCGTGCGACGCGTGCCCTGACGGCCGCGGGCTCAAGCCGCCTGTGCTGCCTCTTTCGCCAACCGATTCAGGTTCACCAGCACATCCCGCCCCACCTTCATCCGCTCCGCCACTGCCATGTCCCGCACCACCGACAGCTTGTGGTCCGGCCGCAGCCGGATCGAGTCCTTGCGCGAACCCAGCCACGCCACCAGTCCACCGGGATTGCGGAACCGGTTGCCCCGGAACTGCACCACCATCCCCTTGGGCCCGGCCTCCAGCTTCTCCACCCCGGCCGCCCGGCACATCCGCTTCAGCGTCACCACCTGCAGCAGGTTGTCCACTTCGCCCGGCAGCGGCCCGAACCGATCCACCAGCTCCGCCGCCATCGCTTGCGTTTCCGCATCCGAAATCAGCGCGCCGATCCGCCGATACAACCCCAGCCGGACCGGCAGCTCCCGCACATAGGTCTCCGGGATCAGCACCGGCAGTCCCAGCTGGATACTCGGCGTCCAGTCCCGGTCCATGTCCCGGTTCCGACCCTTCTCCGACTGCAGGTCCGCCACCGCATCCTCCAGCATCTGCTGGTACAGTTCGATCCCCACCTCGCGGATATGCCCGGACTGCTCATCGCCCAGCAGGTTCCCCGCACCCCGGATATCCAGGTCATGCGAAGCCAGCGTGAACCCGGCCCCCAACGTATCCAGCGTCTGCATCACATCCAGCCGCTTCTGCGCCGCCGGGCTCAACCGGTGGTTCTGGGGCCAGGTCAGATAGGCATACCCCCGCTGCTTTCCCCGCCCGACCCGCCCGCGCAACTGATACAACGCCCCCAGCCCGAACATGTCGGCCCGATGGATGATCAGCGTGTTCACCGCCGGCATGTCCAGCCCGCTCTCGACGATGTTCGTGCTCAACAGGATGTCGTAATTCCCGTCGCCGAACTCGGTCATCACCCGCTCCAGTTCCGTCGGCGCCAGCCGCCCATGCGCCTGCACCATCTTCGCCTCCGGCACGATTTCCCGCAGCCGCGTCGCCATCTTGTCCATGTCCTCGATCCGCGGCACCACGCAGAACACCTGCCCGCCGCGGAACCGCTCCCGCTGGATTGCCTCCCGCACCACCACGCTGTCGAACGGGCTGATGAACGTCCGCACCGCCAGCCGGTCCACCGGCGGTGTCGCAATCAGGCTCATCTCCCGCACCCCCGTCAGCGCCAGCTGCAACGTCCGCGGAATCGGCGTCGCCGTCAGCGTCAGCACGTGCAAATCGGCTTTCAGTTGCTTCAGCTTTTCCTTGTGCGACACCCCGAAATGCTGCTCCTCGTCGACGATCAGCAGCTCCAGGTTGCTGAACGCAATCCCCTTGGCCAGCAGCGCATGCGTGCCCACGACGATGTTGACGCTGCCCTCCGCCAGCCCCTTCTTCGTCTCCGCCGCCTCCTTCGCCGTCACCATACGGCTCAGCTGTCCGATCTTGACCGGGAAGCCCTCGAACCGCTTGGTGAAGATGCGCGTGTGCTGCCGGGCCAGCAGCGTTGTGGGCACGACGACGGCCACCTGGCCGCCCGACATCGCAGCCACGAACGCCGCCCGCAACGCAACCTCGGTCTTGCCGAACCCCACGTCGCCGCAGATCAGCCGGTCCATCGGCCGCCCGGCCGCCAGGTCCTCCAGCACGTCGCTGATCGCCCGCATCTGGTCGTCGGTCTCCGCGAACGGGAACCGGTCGATGAACTCGTCCCACGTCCCCTCGGCCGGCGTGAGCAGGCTCGCCTCACGCGTCCGCCGCTCCGCCGCCGTCCGGATCAGCTCGCCCGCCATGTCGCGGACCCGCTGCTTCATCCGCGCCTTCCGCGCCTGCCACGCCGCGCCACCCAGCTTATCGAGCGCCGCCCCCGTCGTCTCGCTGCCGAACCGCGACAAAAGTTCTATATTCTCGACAGGTAAATAAAGCTTCTCGTTCCCATCGTAGATCAGCCGCAGGCAGTCATGCGGCGCCGGCCCCACCCGCAGAGTCTCCAACCCGTCATACCGCCCGATGCCGTAATCCTGGTGCACCACCAGGTCGCCTTCCGCGATCTCCGTCGCCTCCGCGATGAACTGGTCCGCACTCTTGCGCCGCCGCGGCGGCCGGCTGATCCGCTCCCCCAGCAGGTCCTGCTCCGACACCAGACCGACCTGTGCCGACACGAACCCCCGCTCCAGACCCAGCGTCACCACCGCCGTCGTGTCCAGCTTCATGTCGTGCACGGACTTCCACTTGTCCGCGTCCGCCGCCTTGATCCCGTTCTCCCGCAGCAGATGCAGCAGCCGCTCCCGCGACCCCCGCGTCCAGGCCGCCACCACCGTCCGACGCTTCTGGTTCGCCCAGTTGCCGGCCTGCTCCTTCAACTGCTGGAACACCGTCACCGCAGCCCCTGCGCCCGCCTTCGTGAACAACGCCCCCGGCCGCCCCCCGGCATCGATGCCCGCCGCCCCGTCCGGCTTTCCATAGGGCGAGAACACGACGCTCTCCCCCGCCTCCAACAGCGCATCCCACTCCGGCCGGTTCAGATACAGCCGCCCGGACGGCAGCGGCCGATACGGCACCTCTCCGTCCCGCGACGGCCCTCGCCGCGCCTCCTCATGGTCCGCGATCATCTCCAGCCGCGCCTCGAGCACCTCGTTGGACTGGTTATCCAGGCTCGTCGACACCCCAGGCAAATAATCCAGCAGCGTCTCCATGTGCTCATGAAACAGCGGCGCCCAGTGCTCGATCCCTGGATGCCGCCGCCCGTCGGAAATGGTCTGGTACAGCGGGTCGTTCGTCGCCCCCTGCCCGAACATCTCCCGCCACGCCTCGCGGAACCGCGTGACGCTCGCCGCATCCAGCGGTACCTCGGACACCGGGCGCAGCACCAACTCGGCCACCTTCGTGCTGCTGCGCTGGGTGCCCGTGTCGAAGCGCTTAATGCTTTCGATGCTATCCCCAAACAGGTCGATCCGCACCGGCTCCGCCTCGCCAGCCGGGAAGATATCCAGAATCCCGCCCCGCGCCGCATACTCCCCCGCCTCCATGACGGTGCCTGCACGCGTATACCCGTTGGCTTCCAGGAACGCCGCGATCGCCTGCGGGTCGGCCATGCCGCCATCCTTCAGCACCATGGCGGCGCCCTGGAAAGCGCTCCGTGGCGGCACCCGCTGCACCAGCGCGTTCACCGTCGTCAGCGTGACTCGCGGTTTGGCGCCCGCATCCAGCAGTCGCGCCAACGTTGCGATCCGCTCCGACACCAGCTCCGGATTCGGGCTTACCCGGTCATACGGCAGGCAATCCCACGCCGGAAACCGCAGCACATCGACCTGCGGCGCAAAGAACGCCAACGCTTCCGCCAGCCGCGCCATCCGTGCATCGTCGCGGCACACATGCAGCAAAGCGCCCTTATGCTCTACCCTGCGCCGGGCTAGCAGCAGCGCGTCATACCCCTCGGGCGCGCCATAGACCGTGGCGCTCAAAGCACCCGCCCCTCGCCGGCCAGCGCCGCATCCCGCATCGCCCGCAGGATCGGCCCGCCTTTCTCATCGTCGGCCAACTCATCCGGAATCGGCGCACGCCCCGTCAGCCAATCCGCCAGCATCGCATCCGGCAGGTCCATCACCGCCTCGATCGCATCAAGCTCGGCCGACGTGAACACCTCGAGCCGACGCCGCACGAAGCCGCCAAACAGAAGGTCGTTCTCATATGTGCCGCGATGCGTCGCACGAAACAGGATGCGACGCCTCCGCAAGGCATCATCGAGGTCAGGGGCGGGAGTGGTTGAATTCGGGGGCACGCTTTGTTCCATCGACACGGAATGTCATATAGGCTCCAGGTCCAAACGTGTCAGCCCGCCCCGCCATTCCCCCGAACGACGCCATCGCAGCCCTGCTCGCCCCCATCGCGACGCTGCCAGACGTCTCGCCAGCCGAGGCCGAGCTGATCGCCCGCGTCTGCGGCGGCGACCGCATCAAGCAGCTGCTGTTCCACATGCCGGAATCCTACGTCGACCGCCGCAACCGCCTCACCATCCACGACGCCGAACCCGGCGCCATCGCCACCCTGGAAGTCGAGGTCGTCCGCATCGACAAGCCGGAACGCGGCACCCACCAGCCCTGGCGCGTCATCCTGACCGACGGCACCGGCTTCGCCGAAATGGTGTTCTTCCGCGTTCCCCCGCCCGCCTCGGTGAAACCCAACAAAAAACTGATGGTCTCCGGTCGCATCGAGATCTTCGGCAACACCAAGCAAATCAAGTCTCCCCGCCTCGTCGCCCTCGAGCGCCGCGCCGAGATGCCGCCGCTCGAACCCATCTGGCCACTCACCAAAGGCCTGCTCCAGCACCGCCTGGAACGCGCCATGCACGCCGCTCTCGAACTCGTGCCAGACCTGCCGGAATGGCACGACCCGGCCCTCCTGCGCCGCGAAGCCTGGCCCGGCTTCCGCGCCGCCCTGTTCGCCGTCCAAAAACCAACCGAGCCCCCCGGCGACGCCCCCCGCGCCCGCCTCGCCTACGACGAACTGCTGGCCCACCAGGTCGCCATGGCCTGGACCCGCACACGCAACCGCACGCGCCCCGGCCGCGCCATCGGCGGCGACGACCACCTCCGCAGCCAGGCCCTGAAACGCTTCGGCTTCCAACCCACCCCATCCCAAATCCAGGCTATCTCCGAAATCGACGCCGACCTCGCCGCCCCCCGCCGCATGCTCCGCCTGCTGCAGGGCGACGTCGGCTCCGGCAAGACCTTCGTTGCCCTCATGGCCATGCTCCGCGCCGCCGAATGCGACCACCAGGCCGCCCTTATGGCGCCCACCGAAGTCCTCGCTAAACAGCATCATCGCACGCTGACGAAAATCTCCCCGATCCCCGTCGGCCTGCTCACCGGCTCGGTGAAGGGCGTCGACCGCCGCCGCGTCCTGGCCGGCCTCGAGAACGGCCGCCTCCGAATGGTCGTCGGCACCCACGCCCTGTTCCAAGACGCCGTCACCTACCAGGACCTGGCCCTCGCCGTGATCGACGAGCAGCACCGCTTCGGTGTCGAACAACGCATGACCCTCGGCGCCAAGGGCGAACGCACCGACGTCCTCGTCATGACCGCAACCCCCATCCCCCGCACCCTTTTGCTAACCCAGTTCGGCGAGATGGAAGTCAGCCGCCTTCTCGAAAAACCCGGCGGCCGCCAACCCATTCGCACCACAATCCACTCCCTCGCCACCATCGAAGGCGTCATCGAAGGCATCGGCCGCGCCCTCTCCCGCGGCGACCGCGTCTATTGGGTCTGCCCCATGGTCACCGAAAGCGAGTTCATCGACCTCGCCGCCGCCGAGGCCCGCTTCATCGCGCTCACCGAGCGCTTCGGCGACACCGTCACCCTCGCCCACGGTCAACAGGACGGCCACATCCGCGACCGCGCCCTCGCCGACTTCGCCTCAGGCGAGAAACGCCTCCTCGTCGCCACCACCGTCATCGAGGTCGGCGTGGATGTCCCCGAAGCCAGCATCATGGTCATCGAACACGCCGAGCGCTTCGGCCTTGCCCAACTCCACCAGCTCCGCGGCCGCGTCGGCCGCGGAGCCGCCCAAAGCTACTGTCTCCTGCTTCACGAAGACGGCCTCACCGAAACCATGCGCGCGCGCCTGACCCTTCTCCGCGACACCGAGGACGGCTTCATCATAGCCGACAAGGATTTCGAATTGCGCGGCGGCGGCGACTTGCTGGGGAAGAGGCAATCGGGCCTGCCGGGCTACTGCCTGGCCGATCCAGACCAGCATGGGCGGCTCATTCAGATCGCCGCCCGCGACGCTGAACTGATCCTCGATCGCGACCCCAAGCTCCAGGCAGACCGTGGCCGGTGCCTGCGCATCCTATTGGGATTGTTCGACCGGCGCGAAGGGGTACAAATGCTGGAAGGTTAAACCGGTAGGGTGCAATACGCGCGCATTGCACCACCACCAGACATCCGTAATGAAATCAGCGCAGCCCGAAGAACGAAAGCACGGCAACCACGACCACGATCAGACCCACGATATAAATGATGTTGTTCACGAGACACTCTCCGAGCCATGTTGAAGGATGGGCGCTCTATCAACGTGGCTGAACCGTGCGGGTTCACGGAGAAATTGTTCCCCGTGAACCCTTGACCCTTCCCTAAGGATGCAGGTCCAGCTTCTGCACCCGCCAGTTCAATAGCTCCGCGACGAACAGCGTGTTCTCCGACGGGCACGCGATCTCATGGATCCACCCGAACTGCTTCGGCGCCTTGCCGCTCTCGCCCAGCACGCCCAGTAGCTTCCCATCCAGCGTCATCTTGTAGATCCGCCCGGGATACGCGTCCGACGCATACAGCACCTGGTTCGGCGGCGGCGTGATGCAGACCGTCCAAGGCGCCCCCGCCACCATCGTCTTCGCCGTCCCAACCGGCGGATTCTGGTTCGGCTTGTTGCCGATCGCCGGCTTCGCATTCGCGTCGTAAGGCACGTCGATCGTGATCACACGCACCACCTGGCCCTCGGTGTCGAACACCTGGATCCGCCGGTTGCCGCGGTCGGCCACATAGATATGGTCCTCCGCATCGATCGCGATGCTATGCGGCGTGTTCAGCTGCCCCGGCCCATCCCCCGGCCCCCCGAACGACGTCAGCCACTCCCCTGTCGGCGACACCTTTGCAACCCGCGCATTGATATACCCGTCGCTGATATAGCCATTCCCAGCCCGGTCCCAGGTGATGTCCGTCACCTGACGGAACAGCCCGTCGATGGCCGGCAGCGGCGGCTTCGGGTGCTTCAACGGCTCGGTATCCTCGTCCGACGCCTCCTGCTTGCGCCCGAATACCATCGTCACCCGCCCGGCCGGGTTGAACCGCACCACGATGTCCGATCCCTTGTCGGCCGCCCAGATGTTGTCTTGCTTATCCACCTTGATGTCGTGCGCGAACGACCACGCATACAGGTTCTTCCCGATCTCCCGGATGAACGTCCCATCAGCCCCGAACTCCAGCAGCTGCGCCGCCGCCGCCGCATAGGCCGGGCCATTGGTGTTGCCCCGGTTGAACACGAACACGTGCCCCTGGCTGTTCACCGCCACGCCCGACACCTCGCCGAGATACATGTTCTCCGGCAGCTTCAGGAACTCGGCATTCGCATCATACGCGATCTGCGGCACGGTCTGCGCATGCGTCGCCCCGGCGGCACAAAGCGCCCAGGTCACTAAGCTGGCAACCAGGCTGCTGCGGATCATCGCACGTCTCCCTCGTTATCGTTGCCGCAAACAGGCGACGAACCCCGCCGCCTGTCAACAAAACATGCCAACAAAACACCTCACTCCCGGGCTTGTCCCCGGGGCACACGCCCACCCACCCGCATGAGCCTAAGGCCATGCACGAAGCTGACTCCACCACCTGTCCGTGTCACTCTAGCCGCCATGAAACCCTGGATCATCCTGGCACTCCTCTGCGCCTCCCCCGCCATGGCCCAGGACCAGGCGGCCCTCGACCGCGCCGTCAACCTCGGCACCCTGGCCGCCCTCGCCCCCCTTTGCGGGCTGCGCGAAGAAGCCTGGGCCTTCGACCTCCGCCGCGCCACCATCCTCGACGCCACCCGAACCACCGACCCCGACGACGCCGCCCTCGAACGCGCCCCAGGCAGCCAGCGCGTGATCGGCGCCATGAGCTACGCCGAAACCGAAGCCCTCGAGGACTTCGCCGAGGCCCCGGCCCCCGCAACCTGCGGCCCCCTGGCCCGCAACCCGGACCTCGTCCGCGCCGACGCCATCGTCCGGGCTTTCCGCGCCCTCAAGGCAGCGGCAAAACCCTCTAGCTGATTTTCTTTTGCTTTATAAAAAGCACTTTGCATTCCAATTCTAATCCAATGCCGCGCTCGTCATCATCGAGTCGTTGACGCACGATCCTAATAAGAACAAATTAGGAACATGCCGCCAAGCCCCATGACCCCCAACCTGGACCAGTTGCGCGCCACCATCGCCCGCATCGAGCGTCACAGCCCCTCCACCGCCAGCGCCACCCTCCCCTTCGGCATCCCCGAAATCGACGCCGCCCTCCCCGGCGGCGGCCTCGCTACCGCTGCCTTGCACGAGGTCACCGGCTCCGGCATCGACATCGAATTCGCCGCCGCCCCCGCCCTCTTCGCCGCCGGAATCCTCGCCCGCCGACCCGGCCCGGTGCTCTGGGTCCTCCATCGGCCCGACCTCTTCCCACCTGCCCTCGCCGCCGCCGGCCTCCACCCCGCCCGGGTCATCTACGTCCAGGCCGGAACCGAAGCTCTGCTGGTCATGGAAGAAGCGCTGAATCACCCCGGCCTCGCCGGCGTGGTGGCCGAGATCACCGCGCCCGTCTCGCTCACCGTCTCCCGCCGCCTGCACCTCGCGGCCCAGGCCGGCGGCGCACTGGCCCTCCTGCTGCGCCGTCGCACCCAGCCCGAAGGCGCGCTGGCCGCCATGACCCGCTGGCGCATCGGCCCCCAACCCTCCGCCCCCCCCATCCCGCACGCCCCCCACATTCCCGGTCTCGGCCGGATGCGGTGGCGGCTGGAACTGACGCGCTGCCGCGGCGGACGCACGGGATCTTGGATAATGGAGGCTTGCGATGCGTCGGGTCGTCTCGGTTTGGTTCCCCCATTGGCCTACGGATCGGCTACGGCGCCGCATAGCGCCGTCGCCTGAAAATCCCCTCGTCACGGCACCACCCGTCAAGGCACCACCCGTCACGGCTCCTCTCGTCACAGCCCTCCACGACGGCCGCCGCCGCATCATCGCCGCCACCGATCCCGCCGCCACAGCCCTCGGCCTACGCCCCGGCATGGCCCTGGCCCAGGCGCTCGCGATCATCCCCGGCCTCGACATAATCGACGCCGAGCCCGACGCTGACCGCCACGCCCTCGAACGCCTCGCCCGCTGGTGCCACCGCACCACGCCGCTCGTCTCCATCGACGCCCCCGACGGCATCTGGCTCGACATCACCGGCTGCGCCCACCTGGCCGGCACCGAGGCCGCCCTGCTCGAAACCCTCATCGCCCGCTTCGCCCGCGACGGCCTCCACGCCCGCGCCGCCGTTGCCGACACCCCCGGCGCCGCCCACGCCCTGGCCCGGCACGCCGGCACAGCCCCCGTCATCATCGCCCCCCCTGGCGAGCATGCGGCCGCCATCGCCCCCCTCCCCATCGCAGCCCTCCGCCTGCCGCCGGAACAGGAAGCCACCCTCCGCCGCCTCGGCTTCGACCGCATCCACCACCTCGGCCGCATTCCGCGCGCCCTGCTCGCCCGACGCTTCGGCACCCTCCCCGGCCTCCGGCTGGACCAGGCGCACGGCCAGGTCCACGAACCCCTCAACCCCCTGGCGCCCGAAACCATCCTGCAGCGCCGCGCCGCCTTCCTCGAACCGCTGCTCACCGCCGACAGCCTCGCCATCGCCATTGCCCACCTGCTCACCCCGCTTTGCGAAGAAATGGAGCGTGCCGGCCTCGGTGCCCGACAGATCGACCTGCTGTTCGAGCGAGTCGACAGCCACGTCGCCGCCATCCGCATCGGCACTGCCCGCCCCTCCCGCGATGCGCCACATTTGGTCCGCATGCTGGCCGAACGTCTGGACACTATCGACCCCGGCCTGGGCGTGGAGGCCATGCAGGCGCTGGTGCCCCTGGCCGAACCCCTGCAATGGGAACAACAGGCCGGCGCCCATGCCCCGCAAGACGTCACCCGCCTGGTGGACCGCCTGACCAACCGCCTCGGCCCCGATCGCGTGTTCCAGGCCCACCCCCTCGAAAGCGAATGGCCGGAACGCGCGGTAGGAGCCAAAACGCCGAACAACCCCGCCATGGTCGGGCTTGACCCGACCATCCACGCCGCTCCACCCGAACCACCCGTTGAAAATGACACATCAACGGACCACGGGCAGCAACGCACGACAGAAAGCCTTCTGCTCCCCCAGAAGCCAAACCTGACCCTGGTATCCTTCCAGCCTCCGGATCGCGCTGCCACACCCCGGCCGGACAACCACCTGCGCCTCGTGGAACCCGAACCCGAAATGGCGGCCGACGCAGACCCTCCTTTGCTAGGTTGGAAACCCGCCTGGGCACATCGCCGCACCCCGCCCAAAAAACATACTGCAAAATCAGAGCCATGGCCGACAAGGCTGCATGCCCCGGCACGCCTGTTCGATCCGCCGCGGCCCGTGGAGGCTCTGGCTGCACTGCCGGACCAGCCCCCCATCGCCTTCACCTGGCGCCGCCGCCGCTACCGCGTCCGCCGGGCAGAAGGGCCGGAACGGGTCCAGGCAGAATGGTGGCGCAACGACACGCCTCTTGCCGTCCGAGACTACTTCCAGGTCGAGGACGACACCGGGCAGCGGTTTTGGCTGTTCAGGGAAGGCAACGGCCTAGACCCTCGAACGGGTAACCTCTCCTGGTTCCTGCACGGACTGTTTTAGCCGTGCAAACCAGGCACGTCAGCCTATCAGGCCGACAAACGCTCTACCAAAGAAGCCACCGGAGCCGCCGGCACAGCAGCCACCGTCGTCGCCAGCATCGGGTGCGACGACACATCCCGCACCATGTAGCCCCGGCCCCAGACCGTCCCGATCACGTTCGGCGCCCCAGCATCCGCCAGCTTCCTGCGCAGCTTGCAGATGAAAACGTCGATGATCTTCATCTCGGGTTCATCGATCCCGCCATACAAGTGGTTCAGGAACACCTCCTTCGTCAGGACCATCCCCTTACGCAGCACCAACAGCTCCAGGATCGAATACTCCTTGCCCGTCAGGTGCACGGACGTGCCCGAAACCAGCACCTCCCGGCTGTCCAGGTTCAGCACCAGCGGACCACACCGCAGCGTCGGCTGGCTGTATCCCTTGCTGCGACGGATGATCGCCTGCATCCGCGCAAACAGCTCCGCATGATCGTAGGGCTTGGTGATGAAGTCGTCCGCACCCACACCGAACGCCTTCACCCGGGCCTGCGGTCGCGTCTGCGGCCCCTGCACGATGATCGGCGTGTCGATCCGCGCCGACCGCATCCGGCGCACCAGGTCATAGCTCTCCATGTCCGGCAGTATCAGGTCCACCAGCAGCACGTCGTAATCGTAGTGCTTCGCCAGCGCCAAAGCGTCCTCGCCACGCTCGATCTGATCCACGATCACGCCATTGCTGCGAAGCAACTGAGCCAGGTCACGGTTGGACAGCCCACCATCTTCCACGATCAAAACCCGCATTTCTATGCTCCTGTCCAGATTTTCATGATGATGAATGCAACCCTAAGGTGTGTCTGTCTACAATTTTTTCGCGTAGCATCGTTCCAAGAATGAGATAAACGATCCGATAACCTTTCGTGCACTACACTGAAATCCTGTAAATACATGAGAAGCCACGATATGTATCAACCCTCAGTTGCAGACCGTATGGCCGCTGCCCGCAGCAGGCTGCCCGCACTTGCATCGGTCTCAGCAGTAGGCCACGTCGATGCCGCCTCCGGCCTCGGCGTCACCATCACCGGACTCGGCCCTCTGCTCGGCCTCGGGGACCGCCTCGTTTTGCGGTCCCGCGACACCGCCCCCATCCCGGCCGAAATCGTTGGATTTCGGGCCGGCGCCGCCCAGGCCATGCCCCTCGGCGCCCTCACCGGCATCGGCCCCGGCACCCGCGCCGTCCTCCAGATCAACGCGGGCGCCGCCCTGCCGAACCACACGGGGCGCGCCTGCCTCGCACCCGCCGACTCATGGCTGGGCCGGGTCATCGACCCCCTCGGACGCCCGCTCGACGGCCGTGGCAGCCTGCCCACCGGCACACCCAGGCCCGTCCGCGCATCCCCGCCCCCCGCCGCCCACCGCAACCGCCTCGGCGCCCGAATCAGCCTCGGCGTCCGCACGCTCGACCTCTTCACCACGTGCCGCCAGGGCCAGCGCCTCGGCCTCTTCGCCGGCTCCGGTGTCGGCAAGTCAACGCTCCTGGCCATGCTCGCCCACCAGGCCGATTGCGATGTCGTCGTCCTCGGCCTCGTCGGCGAACGCGGCCGTGAAGTCCGGGAGTTCATCGAGGACGACCTCGGCCCCGCCATGCCCCGCGCCGTCGTCGTCGTCGCCACGTCCGACCAACCCCCCCTCCTCCGTCGCGAAGCCGCCTACGCCGCCATGACCGTCGCCGAACATTTCCGCGACCAGGGCCGTTCCGTCCTCCTCCTCATGGACAGCCTCACCCGCTTTTGCCTGGCTCTCCGCGAAATCGGCCTCGCCACCGGCGAGCCCCCCGCCACTCGCGGCTACCCGCCCAGCATGTTCGCCGAACTGCCCTGCCTCCTCGAACGTGCCGGACCCGGCGCCGGACCCGGGGCCGGCAGCATCACCGGTCTCTTCACCGTCCTCGTCGAAGGCGACGATCACAACGAGCCCATCGCAGACGCCGTCCGCGGCATCCTCGACGGCCACGCCCTGCTCGACCGCCGCATCGCCGAAACCGGCCGCTACCCCGCCATCGACGTGCTCCGCTCCCTCTCCCGCACCGTCCCCGGCTGTCTCGAGCATGCCGAGGCCGCCACAATCCGCGAAGCTCGCGCCATCCTCGCCCTCCACGCAGACCTCGCCGACCTCGTCCGCCTCGGAGCCTACCGCCCCGGCGCCGACCCCGCCGCCGACCGCGCCCTCCGCCTCGCCCCACGCATTGAATCCCTCATGCGCCAGGACAAGACCAGCCGCACCACGCTCGCCGAAGCCTTCGCCGCCCTCACAATCCTCATCGAGGCCGACCCCAATGTCGCATGACCCTCTCGAAACCGTCCTCCGCCTCCGACGCCTGGCAGTCGACGCCTCCCAGGTCGCCCTTATCGCCGGCATCGCCACCGCAACCCAGGCCAACGACGCCGCCCGCGCCGCCGAACGCAGCATCGTCGACGAAACCCACCGCGCCTCCTGCCCCAATGGCGACGACAGCCTGGTCGAAGCCCTAGCCGCCTGGCTTCCCGCCGCGCGCCAGCGCGTCGCCCAGGCCCGCGCCCGCCATGACGACACCGAGGCCGAGGTGGCGCGCTGCCGCGCCGAACTCACGGCGTGCCGAACAGCCTTCGAATCCATCGAGGCCCTGCGCGACCGCCGCCTCGCCGAACGCGAATCAGTCCTTGCCGCCGCCGAACAGCGCAGCCTCGACGACGTCGCCGCCCGGCCGTGCAACCCTCGCGCGTGATGGCGGACTGTCGAGACTCGCCCCTGACGGCGCGATGTGGTGGATTGCGCCGCCTACAGCGGAGGACCTGGGTTTGCGTATTGCGATGATCGGTGGTGGCTATGTCGGCTTGGTGTCCGGCGCCTGCTTCGCCGACCTCGGCGTCGAAGTCGCCGTCGTCGAGGTCGATCAGTCCAAGCTCGACGCCCTCCTCACCGGCAATATCCCCATCTTCGAGCCCGGCCTCGACCGCCTCGTCGCCGACAACGTCGCCGCCGGGCGCCTCTCCTTCGGCAAGGATCTCGCCGCAGCCGTCGCCGGCGTCGACGCCGTCTTCATCGCCGTCGGAACCCCAACCCGCCGCGGCGACGGCCACGCCGACGTCTCCTACGTCAACGCCGCCGCCGAGCAAGTCGCCCTCGCCCTCACCGGCTACGCCGTCGTCGTCACCAAATCCACCGTCCCCGTCGGCACCGGCCGCCGCATCGCCGAGATCATGCAAAGGGCCCGCCCCGACCTCGAATTCGACGTCGCCAGCAATCCCGAATTCCTCCGCGAAGGCAGCGCCATCGGCGACTTCATGCGCCCCGACCGCATCGTCATCGGCACCGAAAGCGAGCGCGCCCGCGAAGTCCTGCGCCGCATCTACCGCCCGCTTTACCTCATCGAGGCCCCCATCCTCTTCACCAACCTCGAAACCGCCGAGCTCACCAAATACGCCGCCAACTCGTTCCTCGCGATGAAAGTAACCTTCATCAACGAGATGGCAGACCTTTGTGAGAAAGTAGGTGCAGACGTCCACGACGTCGCCCGCGGCATCGGCCTCGATGGCCGCATTGGACGCAAGTTCCTCCATCCCGGCCCAGGCTTCGGCGGCAGCTGCTTCCCGAAGGACACCCTCGCCCTCATGCGCATCGCGCAAGACTGGGGTGCCCCATCCCGCCTCGTCGAGGCTACCGTCCAGGTCAACGACGCCCGCAAGTCCGGCATGGCCGCCCGCATCGTCCAGGCCTGCGGTGGCAGCGTCCACGGCAAGACCGTCGCCATCCTCGGCCTCACCTTCAAGCCCGAGACCGACGACATGCGCGACGCCCCCAGCATCCAAATCGTCAGCCGCCTCACAGAGGAAGGTGCGGCCATCCGCGCCTTCGACCCCGTCGGCATGGACCACGCCCGCACCCTTCTCCCCGAAGGCGTCACCTTCTGCACCGACGCCTACGACGCCGCCCGCGGCGCCGACGTCCTCGTCGTCGTCACAGAATGGAACGACTTCCGCGCCCTCTCGCCTCAGCGTCTCAAACAGACCATGCAGGGCACCCTAGTCATGGACCTCCGCAACGTCTTCGACCCCAGCGCCATGGCCGCCGCCGGCTTCGAATACCGCGGCATCGGCCGCCCGCTCCTTCCCGCAGCGGAGGTTTAGCGCGGCCCTTGCAACCCGCCGCCCAACCGTCGAAAACCGCCCCATGAACCAGATGTCCCAGCGCCTGCTCCCCAGCGTCGTGCAGCCGCCCACGATCGTCTTCAACCCGGCCGGTGCGCCCACCCCGCCGGACCTCGCCGCCCATAAATGCCCGAACTGCGACTCCACCGCCCCCAAGACGCTCGTGCTCACCGTCGACGTCCAGCTCCCCGACAACCCGGCCAAGCGCCTCCACGTCCTGCACTGCCCCGCCTGCACCGCCCATTTCTACGACAGCCAGATCCCCCCCGACTACGCCGAGCCCAAGCTCAACGACCGCGGCCGCGTCCCCTTCTACGTCCAGCAAGGCGCCGGCGTGTCCCTCATCACCCGTCCCCTCGCCCAGCTCCGTCACGGCCCCGGCACCGCCTACATGGAGGTCGGCTGCGGCTACGGCTTCGGCCTCGACTTCGCCCTCAACACCAAGGGCTGGACGGGCCTCGGCATCGACCCCGCCCCTCTCGCCGCCCTCGGCCGCGACGCGCTCGGCCTCCCCATCGAGCTTCGCTACCTCCGCGACGACGACGAGGCCCGTGGCACCATCGACGTCGTAATGGGCTCCGAAGTCATCGAGCACGTTCCCTCCCCCAGCGCCTTCGTCCGCACCCTCCGCGCCATGCTCAAGCCCGGCGGCGTCCTCGTCCTCACCACCCCCAACGGTGAGGACATCCAACCAACAACCCCGCCGGGCATCATCATCCCGCTGCTGTCGCCCAGCCTCCACCTCGTCATCCAGAACCGCCACAGCCTCGAAACCCTACTGCGCCAGTCCGGCTTCGCCCATGTCCAGGTCCTCATCGACAGCCACTCCCTCGTCGCCTACGCCAGCGACGCGCCGCTCGACCTCGAGGAAGACCGCACAACCCTCCGCCGCCTCCTCTGCGAGCACCTCGCCCGCCGCGCCGAAGCCGTCGACCCCACCGGCGACCCCTTCATCGCGTTTGCCGGCCGCGCCTACACCGAAAGCATGAACGATGGCGCCTTCGAGGCCGCCGATCACGCCTGGGCGCTGCTGACCGCTGCCTGCCGCACCCGCTACGCTCTCTCGCTCGACGCCCTCACCGCCCTGCCCGAACAGCTGCGCACCTGCAGCCTTGAGGAGATGGCCCGCCTCGTCCCCCTCAACCTCGGCTCCCTCCTCTACGCCCGCGGCATCCGCCGCCTCGCCGCCGGCACCCCCCGCCCCGTGCTCGAAACCCAGTTCCTGCTCGCCGCAGAGGCCTGCGACGCCATGCGCCGCGCCCTGGGCGAGCTGGCCATGGAAGACGGCCAAACCGAGGACATCGGCTGGACCGCCCGCGCCGAGGCCGTCCTATGCGCCGCCGAGGCCACCGCACCCGACCTCGCCTCCCGCCTCGCCGCCCTCCCCGCAGCACCCAACGGCGGCGAGCCCCGCAAACGCGAGATCGCACTCCGCGCCATGACCGCCATGGTCAACGCCGGCAAATACGCCCCGGCCCGCGCCCTGGTCCGCGATCTCCGCCTTGACGAAGCCCCTTTCGTCACCTCCGACGCTCCCATGACCGACGCCGAACGCGACGCCCTGTTCTGCCTCGCCATGCTCGACCTCGAAACCGGCGCAACCTCCGCCACCACCCGCGGCCCCAACCCCCTGGCCCTCGGCCGCAGCCGCCTGCAACGCGTCCGCGCCACCACGGAGCCCGGCTCCGGCCTCTGGTGGGCCTGCCTCCGCGGCATCGCCCAGGCCCTCACCGCCATGGGCGAAACCGACAGCCTCACCACCCTCGCCGAACGCACCTGGCGCGAACGCCCCGGCCTCGACACCGCGCAATGGGCTCTCACCACCCTCACCAACGCCGGCCGCCTCGACCTCGCCCGCACCGTCGCCACCGAATCCGGCCTGAAGACCGCATCCTTCTCCCAGCCCGGCATCACCCGCCCCATGACCGACGCCGAGCGCGACGCCGTCTTCTCCCTCGCCGTCCTCGACGTGCAGACCGACTGGGCCGGCCGCGCCGCCGGCGAACCCGCCATGGCCCGCGGCCGCTTCGCCCGCGTCCGCGCCGCAGCCCCCCCAGGCTCCGGCCTCTGGTTCGGCGCGCTTCGCGGCGAACTTCAGGCCCTCGACATGCTCGACGCACTCGACGAAGCCGCGACGCTGACCGGCGACATCGAGGCCGCCCACCCAGAAATCCAGCTCCCACCCGACATCCTCGCCCGCGTCGGTAAGGTCTGACC